>DASUFH010000061.1:0-13309 GCA_036274645.1 Terriglobia bacterium
ATCCTCAAAAATTCGTAGCGCAACGTTCCCGTGGCGTTTCGTTCCAAAGTGTCCCATTTGGAACGAAGCGCGGAACGCCTTCGTCTCGATATGCTATGCTTCCTCCCCTGAAGCATGAAGGTTGGCATTGTCGAGCACATCGACTGCGCGCATTTTCTGCCCGGTCACTCCAAGTGCGGCACGCTCCACGGACACACCTACAAGATTGAAATCGTTGTTGAAGGCCCGGTCAAAGACGGGATGGTCATCGACTTTTCAGATCTCAAGACGGTCGTCCGCGAGATTCTGGCCACCTACGACCACCGGTCGTGGAACGACACGCTCGACTACCCTTCGGTCGAAAACATCTGCGCCCTCCTGCATGAGCGGTTCAGGGAACGGTTGACGTTCCGCTACTCGCTCAAGGTCTGGGAAGGCGACGGCAAATGGGCGGAGCTATGAATCGCATCGAGATCCTGACCGGTTTTCTTCAAGACGACCCCAACGATTCCTTTTCGCGATACGCCCTCGCTCTGGAGTACGTCAAGATCGCCCGAAATGAAGACGCCCGGCGTGAGTTCGAAACCGTGCGCCGGAACGATCCCGGCTACGTCGCGACCTACCTTCAACTCGGCCAGCTCTACCGGACGATGGGTATGGAGCGCGAAGCCGCCCAGGCGTTCCGCGACGGCATCGCCGTCGCGTCCAAAGCCGGAGACTCCCACACCGAAGGCGAACTCCAGGGCGCGCTCGAAGCGCTGGGCTAAGACCTGTCAGAGCGCGCCCGCTCCATTGACGCACGTGAGTATTGCTGGTCCCCGCAGTCAGTTCCCCTGCAGACGTTCCCGGATCCGCTTTTCCTTGTTGGAAATCTGTTCTTCCACGCCGCGGCGGGCAATCGCGTAGTCGCGTGTATCGACCAGCATGTAGCCGGCAAGAAGCGGGAATTTCTCGCGCACAAGCCGGTATTTCTCCTGCTCGATCCAGCGGTAATCCGGATGCCCCTGAGACACCGTTCGCAGTTCCGCTTCCCAGAACAACTGCCGGAAGTTCTGCCACTGGTAAAAGCGCATGCGGTATCCCAGCGGAACCGCGTACTGCGCGAGATCACGGTCGAACGCCGTCAGACG
Source organism: Terriglobia bacterium (assembly GCA_036274645.1). GTDB lineage: Bacteria > Acidobacteriota > Terriglobia > 20CM-2-55-15 > 20CM-2-55-15 > DASUFH01. The sequence continues at coordinate 1,110 of DASUFH010000061.1, forward strand.
GGCAAACAACACGGCGGCCCGGTCCAGAGCCTCGCGGTACGGACCTCCGAGGCCGGCCTGGTCCACTTCGGTGGGCACGTTGTAGCCATGGTGTGTGGAAAAGTTCTGCCGCTCCTGCGTCATCATGCGATGGCGGTGCAGATCGCGGTAGGAGCCGATGTCCATGACGATTTCGAACCGCAGATAGGCGTTCTCGAAAGCGCGCCCCACCTTGTACCAGCGCTCGGTCCGGTTGGGCAGATAGCGCTCCAGCAGATCGCGCTTCCCTTCCTCGCTGAGCGAGCGGCACATCTCGAGCGCGCTTTCCCAGCTGGAATGCGTCTGCTGAAAGACGATCCCCGCCAGGATCTTCGTTTCCGCTTCCGGATCGAATTCCACCAGCCGGACTTCCGGCCGCATGATGACTTCCAGCGAGGGGGAGCCCAGGCGTTCCCGCACGTTTTCGTATCGGCGCGTGAGATACGTCTGGTAGGCGCGCGACTTCTCATCGGTGACTCGAAGCAGCAGCGATGGGATCTCGTCATCCAGCCCGGCCTTCAGCTCGGACGCGAACCAGCGCAGCTCGCCCAGACTGTGGCCGGCCGTGCGATTGATCAGGTATTCGAACGCCTGGGCGTTCCCGCGAAACGCCACCTGGCCCAGCGTCGCCATCGGCAACAGGCCGCGGAGCGTGTCGAAGGCTTTTTTCTCGAGGGCGGAGGGCTTGTCATCGTAGTTCTCGCGCAGCCACTGCTGCAGCGGATCCAGCAGGCGAACGTACGTATCGAAGAGAAAATCCAGCGTCCGGGTGTAGTCGTTGAGCGCGCCGTGACGCTCCAGATCGGGTTTCGGAATGTAGTAGAGATACCGGCCGTTGTGCTTCGCGCCGAAACTCACATACCGCGTGGACTTCTCGATCGGCTCCAGCCCGACGCGCTGGTCTTCGATGAACTTCATTGCCACCTGCGACACGCCCCAGACCACAACGTGCGCGCCGGTAATCTGCGCAATCGAGTCGTCGCCATATTGGGAAAGCCACTTGGCGTAGAACGCCTGCGCGCGCTGGTTGTTCAGAATGTTCTTGAACCCGTGTTCCCGCAGGAACACGACCGTTTCTTCCAGTTCGCGGGCCAGTTCCCTGTCGTCCCCCTTGACGATCGGATCGATGTACTCGCGCAGCAGCACTTCCAGCAACGAGCCTGTGGCCCGGCTCGCGCGGGAACACAATGCGCCGGCGATTTCCGGGGGCAGATTGCGCAACACGCACACCAGACTCGACGGATTGCTGGCGAACGCTTCCAGATAGTGCAGATCCCGGGCGGACCAGGAACCCGGAGAAAAGTCCGGGCGGTAGGCAGAGAGACTTTCGGTCATGTTCAACGTCATCCTCGAAGCCGATCACTTAGCCACAAAAGGGCGGTCGGTTACAAGCGTCAGGTGAAAGAGGTGGGAGATTGGCTCAAACTTGCAGGGGCGGTCCATGACCGCCCGACGCTCAAACAAATTCACTCCGAAACCCCGGGCGTCATAAACCGCCCCTGCATGCAGGCGGGGACGCCAGATGGCTCACTTTTTCGCTCTCAACGCTTTCAAAAACGGGCTGATATCCTGCCGGTCCGTCAGCACGGGCCTGAACATTTCCCCCATCCGGTCCAGCCGCTGAAACACCGTCCGGATGTTGTAATCCTTCGGATCCAGCGGACGGCGAATCTCCTCCCAGGTGAGCGGCGTGGACACCGGCGCTCCGATTTCCGCCCGTGGCGAATAGACCGACGCAACGGTTTTCCCCCGCACGTTCTGGAGGTAATCCACATAGATCACGCCCTTCTTCCGCTTGCGCACGACGCGTTCGATGGTCGCGATATCCCGCCGGCGCGCGACCACAATGGACGCCACCGCCTCCGCAAACACGCGCACATCGTCGTAGGTGAATCGATTCTCGAGAATCGGCAGGTACACGTGAATACCCGACGCGCCCGACGTCTTCGGATACGCGCGCATCTCGAGTTCGTCCAGCGCTGCCTTCACCTCCAGCGCCACCTCCTGGACGACCGGATATGGCGCCTCGACGGGATCCAGATCAAAGATGATGAAATCCGGCCTGTCCAGAAACTGCAGGCGGCTGCTCCAGGGATTCTGCGTGATCGCGCCCATGTTCGCGATGTAGAGCAACTGCTCCCGGTCGCTCCCCACGAAGTACCGGATGTTGCGCTCGACGTCGGGCGACCAGAGCGTCACCGTCCGTACCCAGTCCGGCGTGTATTCATGCGCATCCTTCTGGTAGAAATACTCCCCGTGAATACCGTTGGGATACCGCTTGAACACGAGCGGCCGGTCCAGCAGATGCGGCAGGATCGCCGGCGCGATCCGATCGTAGTAAGCGATGAGATCGCCCTTCGTGTAGCCATCCTCCGGCCAGAAGATCTTGGTGAGATTGGTGAGTTTCGTGCGCGTCTTTTCCGGCGGCGCGGCAGGTGGAGGATCATCTTCGTCACCGGCTCGACCCAACTTTGCCGGCAAAGCCGTCTCCAGAGCGCACTCGCGCGGATCCACATCGTCTACGAATCCCTGGAAAATCGGCGTGCGGAGTTTCCGGTCGCTCGTCCACTCGCCGAAGCGAACCGAACAGACCAGTTCGGGACGAACCCACGACGCCTTGCGAATCTCCGCCGGAACGTCGACAAACGGAGAGCGCTTGATCGCAAGAGGCCGCAACCGGCGCGTGGTCTCGGCAAGCATCCGGTCATCGAAGCCGCCTCCGGCGCGCCCGACATAAACGAGGCGTCCCTCGCGATCGTAGAGACCCAGCAGCAGCGCGCCAAACCCTTTGCGCGATCCTTCCGGAGGCGTGAAGCCGCCAACCACGAACCGGTCGACGTTGTGGGTTTTGATCTTGATCCAGTAGCGCGAGCGGCCCTCGCGATACACGCTGGATTTCTGCTTGGCGACGATCCCTTCGAGGTTGCGCCGCGCCACGGCCTTGAAGAAATCCGCGCCGCGGCCTTCGACGTGATCGAGATACCGGACCCAGCCGCTGTTGTCGGGAATGATCGCCCGCAGCACCGCTTTGCGTTCCACGACCGGAAACGACGTGAGATCGTGGCCGTTCAGGTAGAGCAGATCGAACGCATAGAAGTGAACCGGAATGTTCTGGTCGGCCTCGGCAATGTCGCGCTGCCGCGAAAGATGCAGCCGCGGCTGGATCCGTCCGAAATGCGAATGGCCTTCTTCGTCCAGGGCGACAATCTCTCCGTCGAGTATCGCCGAGTTGGCGGGCAGCGCCAGCAAGGCATCAGCCAGCGTTGGAAAACGACGCGTCATCGACTTCTGATTGCGTGTCCATAAATCGAGCTTGTCGCCATTTTTCACGACCAGCGCGCGCACGCCATCCAGCTTCAATTCGAACAGCCAGTCGTCGTTGTCGAAGGGCTTCTCCCCAAGAGTGGCGAGCATCGGCCGCACGTCCTTCGGTAAAGGAGTGCGGCCCGCCTTCTTCATGCCCCGCTGTTCAAGTTCCCGTTCGATGGGCGTGTGCCAGCGCCGGACCGCGCCGTCGCGTCCCTTTCCGGCGGCGGACTTCGCCGGGCCGCCCAGGTCTTCGACCTGTTCCCCCGACACAACGGATTCGGGCCGCTCTTCAGTGATATCGCCGTTGGCGCGGGCAAAGGAATCGCGCACCTTGAAGAAGATCCACTGTTTGGGTTCACGTGAGCCGCGCACCAGCACCCACTCACCGTGAAGCTTGTCGCCGTTCAGAACGAAGTGCAGTTTCCCCTTCTTCCAGCCCGCTTCGGGCGTGTCGGGATCGACCATCTCGTAGGTTCCGCGATCCCAGACGATCACGTTTCCCGCGCCATAGTTGCCCTTGGGAATGACGCCTTCGAAGCCGCCGTAGTCCATCGGATGGTCTTCGGTCTCAACGGCCAGACGCTTTTCGGCAGGATTGAACGAGGGACCTTTCGGAATGGCCCAGGACCGCAACACGCCTTCCATCTCCAGGCGGAAGTCGTAGTGCAGGCGTGTGGCGCGATGTTTCTGGATGACGAAACTCATGCCGCGTGTCCGCTTGACCGCGCCTTCCGGTTCCGGCGTCTCGTGAAAGCGACGTTTCCGTTTGTACTCTTCGAGGCCCATTCGCTTCAGATAATAGCCGTTTCCGTCGCCGCGTCTGCGGAAGGGGCGGTCGAAAATTGACCGCCCCTTCCGCAGGGAAAGGTCCGGGCCAGTTGATGAAATGGTAGGATGTCGTCACCGTTTTTTAGTTCGAATCCTTGAATTGGAGAAAAACCGAGGCCCCATGTCTACACAAAAATCCCGCACGTTCCTATTCCTGACTCTGGGCGTCTTTCTCTCGGCTGCGATTGCGTTCGGCCTGCAGAACCGCACGGTCGACGACAACGCGCTGAAGAAGGCCGGCACGAGCGGCAACGCCGATGAGTGGCTCACCTATGGGCTGAACCACCAGGAACAACGTTACAGTCTGCTGAAACAGATCGACGCCTCCAATGTGAGCCGGCTGGGCCTGGTGTGGACGTATGAAATCGGGCAAGGCGGCGGCAATCAGGAAGCGACGCCGCTGGTGTCCAACGGGGTCCTTTACAGCATCACGAACTGGAGCATCGTTTACGCGCTCGACGCGCGGACCGGCCGGGAAATCTGGCGCTATGACCCCAGGGTCGACCGCGCCGCCACCCAGCCGAAGATCTGCTGCGGCAACGTGAACCGGGGCGTGGCGATCTACAAGAACCGGATTCTCGTGCCGGTGATCGACGGCCGTCTTGTTGCCCTCGACGCCGCAAAAGGCACGGAAATGTGGAGCGTCCAGACGACGCCGCCGGGTGAAGACTATACGATGACGATGGCCCCGCGCGTCGCGAAGGGCAAAGTCATCGTGGGCAATGCGGGCGCGGAGTATCCCGTGCGCGGGTTCGTGACGGCCTACGACATCGAAACCGGCAAGCAGGCCTGGCGCTTTTACACGGTGCCCGGCGATCCGAAAAAGGGTTTCGAGAGCAAGGCCATGGAAGACGCTGCGAAAACGTGGAGCGGCGAATGGTGGAAGTTCGGCGGCGGCGGCACGGCGTGGGACGGCATGGCCTACGATCCGGAATCGAATCTTTTCTATTTTGGAACCGGCAACGGCGGCCCCTGGCCTTCGGAGATTCGGCAGTCCAAAGGCCTCGACAATCTCTACGTCTGCTCGATCATCGCGGTTGACGCTGACACCGGCGCCTACAAGTGGCACTACCAGGTCGTGCCGGAAGATTCCTGGGACTACGACAGCGTGCAGCAGTTGACACTCGCCGACATCCGCATCAACGGCCAGACGCGAAAGGTCATCATGCAGGCGAACAAGAACGGGTTCTTCTACGTTCTCGACCGCCTGACCGGAAAAGTGATTTCCGCCGAGCCGTTCGCGCAGGTGAACTGGGCCAGCGGCATCGATCTCAAGACGGGACGGCCGATGGTGCGCCCCGAAGCTCACTACACGAAAGACCAATCCGTGTCGATTTCGCCGGGCCCCGGGGGCGCGCATAACTGGGCGCCCATGGCGTTCAGTCCCGAAACGAATCTGATCTACATTCCGATCACTGCCAGCGGTGGCATGTCGTATCGCGTCGCCGACAACTTCGAATACCAGCCGGGACGGGCGAACATGGGAACGTCATTCGGCGGCGGGGCGCCGGCGGGAGGACGCGGCGGGCCCGGTGGATTCGGAGCGCCTGGAGGTTTCGGCGCGCCCGGTGGACGCGGCGCTCCGCCCGCGCCGGGAGCGGCGACCGGCGGCATTATCGATCCGGGAGCGGCCATCGGGGCGGGATTCAACGTCCCGACCGGTCCGGCGCCCGGGACGGCTGCGGCCCCGCCACTGCCGATGATCGGACCCAAGGATCCGCAGGGCAATGCCTACACCGGCAGCTGGCTCATCGCAATTGATCCATCCACCCAGAAGGAAAAGTGGCGGGTCTCCGGTGGCGGCAGCATCGGAGGTGGCGCGCTGGCCACCGCCGGAAACATCGTTTTCCAGTCGCTCAATAACGGACGGCTGCTCGCCTATCGCGCCGACACCGGCGAGAAACTGTTCGAAACCTCAACCAATCAGGCCAGCGGCATGGGCCCGCCGATGACATATATGCTCGACGGCAAACAATACATTGCCCTGGCCGGCGGATCCGGATCCGGACAGCGCGGCGGATTCGGCGGCGGTGGGTTTGGTCCTGGCGGCGCCGGCGGTCGCGGCGCCGCGCCGACGGCCACGCCCGGCGCGCCCGCGCCGGTACTGCCCCGGTTGTATGTGTACGCTCTGGACGGCAAGTTGGAAAACCCAACCCCTGCACAGAACAATGCCGGCGGCGCGCCCGGTGGGTTCGGTGGATTCGGTGGGCCTGGCGGACCAGGAGGCCCCGGCGGGTTTGGCGCTCCTGGTGGACCGGGTGGCCCCGGCGGATTTGGCGCTCCTGGTGGACCGGGTGGCCCCGGCGGGTTTGGCGCTCCTGGTGGACCGGGTGGCCCCGGCGGACGCGGACAATAGTTTCGCGACAGGGCCCTGATTTTGGTTCCCCGCCAGCATTGTAGGGGTGGTCTATGACCGCCCCTACAAATGCATGCCCGCTGCAGTAACCAATCACGCCGCTTCCAACCCATGAATCAAAACCCCATCTCCACCGTTGCGGAACGTCTCCTCAACGCCCGGCGCGTTACGGCGCTCACGGGCGCCGGGGTTTCCGCGGCTTCCGGTATTCCCACCTTTCGCGGCGCGGGCGGCGTATGGAGTCAGGTCAAAGCTGAAAACCTGGCCACACCCGAAGCCTTCGACCGGGACCCGAAACTCGTCTGGGAGTGGTACAACTGGCGGCGCGGAATCATCGCCGGGGTTGCGCCCAACGCGGCCCATGACGTCCTCGCGCGCTGGACCCGCGAATGGCCGCATTTCACGCTCATCACGCAAAACGTCGACGGCCTGCACGAACGCGCCGGCGCCGGGCGCCTCCTCCGCCTGCACGGTTCAATCTGGCATGTCCGCTGCCGCAACCGCTGCCCCAACGGCCGAAACGACTGGCGTGATGACCGCGCGTCGCTGCCGCAGCTACCGCCAGCCTGCCCGCACTGCGGCGCTCTGGTCCGTCCGGCCGTTGTCTGGTTCGGCGAATCGCTCGATCCGCAGGTCATCGGCGCTGCGCAGGCCGCCACGGCCTGCGATGTGTTTCTCACGATCGGCACGTCATCGCTGGTATATCCGGCAGCCGGACTCACGCATCAGTCCCGGAGACAGGGCGCGTTCACGGTCGAAATCAACCTGGAAGACACGCCGGAATCCGACCTCGTCGACATCAAAATCCAGGGCCAAGCCGAGGAGGTCCTGCGCGAACTCGATGCGCTCATGGGCGCCGGGCCGCGAACCGGTTGTACGTCCGAGAACCAGGTTTGACATAATAGGCCGCCATGGGCCGTATCAAGATCAAGAAGAAGTCCGGCGTCATTCCATTCGCGCAGACACTGGCCTACCGGATGATTCTGGTGATCGTGCTGGTAGTGGCGGCGCTGGTGGGACTTTTCCTGACCCTGTCGTACTACCGCGCCGAAGGGTTTTCCCCCCTGGCGCTCGGCTGGCTGATGGGCACGCTGATCGCGGCCGCCGCGGCGTATTACAACATTGAGCGGCTGAAAGACGCGCGCATCCCCGCGGCCACGCTCAAACGCATGAAGCGCCGGCCCTGACCGATTATCGGAATAGGGATCCTTTCGACAACAGACTTTACGTGGAGGTTGCGATGATTCTCGTCAGAAGTGTGTTTCGTCTGAAGTTCGGCAAAGCCAAAGAGGCGACGCCGTTGTGGAAAGAGGGCCTGGCGCTCGCCACCAAGCTCGGCTATCCAGCCAAATCGTCCCGAGTCCTCACGGACATCGTCGGCCAATTTTATACCGTGGTGTTTGAAAGCACGTTCGAATCGCTGGCGGAATTTGAAAGCGGCGGAAAAGCGGTGATGTCGAACCCCGAGTGGCAGGCCTGGTACGCCAAGGTCTCGGCTCTCACCGAATCGGGATATCGCGAAATCCTGAACATCGTCGGGGAAAATTAGAGCGTATGATTGGCCGCATCCGGAGGACACGATGAAAAGACCCAATCGCATCATGGTGATGGCTTGCCTTGTCATCGCGGGCGCGGCAATCACCTGCTATCAGGCCCAGACCGTGCCGGACCTCGTGTCGGCCACCAACAACTTTCTGGTGTCGTTGACGCCGGAACAGGCCGCCAGGGTCCGGTACCCCTTTACCGATGAAGAACGCATGAACTGGTGGTTCATTCCCCGGGAACGCAATGGCCTGACGTTCAAGGAAATGCAGCCTTATCAGCAGCGCCTGGCTTTCGCCATGGTCAGCGCCGCGCTCGGTCAGAGCGGGTTTCAGAAGGCCACCACGATCATGAGCCTCGAAGACGTCCTGCGGATCCAGGAGCAGGGCGGCGGCGGTGGAGGTGGAGCCGCCGGCGGTCGCGGCGGACGGGGCGGCGCGCCCGGGGCCAGAGGCGGCGCGGGCGGTGGTCGCGGCGGTGGAGGTGGCGGCGGCGGATTCAACCGCGACCCGGAACTCCACTACATCACGATCTTCGGCGAACCCTCCAACACGGGCGCGTGGGGCTGGCGCCTGGAAGGCCATCACATGTCCGTGAACGTCACGATGGACAAGGGTAAGTTTGTAGCCTCAACGCCGACCTTCCTTGGCTCCAATCCCGCCGAAGTGCGCGATGGGCCGCGTAAAGGACTCCGCGCCCTCGGCCCCGAAGAAGATCTCGGACGCGACCTGCTCGCTTCACTCGATGCGGATCAGAAGAAGACCGCCATTCTCGCCGGCGCCGCGCCCAACGAAATCATCACGGGCAACACGCGGAAAGCGGAAATCGGAGCGCCCACCGGCCTGCCGGGATCGAAGATGAACGCCAAACAGAAGGACCTGCTCCTCAGCCTCATCAGTGAATACGCCAATCGCAACGCGGCGGAAGCGGCGACCGACACGATGAACGCCATCCGGAAGAACGGCCTCGACAGTGTCTATTTCACCTGGATCGGAACGGAAACCCGCGGTCAAGCGCATTACTACCGCGTGCAAAGCCCGGTTTTCCTGATCGAATACGACAACACCCAGAACGGCGCCAACCACATCCATTCGGTGTGGCGCGATCTGCGCAACGACTGGGGCGTCGACGTCCTCGCTGAACATTACAAGGCCGCCCACCTCCAGTAACGCATTTGTAGGGGCGGTCTATGACCGCCCAGCGTTTCAGAATGAATCTTCTATGACCTCAAGGGATTTCCTTGGCCGAAACACCGGGCGGTCGTAGACCGCCCCGACAAACGGACGGGGGACCTTCACAATTCGTTGAGCAGCATCAGCTCATGCGGGTGCGGATCCAGATAGATCTGATCCTGCAGATAGGCGATCTGAAACTGGCGCACATAATGACGCACCATCGTTACCGGAACGATCAACGGGAGGAGCTCCCGGCGATACCGTTCGATCGATTCAGTAAGTTCCGCCCGGTCGTCGGGGCCAAGTCTTTCGCTGAAATAGCCTGCCAGATGGCGCAGCACATTGGTGTGGCCGCGCCGCGACGGCGTGTGCGCCATCACATCCATAAAGCCCTGGATGTATTCGGCGTAGACACAACCGACCTCCGGCGAGCGCCACTGTCCGAGCAGCGCGCCCAAGCGGCTTGCGCCCGCCTGATTGCGCGACATCAGCAGGTACTTGTGCCGCGCATGGAATGTCATCAATGACGAGAGCGCTGCGCCCTCGCTGCAGAGGGTCTTCCAGCGCTGGTAGGAAAACACCCGCGAAACAAAGTTCTCCCGGATGCGTGGATCGTTGAGGCGCCCTTCCTCTTCGATCGGCAAGTGAGGAAACTCGGCAACGAGATGCGACGCGTAAACGCCCTGACCATCCTTCGTCACCTGTCCGTTGGCGTGATGAACGCGGACGCGTTCCAGGCCGCAACTGGGCGAACCGCGCTTCAGCACGTAGCCGCACAGGCCTTCCTTATCCAGCTGGCGCAGGCGTTCGCCGGCCCATTCCGACATGGCGCGGGTGTGATCCTTTCCAGACGCGGGCGCCACAATTCGAGCGGCGCCGTTTCTCTCGACGAGGCGCAGGGTTTCCCTCGGGACTCCCAGCCCCATCTCGACTTCCGGGCAGACCGGAATCCACTCGACGTATTTCCCAAATGAATCGGTGAGAAATGGATCGCGCTTGTGCCCGCCGTCGAAACGGACACAGGCGCCCAGGAGGCAGGAAGAGATGCCCACGCGCACACGCGGAACGGGGTTTTCTTCCCTGCTGGCGCGCGGCACGGCAAGTCCTTTCATGCGGCCTCCCTTCCGTAGCGCTCCAGGTAAGCGCGCACGTTCAGCTTACGCGCGGTGTTCGCCGAAGACATGTAACGGACCGTGCCGAATATCGGGCGCTCCGGCCCCCAGGGCCGATCGTAGCGTCCGAGAATCCAGAAGATGCCCGAATACGAGTTCGGGTCGCGGCCATCCAGCGCGTACTTGTTATTCAGATGGATCATCGTCGCGAGCGCCTCCTGGGGCGTCGCCGACCATTCCAGGATCTTCTTTCCCCAGAGCATGCGCAGGTAGTTGTGGATGCGCCCTTCTTCGGTCAGCTCGCGCTGGGCGGCATTCCACAGCGGGTCGTGCGTGGCGGCGCTTTCGAACTGATCGAGGGAATAGACGTATTCCCGAGGGTCGGAGGCGTGACGCTCGAGCGTTTTCCGCGCCCACTCCGGAAGCGAAGAGTACTGGTCGTACCCGGGTCCGGCCGCGCACCGGTTGAAACCGAGTTCCCGCCACGTGACCAGCTGATCGAGGAAGGCTTCGGAGTCCGACCCCATGCCCCACCATCCGGTCCGGCTTCCCCCTTTGGCCGGCCCCAGACGTTCCGGACGCCAGCGTTCCCGGCGCGCCAGCACGTTGAAAATCTCGTGACTGGAGATATGGCCGAAATGAAGATAGGGCGACAGCGCGCTGGCGCGGCTGGAGGCGATCTCGTTGCGGTGATCCGCGTAGCCCGGCAGGCCGTTCTCGAGAAACGCCGCAAGCCGCTCGCCGGCCGCGCGACTTCCGCCCACGGTTCCTTCCACCGGCGGCACGGAGTGGTCGATGGGCAGCGTTGCCAGAGGCGGTTTGCCGGCGCCCAGCGCGGCGCGCGACTCTTGGGCGAATATCGCGTCACTGTCCCGCCGGGAAAGGCGTGGCAATTCCGCGCCGGCGAGGACATTTTCGACCGGAGCCCACCCCAGATGCGCGGGCAGTTCCTGTTGCACAAACCGTCTGAAACTGTGCGCCGTTTCGAAGACCCGGGAGGCGACCCGTACCGGCAGCAGCCCCGACGAATCGATCGATTCGACCAGCGCCGGAGACCGGCTCGCCATGATCTCCGTCCAGCGGGGTATGACGAACGCCGGGAAGTCATCCGTCACGACAACGGCGGCCCGCTCAAGGAAACTGTCGATGCGGCGGTCCCGGGTTTTGCCGCGGGCGATCAGCGGACAGTAGGTGACGGGCAAACCATCGAGCGCGGCCGCATTCTCCAGCATGCCCTCAAGCACAAACGCGTGGATCCGGTCGCTTGCCCACGGATAGTCGCAATTCAGTCCCTCGACAATGAGCAGCGGCACGCGCAGTTCACCGGCCCATGCGACAGCCCGCTCCAGAGCAAAATTCCAGCGGACCCGTCGATATGCGGTCATCCAGTAGAGGACGTAGTCGTGATCGCCTCGCACGGCGCCCGAATTGATCCGGCGGATTCGCGCGGCCGGGACGGATGGACTTCCGGATCTCATATTTAAAGTGTTCCAGACCGGTCCTGCGCGCGTCAAAGCCTGTCCAGGACACGACTTGGTTCCGCGTTTCAGGTATGCTCAAAACTTAGACACCATGACTGCGACGCTTATCTATGACTCCGCCTATCTGCGGCACGACACCGGACCCGGTCACTTTGAGACACCGGAGCGACTGGAATGCATCCTCGAAGCCATTACCGACGACGGCGCGCTGCAACCAGCGTTGCGCCGCGTCCGGCCGCAGCCGGCAACAGAACAGGATCTGGCCCGCTGCCACTCCATGGAGATGATCGACGCCATTCGCGCGCACATTGCCCAGGGCGGCTCCTACCTCGATTCCGACACGCCGGTGTCCGCCGAATCGTTTGAGATCGCGCTGCTG
>DASUFH010000062.1:0-5846 GCA_036274645.1 Terriglobia bacterium
GGAGGCTGATGGCAACCTGATCCAGTTCCGCGTTGTACGCCACGGCGTTGAAGTGGGTCCAATCCGGCTGCGCGCGTCTCCCGGCGGTGACGAGGAAGTTGACATCGATGCGTTCCGGGTGCGCGGCCACATCGCCGTAGTTCGACTTATCCTTGTCGTTATCCTGGATCAGGTGATCCCAGAGGCGCCATTGCCACACGATTTCAGCGCCATTCTTCCCGACCGGCCGGATCTCGATGAGGCCGTCGGGCTGCACGACGGAACCCTCAACCGCCGACGCTATGCGGCCGGCGGCGATCGCCTCGTCGGCGGTTTTCCGCTCCTTGATGACCATCAGGATGTTGCCGTTGGGAAGCCGGGTGAAGTCATGGTGCTGCGTAACATCGGCCGTGCCGAACGCATAGTCCCATACCAGGTCTCCGTTCCAGTTGAACTCCTGCATCTTGCCGCCGCCGCCCGCGGTCCGTCCAAACGGCGCGTCCGCGGCCATTCCCGAGCGCACGATGTCGCCGTTTTCGAGGAAGTACGCCAGGCTCGACGGCGTGGAATCGGTGACCCAGCGCTTGACGACTTTGCCCTCCATATCGATGAGGAAGGTCGATGTGGACTGGAGTGGAGAAAGCAGCGTGTATCCCGGATACGCGCCGGCTTCATTGCGAATCAGGCCGACAGGCTGGGCTGCCTGACCGGCGTCGGCTGCCCCGGCGCCGCGTTGCGCTCCCGCGCCCCGTTGGGCTCCCGCACCCCGCTGGGCTCCCGCGCCCCGCTGGGCTCCCGCACCCCGCTGGGCTCCCGCTCCCCGTTGCGCTCCCGCGCCCATTACACCCAGCGCCAGGGGAACGAACAGCGCGACGCAGCCAGCGACAGAGATCACACGTGAAGCACTCATCACGACTCCTTTCAGAACCAGCCCTTTCAAATCGGTGGCGGGAGTATATCCATGGCGCGGGCGATGCGCCAATCCGGAATCGTATTCGGAACTGAACCGCCAGACTTCGTGTGGGGTCCCTCAAGACACATGCCTGTTTCAGAACGGCGCGCCGGATCGCTGACAAAACGGCTGATCACCTACGCCGCGGTGGCTATCGTCCTGGCCGCAGCCCGCGGCTGGATCACGGCAGCGGCGCTGGGCGGACGCTATCCGCTGCGTGATCTCGTCTTCGATGGGCCGGCATTCGCGTCTGTCGTTGTGGCGCTCGTTCTCTTCGATACCGCGCTGCGGTCCGGGCTCCGGCGGCTGTTTGCCGCCGGACGATGGCCGAACCGCGTCGCACGGCACGGAATCTACGCGCTGGTTCTGCCCACCGCCGTCTTTCCCCTTCTCCTGGCAACCCTGCAGCTACATCCGCAACGTGTCATCACGACCCAGACCCCGCGCGACTGGGGAGTGGATTACCAGGATGTCTCTTTCGTTTCGGCGGGTCTGCGTCTGGCCGCCTGGTACATTCCTGCCAGGGGGCGGCAAAGGCCCATTGTTCTCGTGGCCCACGGTCTGAATGCCGATAAAGGAAACTTCCTTCCTGCCGCCATCGTCGCTCACGATCTCGGCTACGACGTGCTCTCGCTGGATTTCCGCGCCCACGGCGAAAGTGACGGCCGGACGACAACACTGGGCTTCAACGAAGCCGATGACGTCAAGGCCGCCTACGACTGGATTCGAACCAACAAGCCGGACCGTCCAGTCTTTGCCATGGGTTATTCCATGGGCGGCGCGGCGGTCATCACCGCTGCGGCGAAGTACGGCATCTTCGATCGCATCGTTATCGACTCGTCGTTTACCAGCGTGGAGAGTGTCGCCAGAATGGGAATGCTGCGCCCCATCGGACCGCTTGGATCGGTCGTGTGGGACCTCGCTCGCTTCTGGGGATGGGTCTGGACCGGCGTCGACCTGGACCGGCGCCGTCCAGTAGATGTTGTCGGGTCCCTACGGAATCGCCCGCTCCTGTTCATTCACGGAACCGCAGACCGGTTGATCTCTTATACCGAAAGCGTGCGCCTCCGCGACGCGGCCGGCATAACCGCGCAATTGTGGCTGGTCGATGGAGCGGATCATGTCGAAAGCGTGAACCGCGGGGAGTACAAAGAGAAGGTGGGGCGGTTCTTCTCCGCCCTGTGAGAGCCGAACAAGATGGAGCGCGGCCGGAACCGCGCTCCCAGGTTAGTTCTTGACGAACTTCAGGATGCCCTTGGTCACGTCGCCGACCAGGATTTCGCCCTTCGGGCTGACGGCCACGTTGTGCGCTTCGCCGAATTCGTCCATCTTGCCGTAGACGCCGAGAACGGCGCCTTCAAGATCGAGTTGCAGGATCTGGCCGGTAAACCCGTTCACCATCGTGATGCCATCCTTGCGGATCAGCATGCTGCAGGGCAGGCCGGCATATTTGATCTGGCGGACGAAGGTCCCATCCTGATCGAAGATCTGAATGCGGGAATTCTCACGGTCCGTCACCCAGACAAGACCCTTGCCGTCAATCGAAATTCCATGCGCCACCACGAACTTGCCGGGCTCCGTGCCCCTCCCGCCCCAGGATTTGATGAACTTCCCGGTGCGGTCAAACTTGAGGACCCGCGGAAGACCGTTCGCGCCGGGTGTGTGCCCTTCAGCGAGGAAGACATCGCCATTGCGGCCGAACGCCACGTCGTTGGGCTCGCGCAGCAGACGCGTGCCGGCCGCCTCATCCCATTCGCCCGCCTGTCCCTTGGTTCCCAGCGTCAGCAGGACCTTTCCCTGCTGGTCCATCTTGACCACGATGTGGCTGCTCGCGTCGGAGATCCAGATGTTGTTGTCGGAATCCAGGTGAATCCCGTGCGGGCGATTACCGAACACACCCTGACCAAACGATCGGAGATACTTTCCGTTTTCGTCGAACTCCACGACCGTTCCCGTATTGACTCCCTGACCCGGCCGGCTCACGACCCACAAGTGGCCCTTGCCATCGAACTCGAGGTCGCCAGGCAATCCCATCGAGACGCCTTCCGGAAACGTCAGTCCGTTGGGGACGCTGGCGTAGTTCAACGCGGGCCCTTCCTGTTTGATGAGCAGGGTGGGATCCGACGGCCGCTGCGAAAAGGCCGTCGCGCCGAAGAGCAGGAAAATAAAGCCGACAAACATTCTTTTCATGTGTGTCTCCTGGGAATGGGTGAGTCTACTACAAGCCGCCCGGCGCCGCACACCGGGTGACCCGGGAGCCTGCCTCTTCTCTACCGGTCCCTACCTTGTTTCGCAATTTCAGAGAGGGGCGGTCATAGACCGCCCCTACAAGCAGGCGAGGAATATGACTCAAATGTGCAAGATACGAGACTGTCATGGGAACTCAGACAAGCGCCCCGATCACCGCGCCGGACATGCAGGTGGCCAGCGTCCCGGCCAGCAGGGCTTTCATCCCCAGGCTGACGACCTCGTCGCGACGCTCCGGCGCCAGGCTGCCCAGGCCGCCAATGAGAATTCCCAGGCTGCCGAAATTCGCAAAACTGGTCAGCGCGTAAATCATGATCATCCGGCTGCGCGGATCCAGCGCGCCTTCGGGCAGTCCCGCCATCTGCAGGAACGCGAGCAATTCGTTGAGGATGGTCTTCGTTCCCATGAGCGATCCCGCTGTCTGGGCCTCCGACCAGGGAATTCCAAAGAGCCACACCACCGGCGCCATGATGAAGCCGAGCAGCCGTTGCAGAGTCAGCGGCTCGCCGCCAACCGCCGGCGCCAGTTTCAGGATGACGTTTGCGAGCTCCACCAGAGCCACCATGACAACGAGCATGGCGATGATGTTCAGCAACAGGCGAAGTCCATCGAACGTACCCTGCGCGATGGCGTCCATCGAACTGGACGCTGTTCGCTCGGGCATGAGGCTGCCGGCGGTCTCTTCGCCGCTTTCCGGAACGATGATCCTGGCGATGGTGATGGCGGCAGCCACATGGATGAACGACGCCACGAGAATGTTGCCCAGCGGGTCGGGAATGACGTTCGCCAGAATCGTGGCGTAAAGAATCATCACGGTGCCGGCGATACAGGTCATGCCCACAGTCATCAGCGAAAACAGCTCGCTGCGCGACATCCTGTTCAGGTAGGGCTTGATCACCAGCGGCGCTTCAACCATGCCGAGGAATATCGTCGTGGATGCGCCGAGGCCCAGCGCGCCGCCGACGTTCATGCTCTTCTGCAGGAGGAAGGAAAAGAACCGCACGACATAAGGAAGGATCTTCCAGTAGAACAGGAGCGCGGAAAGAGCGCCGATCACGAGGACCAGAGGCAAAGCCTGAAACGCCAGGATGAAACTGGAGCCGGCGTCCTGAACGTTGAAGGGCGACTGTCCGCCGCCAAGGTATCCGAACACGAACGACGTGCCGGCTCGAGTCGCCGCGTCCAGCGCCAGCACGATGCCGTTCAGCGCCGGAAACAGGGTCTTACGGAAGACCGGGAAGTACAGCAGGATCGCCGCGATGACAAACTGGAGCGCCACACCGGCAACGATGGTCTTGGGGCGGACGCCCCGGCGTTTTTCACTGAAGGCCCACGCGATGGCGAGAAACACGATGATGCCGGCAAAGCTTTGCAGACGCATGTCAGAAGATTCCTTTCACCAGAGCAAACGAGCGGGCCCACTCAACTCACCAGAGCAAACAAGCGGGCCCACTCAACTCACCAGAGCAAACAATCGGGCCCCGCTCAACCGGCGCGCGCGCCTTCGCGGACGGCAGCGGCCACGCGCTCCAGCATCTGGGATGTCAGTTCCGGGTAGATCGGCAACGCGATACTTTCAATCGACGCGCGCTCGCTTTCCGGAAAGTCCCCTGGCCTACCCCCGAAAGCGCTGAAGCACGGCGCCAGATGTAACGGCTGCGGATAATACACATCGCTGCCGACGTTGCGCGAGCGAAGAAATTCGCGCAGCGCGTCACGCCGGGAACTCCGCGCGACAAACTGGTTGAAGACATGCCGCTCGCCGTCCCGTTCCGCCGGAAGCTGCAGCCCATCGACGTTATGGAGGAGCGCCGCATATTGCCGGGCGTTTTCCCGCCGGCGTTCCGTCCAGGCGTCCAGATGGCGCAGTTTGACGCGCAGCACCGCCGCCTGAATGGCGTCGAGGCGAAAGTTTCCGCCGATGATCCGGTATTCGTACTTGCTGCCGAGCGAAGCCGAACCATGGTTACGCAACAGCTTCAGCCGTTCGGCCAGAGCGGCGTCATTCGTGGTCACGAGACCGCCGTCGCCGAATCCGCCGAGATTCTTCGTTGGATAGAAGCTGAAGCAGCCCATGTCGCCGATGGATCCGGCGCGTCGGCCCTGACGTTCGGCGCCGATGGCCTGGGCCGCGTCTTCGATGACGGTCAGCTCGTGGGCTCGCGCGATAGCGGTAATGGCGTCCATGTCGGCCATGCGGCCAAACAGGTGAACGGGAATGATGGCGCGCGCGCGCGGCGTAACGCGCGAAGCGATCTGGTCCGGAGCGATGTTGAAGGTATCCGCGTCGATGTCGACGAATACCGGACGCGCGCCCAGACGCGCGATGACGCCGGCCGTGGCCACGAAGGTATAGGGAGACGTCAGGACGTCATCGCCCGGCCCGACGCCGGCAGCCATGAGCGCGGCGAGGAGCGCGTCGGTACCGGAGGAGAGGCCGATGGCAAAGCGGGTTCCGCAATACGCGGCGATCTCCTGTTCGAAGGCCTCGACTTCCGGTCCAAGGATAAAGTGCTGGGATTCGACGACGCGGCGGAGGGCCGATTCAACCTCGTCACGGATGGTGGCGTATTGGGCTTTCAGATCGAGAAACGGCACAGACATCGCGCGACAGTGTAGCAGCCTGCGGGGAAGGAATTTCGGGGACAGACCCCAAATAATTCGCGCG
>DASUFH010000063.1:0-10895 GCA_036274645.1 Terriglobia bacterium
CTCGTAGACGCAGACGCCTTCCCGCGGTTCCCGAGGCCGATTGGCAGCGACCCGGTCGTTATTCCGGTCATTGTTCCGATCGTTGTTGCGATCGTTGTTCCGATCGTTGTTGCGGTCATTGTTCCGGTCATTATTGCGGTCGTTGTTGCCGGTGTTGCCGGGAGTCGTCGGCGTGCTGGCGGTGGCTGCCGGTCCGGAGATACGCAATGATTCGATACTGTCGTTCCATGTCCTCGGGATGACGCCAACCCGCGGCATCGGGCGCTGAGTCAGATCGGCAATATCGCCCGAAACCTGCATCTGGGCGCCTTTGAAATCCTTCTCATCAAACGCTTCCAGCCGGGCGCGGCCGTACACCCGAATGGACGACACCTTGTTGTTGTGTCCCTTCATATCGGGGACTTGATCGCCGGGAACGAAGCAGGATTCCCAGCCCTGGTAGTTGGCATTTTCGTAGAGACAGATTCGATCTCCACGGTTCACCTGCCCGGCTTCCACTGAAGCTAATGACCAAACGCCACTGAGGGCTACGGCTAATCCAAAAGCAAGTAACTTTCTCATAAGAACCTCTCCTTGGGTTCAGCTGGCTCATCGGGCCGCTGAGCACGAACACATAGACGGACGGAACCGAATTCCGGTTTAGTGGTTCTACTAGTTATCCGGGCTCTGAAAATGATTTCCCTTGACAGTTGAAACGAGCATGGGAAGGACCGGGAGTGTTTCGTCACGGCCCGAAGAGCTTGCCCCGGGGACAGCCGGATTGCCAGCGGTTCCGCTATCTGACGAAGACGATTCGGGTTTCAGGCACTCCGCCGTTGACCAGAGCGCGCCGGACAACGGCCGCAGTCGCCTCCGAGCATCGAATTCGCGCCGGTCCGTTGAGGAGTTGAAGGGAGGCGACGATCTTTTCCACCGTGCTCTGTCCCTCCGGTGTCAGGTTTCCGGAGGCTTTATCCACCAGTTCGTCGCCGAACCGGAAGGCGGAGTTCCGTCCTGAAGCGGACTCACGGGCGACAAGGGTGGCGCGGGCCGCCCGGCGAATCGCGTCGTGCGCGGCCGAGAGAACGATTTCGGAAGGGTTGTTGCGGGCCAGCATCTCTTCCATGGTTTCAAGGGCGACCCGCGCCAGACGAAACTCTTCCTCCGCCAGTCGGTCGGCGCTGACGTTACGGGCCACTTCAAGGGCTGCGCGCGCTTCCACCACAGCGGACAGATTGGATGTTCCGGATGAAGCTTCCACGGGTTTCAGAGCGCTGTACCCATATCGGCCGATTTCAACCTGCACGGGGACGCGGCGGAGCGCCGGATCCGGAGGGGGCTGCCCGACATAAGCAACCGTGATGCTGGGGACATCCACCATGTAGTGCGGCTCGGCCGTGATCAGAAGGCCCATGCGGTCCAGCGCAGTGGTCACGTCCAACTGCGCCTTGTCGCCTTCAAGGGGAAGTTCCCCGAGGTTCTCGGCGGCGCCTTCCGGAGAGATGGCCCATACGACATAGCTGTTCATGGCCGGCGCCAGCGTGTTGGGTAACGGAACCCGGTCGATTTCGATCCGGACGCGCGTCGTGGTCGCCAGACGCTCCAGGGTGGCTTTGCCCCTGGGAGTAAGCGTCAGAGTCAGTTTGCCGCGGCCCGGCAGATTGATGACCTGTGTTTCGATTGAACCGGCCGCCCGCGCCGATGCCGCTGTCGCCAGGAAAAGAGTCAAAATGCCAATCAGTCTTCGCATAGGTTTAACGGGTGTTGGGGGCGAAGGACAGTTTCATCGTTTCCTTGTTTACGCGGAGCGCGACGGGTTTGGAGAACTTGTCAATTGCCACCTGGACGATGACGGATGAGCCCTGCCCGTGTGACGTCATGATCCGCACGGCGCTTGCTCCCTTCGTATAGTAGCCTTCGCTGCCCCAGTCCTGGAGAAAGTCCCCCATCGCGTACCTGCTGCCGTTCGAGTCCCAGCGCGCATACGCGGCATCGTAATTTCCGGAGCTGATGTCCTCGAAAAATTCCCGCACACGCGCTTCCTCACGGTAGTTGATGTATTTGTATACGGCGCCGGAAACAACGAGGAGTATCACCGCCGTGGCGGCCAGCTTCTTGAGGTGGCGTTTCCAAAACGGGGGCCGGGGAATCGGATGTTCGCCGTAAATCAGGCTGCTGATCAGTTTCTCAGCCATGCGTGTCTATTCCCAAGCCTCGCTTTCCTGGCGCCGTTCATCCCTCTTCCAAAGGACGACCGTTCGTATTGTAAAACCATCGATCGATATCCGAACCGGCAATTCGCTTTCGCGCCTGAATGCGCGCGCGCTTCTTCCAGAGGCGCGGGAACGCCCGGAGCACGTAGAGCAGGGCGGGAATGGATCGCCATTCCCGCGCCAGCACATAACCGATGACCGCGGCGTCACGCAGGGAGATGGCCCAGAAATCGCGCCGGTACAGTCCCGGCGTCATGTTGTTGATCCGGAGAAGGAACCGGTTCTTGACCGAGTGGTAGTTGATCATGGCCGGAAGCGCCCCCCGGCGCTCCGGTGTCACGCGCCTTCGGTGCAGAGCGACCGCCTGCGGCTCATAGATCGACGTCCAGCCCAGCAGCCGGCAGCGCCAGGCCAGGTCCGCGTCCTCACGGTAGGCGAAGAAATCCTCGTCGAAATACTGTCCGTCGAACGCCACGTCTTCCAGCGCCGCGCGGCGGTACAGGGCGGCCGCGCCGCTCGGGCCGAAAATGTCTTCCGGCGCGTCGTATTGTCCCAGGTCGGGCTCGTCCGCGCCCCGGTCCAGATGGCGCTGATTTCGCAGCATGATGATGCCGGCCGAATCGATGGTCGCTCCATCCATGCGCAGGAGTTTTCCGGACGCGGACGCCGCGTCCGGTCGCGTCTCCATGGCCGCGACCAGCCTTTCAAGAAATGTCGGTGTGAGTGACGTGTCGGGATTGAGAATCAGTATGTAGTCGGCGGGATGCGCGCGAATCAGGGCGTTGTGGCCGCCGGCAAATCCCAGGTTGACGGACGAACGTTCAAAGGCCACGTCGCGCGCGAGGAGTTTCTCAACGGTTTCGTCACTGGACGCATTGTCCAGAATGTGAACCGCGAAGTCGGGGAACGTCTGAACAGCGAGACTGTCGAGACAGACGCCGATGTCGGCGGCGCTGTTGAACGTGACGATATGAACCGAGACCGTTACCACCGGCCCAGCGCTCCACACAACACCTGCCAGCAGGCCCCGGCGAGGCGGGGCTGAAGAACGGCGCGCCCCGTCATGCCGAGGGCGATCGACGCTCGAATCGCCGAAACCGCGCCGGGCCCGAAATGTTTGCGGGCATAGCGCAGCTGGTTCCTGTAGTACGCGCTGGCAAACGCCTTCGGGCCCAGCACCTTCGCGCTGTACCCGCCGTCGTGGAGGAAGCGCGCCCGCGGCGCATAATAGATCTCCCAGCGCGCCGCGCGCAGCCGCCGGCAGAAATCGACATCTTCGTACCAGGCGGGAAAGAAGGTTTCGTCGAAGCCGCCGATGGAGTCAAAGGCATCGCGCCGGATGAGCAACGCCGCCGCCGCCGGTTGGCCGACCGGGCGCGGTTCGTCCGTGGTTGAAGCAGGGGGACGCGCCGGGAAGCCAAGGTTCTGTCTGACGAGCGAGTTCCATGTCGGCAAGTCTCTCGGGGGATAACGGTCGTTGACGTCCCCGCCCACCGCGCCCGTTTCGGGATGCTCCCGCATCAGCCGTTCCAGTTCGGCGATCGCTCCCGGCATGGCGCGCGCATCCGGATTCATGGCCAGCACGAACTCGGAGCGGGATGCGGCGAAGGCCTGGTTCATTCCACCGGCAAAGCCGCGGTTGACCTCGTTGCGGATCAGGTGAACGCGGTTCGGAAAAGCGAGCGCATGCTCGGCGGAGCCATCGCTGGACGCGTTGTCGACAACGACGATTTCCGACACGCTCGAATCGTCCAGCGCCGACTCGATGCAGGGACGCAGACAGGCGCCGGAGTTCCAGTTCACGATGGCGATCGCTGTGGTCACCGGTCAGCAGTATATGCCACCGACCGCTTCGCTGCCCCGGTTGTCCATTGTCCATTGCCTGTTATCGATTATGAAATGGACTTCTTTCATTGTTCGTTCCCCCACTTATTCGTTAATCATTGGCTGTTCACTATTAACTGCTTCACTTAAAGCATTTGTACTTCCGTATCCGGCCAGCGGCAAACCGATCAATGCTCAAATGTTTAAGTGAAACAGTTAATAGTGAACAGCCAATGATTAACGAATAAGTGGGGGAAAGGGGCGAGCCGGACACACCAGGAACCTTGTATCAGTTCACATGTTGGACGTGTCCGTGGACGACCTCGGTTTCAACGGGAATCGATCCGTGCACAATCACGTTTCCCCATCGGTTCACCACCCGCGCGCGGGAATTGGCGGGAACGTCCAGCGTGAGGCTGCTGCGGAACCATTCGCGCGGAGCGGGTCTCACGCCGTCATCGAGGCTGGACTGGACGAGAATGCCCCCATTACGGGGCGTAACGTGAAACGTGAATTCACCGGCCAGCCGATTGGCTTCCGTGCGGCTGGACGCCCGGATGGTTCTGTCAGCCGTGACGGAGAGATTGGTTCCCGGTTGTGGACGGATCTCCACGTCGCCGTAGAGATTGAACACCTCGATGAGCGCCTCTCCGGATTCCGGCGCAACCTCCATGTCGATCGTTTCCGGGAACGTGTAGCTGTCGCCCATGACCGACCAGACGTCCGCGGTGGTGTCGAGGCCCAAAACACGTCCCAATCTGGCGCTGAGGTTGCCGCCGGCAGTCAGGACGCCGCCTCCGATGATGATCCCCAGCAGCAGCGCGGCTTCCAGCCCGCCAACGCGCCAGTACCGGCTTCGCTCGCGGTTGCGGACGAGGCTGAACGCCGACCACAGCGCGATCAGGACCGGCCAGTACACCACCCAGGCCATTGGGTACCCGAACCCGGCCTACGAACCTGAGGGCGCGGCGCCGCCGGCGATCGAAGGCAGGATGGAGATGACGTCGCCGGACTGGACCTCCGTGTCGAGATCTTTCCTGTCGCGGATGTTGTCTTCGTTGACGTAGACGTTGATGAACCGCTTCACGCTCTTGCCATCATCCAGGACTCGGGCGCCAAATCCGGGATATCGCGATTCGATCTGGCCGAGAGCGGCTCCCACGGTGGCGCTTTCGAGCTGAATTTCGCCCAGGCCACCAGTCATCGGCCGCAATGGGGCGGGAATTTTTACGGTGACGCTCATTTCCGGTCTCCTTGATCGACGACTAGAGGTTCCTCATGAAACAGCCGTTCGGCCTCGTGCAGGACCCAGCTCTGGGCGCTGGCGACAGTCCCCTGCCGGACGGACACAATGATGTACGAGTAATCGGGCCATGCCGCGTCCGTATCCGTCTGCGACGGACGAGAAGGGTGGTCTGGATGCGAATGATAGATACCAATGATGTCCCAGGAAGACTTTGCAAACTCCGCCTCGACACGGACCCAGCACAGGGGGTCCATTTCGTAGCGGTCGTGGGCCCGTTCGGTGTTCAGGTTGCGGCAGGTGCGGAACGCGTGCGCGTGCCGGCCGCTTTCAGACCGTGTCCCGACGATCAGTCCGCAGCATTCGTGCGGATAGGAGGCCTCCGTGTGGTCGTAGATTTCACGCAACAGTGTCTGGGGAATCGAGATCATGGTCTTTTTTTGTCCAGAGCGCGGCGGCCGGGCAGTTTCCCCTGTGACCGCGAACCCGAAAGTATACACTTAGCCGGTCATGGATGAGTTTTTCGGTCCGGGCGGCCTGTTCGAACAGCGCCTTGAGGGCTACGAACAACGCCTGTCCCAGGCCCGCATGGCGGCCGCCGTTTACGACGCGCTCGAGAACCAGAATCATCTGATCGTGGAGGCCGGGACCGGGACCGGCAAGACGCTGGCCTACCTGCTGCCTGCGTTGATGACCGGGCGCCGCATTCTGGTTTCCACGGGGACCAAGACGCTCCAGGATCAAATCTTCTACAAGGATATACCCCTTCTGGAGACCGTTCTGGACCGGCCCATCCGCGCCGCCTATCTCAAGGGCCGCAGCAACTACCTTTGCCGTCTCAAACTGACCGGCCTCGAAGCGGAGGGACTGTTCTCTCCCTCCGAATACGGGGCGTTTCGCAGGATCGTGGAGTGGGCGGGTCAGACCGAAACGGGGGATCGCGCCGAAGTGGGATTGTCCGATTCGGATTCCGATCTCTGGTCGCGGCTGGACGCCAGCCGGGACCGGTGTCTCGGTTCAAAGTGTCATGATTTCGACCGGTGCTTCCTGACGCTGATGCGTCAGAAGGCGCTCGAGGCCGACATCGTTGTCGTCAATCACCATCTGTTCTTTGCGGATCTCGCCATCCGGAATTCGGACGCCCCGGCGATCCTTCCGGACTACAGCGCGGTGATTTTCGATGAGGCGCACGAACTGGAGGATGTGGCGACCGAATATTTCGGTTTTCACGTCAGCAACTTCCGGATCCAGGATCTCGTCAACGATACGCGGCGTCTGTTGGAAAAGTCGGATCTGGACATTGCGGCCACCGGCGAAATCGAGGGGGCGATCTTCCGAACCCAACGCGCCGGGGATGTCTTCTTCGGACGATTTCTCATGGTTCCGGACGGCCGCCATCCCATGCCCCCGCTTGAAGGCGTCGACTGGCCGATGGCCTCGCTGCGCGACCTGGGGCGGCTGCTGGGCAAGCAGCAGGACCTCTTCGGGCAATGGGAAGCCCTGTCGCGGCGCAGCCGGGAAATCGCCGGCGACTTCGACGCCTTCAGGGAGGGAGCGCTCGAAAACTACGTGTCGTGGATCGAACGCCGGGGCCGCGGAGTCTTTCTGGAAGCGTGTCCCATCGACGTCTCCGGCATGTTGGACGAGTCGTTGTTTTCGCGGGTTCCCAGTTGCGTGCTGACATCCGCCACCCTGACCGTGGGCGGGTCCTTTGCATACTTCCGCCAGCGGATCGGCATGGATGAAGGCCGTGAGCTGGCTCTGGCCACGGAGTTTGATCTGCGCGGCCAGGCGATGCTGTACCTGCCGCGAAAAATGCCCGATTACCGAAATCCGTTGTATCTCGACCGTTCCATTCGGGAGATTCACGACATCCTGAAGGCGTCCCGCGGCCGGGCGTTTGTCCTGTTCACCAGTTATCGCCAGATGTTGACGGTCTATGAAGCGGTCTCCGCCGACTCGCCGTATCCCTGCTTTCTGCAGGAACGGAGCGGCGGCCGCGCGCGCCTGATCGACGAGTTTCGCGCGACGCCTAACGCGGTGCTGTTTGCCACCGCCAGCTTCTGGCAGGGCGTCGATGTCAAAGGCGAAGCGTTGAGCGCCGTCATTATCGACAAGCTGCCGTTTCAGGTTCCCTCGGATCCTCTGGTCAGCGCCCGCACGCGGAATATCGAACAGGCCGGAGGCGATCCTTTTTCGGGCTATCAGGTTCCCAACGCCGTTTTACGCCTTAAGCAGGGACTCGGCCGGTTGATCCGTTCCAAAACCGACCGCGGCATTCTGGCGATTCTCGACAATCGATTGACGACCCGATCCTATGGACGACTCTTTATGGAGAGTCTGCCGGACTATGCGGTGACCGACAACGTGTCGGATCTGGCCGAATTCATGGCGGAGGACGAAAGCCGGTCGATACTCTGAGCCGGGTCCGCCGCTTTCCTCAACCGCCGCCTCCTGGATTTGCTAGAGTTCAACAGAGCGTCTGAATCGATGCGCGTCACGGAAATCTTCTTTTCAATTCAGGGCGAATCGTCGCATGTGGGCAAGCCCTGTGTGTTCGTCCGCCTTACCGGATGCAGTCTGCGGTGCGTCTGGTGTGATACCAGGTACGCATTTGGAGGCGGCAGGGAGATGACGTTGTCCGAAGTGGTATCCGCGGTGGAGGCGTATCCGGCGCGCGTGGTCGAGATCACAGGAGGGGAGCCGCTCGAACAGGACGGAGTCTTTCCCCTGATGGACACTCTGTTGGAAAAGGGCTACAACGTGATGCTCGAAACCGGCGGTCATGTCGGTCTCGAACGGGTTCCGAAAGCCGTGATCAAGATCGTGGATATCAAGTGTCCGGGCAGCGGCGAGAGTCATCAGGTACGATGGGAAAATCTGGACCTGGTTCAGCCTCAAGACGAATTCAAGTTTGTGATCCGCTCGCGCGAGGACTACGAATGGAGTGTCGAAGTTCTGCGGAATCGGCTGGCTGGAAAAACCAATACGGTACTTTTTTCACCTTCGCACGACGAGTTGCCGCCGGCGGAACTCGCGCGCTGGATCCTCGAGGACGCGGTTCCCGCGCGTCTGCAATTGCAGATTCACAAATACATCTGGGGGGCCCATGTTCGGGGCGTCTAGAGCCATGATCAGGACGGGGACAGCCTCCGTATCCGCGGCGGAAGCGCCAGCCGTACTGAAAATGATCCACTGCGATTTTGGGGGCTGTCCCCGGATCTCCCACGACGTTTCGGGATCATCTGGCCACCGTGGCGCCGCCGTGTACAATTCCCGCCCATGATCGTGGTCTTCCTGGGGCTCACCCTTTTTCTCAGCGCCTTTCTGCTGTTTTGCGTCCAGCCGATGGTCGCGAAAATGGCGCTGCCGTTTCTGGGCGGGTCCGCTTCGGTGTGGGCGACGTGCGTTCTGTTTTTTCAGTCCACCCTGCTCATCGGGTATATCTATGCGCACGCGGTTGCCAGGAGACTGCGCCTGAAGACCCAGCTCTTCGTCCATGCGGGCGCCATGGCTCTGGTGTTTGCGTTTCTCCCGATTTCCTTTGCCGGCGCCGGGGGGGAAGCGCCCGTGATGGGACCGACGGCATGGCTTCTCTGGCGTCTGGTTCTCGCCGCCGGCATTCCCTTTCTTGTGGTTTCCGCGAGCGCGCCTCTGGTGCAGAACTGGCTGGCGCGAACCAACCTGGAATCGCGCCGCGATCCGTACGTTCTCTACGCGGCCAGCAACGCGGGCAGTCTGCTGGCCCTGGTGATCTACCCGCTTGCCGTTGAACCCTGGATGGGCGCCCGCGCGCAGAGTCTCAGCTGGGTTGCCGGGTATGGCCTGCTGGTCGTCATGATTGTGATCTCGGCGTTTTTGGCGTGGAGGCGATCCGATCCGCACTCGCAGTTGGCTGAAATGCCGTCCGAGGACAACGAGGAAGGGCTTCCCGCTGCCGTCGGGTGGTGGTCCCGCGCCTACTGGCTCGGCGCGGCGTTTGTTCCAGCGGCGCTGATGCTGGCCGTGACCAACCAGATTTCCATGGACGTGGCTTCGGTTCCGTTTCTCTGGATCCTGCCGTTGGCCGTTTATCTGGTGACATTCATTCTTGCCTTCTCCAAGCCGCGGGAGCGCTCTCAGCGTTCGGCGAGATTCATTGGAGACCTGGCGCCGGTGATGTTGCTGGTGCTGCTGCCGATCATTCCGATTACAGGGCCGGACCGCGCCGTTGTGAACTGGCTGTTGGCCGCCGGCCACCTGACGGTGTTGTTCGTCGGCGCGTACCTTTGCCATACGGCGCTGGCCGTCCACCGTCCTCATCCCAGAGATCTCACCGCGTTTTATCTCTGGATTGCGCTGGGGGGAGCGCTCGGGGGCCTCTTTGTGGCCTTGATCGCGCCGTGGGTCTTCACGACGGTTCTCGAATACCCGTTGCTGGTTGCGGCTTTGCCGTTCTTCCGGATCCTGCGGGAAGACCAGACATGGAACTGGAAGGATTGGGCCTGGCCGGTCGCTTTTCTGGGCGCGGCGCTGGCCGTCCAGAATCTGCCGGACCCCTGGTATCGATATTCATTAACGGCTGTTCTGGCCGGAATCTCCCTGCTGCGACGCCGGAGGTTGCGGTTCGCGCTCGCCTTTGGCGCCATCCTGGCCGCATACACCCACAGCACATGGGAACTAACTGAGGGATCCGAGCGTCTAACCGTGGCGCGAAACTTCTTTGGGGCGAAAAAGGTGCTGTTCGACAGGACTCGGCAAATGCGGAAGCTGCTTCACGGCGATACGGTCCATGGCTACGAAAGCGTGGATCCGGCGCTTGCGGGAGAACCCCTGTCTTATTACCACCGGGAGGGGCCGGTCGGGGACGTCATGCGGGCGATCGGTCGCCGGGAGGATCAGCGTGTGGGTGTCGTGGGTCTCGGAACGGGAAGCATGGCTGCTTACGCCGGTCCCAATCGTCAGGTGACTTTCTTTGATGTCGATCCCCAGGTGGTGGGCATCGCGCGGAATTACTTTACCTTTCTGGAGCGCTGCGGTTCCCAGTGCGCCGTAGTTTTAGGCGACGGACGCCTGTCGATCGGGAAGGCGCCGGATGGGACCTTCGACGTGCTCATGCTCGATGCTTTCAATTCCGATTCGATTCCAGCCCATCTGGTGTCCCGGGAAGCAATCAAGGTTTACCTGAAGAAACTTAAGTCAAATGGAATGATTATGTTCCATGTTTCCAGCAGGTACCTGAACATCGCCCGCCTGGTCGCGGCCGGCGTTTCGGACGCCCATCTGATCGCGTATGTCCGCAGCGACGGGGACGAGGGGCCCACCGGAAAGCTGGCGTCCACGTACATTGTGGTCGCGCGTGACGTCGATGCGCTGGAGAAGCTTCCGGTCACGCGGGGATGGGCCCCATTGCCGGCGGAAACGAAGATGGCGCCATGGACCGACGACTATTCAAACATGTTGGGGTTGATCGCCTGGCCGGGCGCGTGGGATCGATCCGAAGGTTCAGCCGGTTCAGACCTGGTGTACTGACTCCATGAAATTGCGGACTGCTTCCGAATTTTCGGTGAAGGCGACGTTGATAATTCAGGGTTTGTCAGCGAATTTCGCAGGCTGTCCCCGATTCATTCACAAGGGCCCTAGAATTATTGACTTCG
>DASUFH010000064.1:0-5131 GCA_036274645.1 Terriglobia bacterium
CTGTCCCCAATTCATTCAACAAGGGGAAGGAAGGTTGCGCCCAGCCGCTCCCGATGGCGCGGAGCCGGGCGGTTCGCTAAACTTCTTCATTGCAGCGACCATCAAACCTGAACTCAGAAGACGTCAAGCGTTACTCCCGGCAGCTGGGATTCACGCTTACGGGGATTGTTTCCGCCACGCCGAAGCCGGAAGCCGCCTTTCTGTCCGAATGGTTACAGCGGGGCTACGCCGGCGAGATGCATTATCTCGAGCGGGGCAAGGACGATCGTCTGGACGCCACGCGTCTCGCGCCGCCCGCGCGCTCGATTGTGGTTTGCGCCATGAACTACAACGCCGATCGGCCATACACGCCGACAGACCGGCTGCGCGCATGGATTTCACGCTATGCCTGGGGATTGGATTACCACGATGTGATGCTGACGCGCCTGAGGGAGCTTGCGGATTGGATCGATCAACGGGGTGGGGGAAAGAGCCGGAGCTGGGTGGATACCGGACCGGTGCTCGAGCGGGTCTTTGCAAAATACGCCGGGATTGGATGGTTCGGAAAGAACACGTGCATCATTCGCGAAGGAACGGGTTCGTGGTTCTTCCTGGGATGCATCCTGACCGATCAGTTGTTCGATTATGACGCGCCGCCGCCGGATCGCTGCGGCTCCTGCGTACGATGTCTGGAAGCGTGCCCGACCGGGGCTCTGGTTGCGCCGTATGTGCTCGACAGCCGGAAATGCATTTCCTATCAGACCATCGAATTGCGTGGGTCCATTCCTGAATCGGATCGCGCGGGGATCGGTCATCACCTGTTCGGATGCGACATCTGCCAGGACGTGTGTCCATGGAATCGCAAGGCGCCGGTTTCCGAGGAGCCGGCGTTCGATCCGCGGGAGGGGCTCTATTGGCCGGAGCTGGAGACTCTGCTCGACCGCTCCGATGACGAGTGGCGCAGGCTGATCCGGGGAACGGCGATGAAGCGCGCGAAGGTGAAGGGGCTCATCCGGAACCTGATGGTTGTGGTGGGGAATTCCGGAGCGCGCCATCTTGCGTCACGGCTGGAGCGGTTCCTGGAACATGAAGATCCGGTGGTTCGGGAACATGCGGAATGGGCGATGCGGAAGCTTTGTAGGGGCGGTCTATGACCGCCCAGCGTTCGAGAGGGAGTTTCTGTGAAATCAGAGATTTCCACTCCGAGCAGACGGGGACGCAAAGCTCGCGAAGCGTAGCGAGCGACAGGGTGAGGGGCAAACAATCGAGCCCTCCGGATGCTATCGTAAGGCTCATAGGAAGAATTTGAATGAGCGCACCCTCGATCCTCGAACGTCTCTCCGCCCACAAAGCGCTTGGTCTGGCGCCGAAAGCGGAAATTGAATGGGTTGCCGCGCACGGTACCCTGAATCATTTCGCCGCAGGCGCCGTACTCAGCGCACAGGAGGCGGCCGATGCGGTTCAGGTGGTGCTTTCCGGGCATCTGGCCATCTACCGGGATCGGGACGGCGCGCGCCGCAAGACGACGGACTGGTTCGCCGGTGATGTCACCGGCACGATGCCCTACTCCAGGATCAAGGAGCCGCCGGGGGAGGTCCTTGCCGAAGAAGCCACGGACGTCTTCACGATAGACCGTCAGGTTTTGCCGGAGATGATCCGTGAATGTCCGGTCTGGACCGAAACGCTGGTGCACATGATGCTGGACCGCGCGCGCCTCTTCAAATCCAGGGACCTTCAGGATGAAAAGCTGATGTCTCTGGGAAAACTTTCCGCGGGACTGGCTCACGAGCTGAACAATCCGGCCTCCGCGATCGCGCGGAGCGCCGCGTCGATGTCGGCGGCCATGGAGCGCGCCGACGTGGCGGCGCGCGCTCTGGGCTCCGCCGGACTGAGCGGCGCGCAGTTGTCGGTGATCGATCGGGCGCGTGAGGAATGTCTCGGAAATCTGCCGATTCTTTCGCCGCTGGAGCAGGAGGAGCGAGAGGACTCGATCGCCGCCTGGCTCCGCGCTCACAAAGTCGACCCTGAAATCGCCGAAGCGCTGGCCGAGACCGGTGTGACCTTCGAGATGCTGGACCGATTGGCCGAATCCATGTCCGACGACACGCTTGCCGCGTCGCTGCAATGGATTGCGACACGGTGCGCCACAAAACATCTCACCCGGGAGATTCAGGAATCCGCCACACGAATCTATGACCTTGTCCGCGCGGTCAAGGGCTTCACCCAAATGGATCGCGCGACGGTGCCCGAGCCGGTGGATATCGCCCAGGGTCTGGACAACACGCTGATGGTGTTGAGGTCGAAGGCGAAGGGGACATCCGCCAGCGTGAAACTCCACGTCGAAAAAGATCTGCCGCGCGTTCGGGGTTTTGCGGGTGAAATCAATCAGGTGTGGGTGAATCTGATCGACAATGCGCTCGATGCGGCGGGCGAGGCGGGCCGCGTCGAGATCAACGCTTCCCGTCGCGGCAATTCGGTGGTGGTTCAAGTCATCGACAATGGTCCCGGGGTTCCGGAAGAGATCCGGGAGAAGATCTTCGAACCCTTTTTCTCGACGAAGGCCGTGGGGCAGGGAACCGGTCTCGGACTGGACATCGCCCGCCGGCTGGTGGAGGGCAACGGTGGTTGGATTGACCTGGAATCGAAACCCGGAAGAACCGAGTTTCGCGTCACTTTTCCGATTAGTCGCGGACGGGCGGGTGAAGCGGAATGAGCGAGCCGGTCATTCTCGTGGTCGACGACGATCCGCAGGTGCTGTCTGCGATCCGGCGTGACTTGCGAAATCACTATCGGCCGGAATACCGCGTTCTGGCCGCCGCATCCGGACAGGAGGCGCTCGATGTCATTCGAGACCTCAAGACGCGAGGCGATGCGCTGGCCATGGTGATCAGCGACCAGCGAATGCCCGGCGTTACCGGCGTTGATGTGCTCGCCCGGAGCCGGGAGGTCTATCCGATCGCCCGTCGGGTGCTGCTGACCGCATATTCGGATATCAAAGCGGCGGTCAACGCCATCAATCTGGCGCATCTCGACCACTACCTGGAAAAGCCGTGGCAGCCTCCCGAGGAGCGCCTGTTTCCTCCCGTTGATGAACTGCTTGCAGACTGGCAGGCGGAGAATCGGCCCGAGATCAGCGGGCTGCGTTTTATCGGCCATCAGTGGTCGCCACGGTCTCACGACATCAAAGATTTCCTGGCCAGCAACCTTGTTCCGTATCGCTGGCTCGATATCGATCGTGATCCGGACGCGCAGCGGCTCGTGGAAACATCAGGAATTTCCATGGACGAACTCCCCGCACTCATCCTCGAGGATGGGACGGCGCTGCGAAATCCGACCGAGCGCCAGATTGCCGAGAGCCTCGGACTCACGCAGGCGGCGGCGCACGATCTTTATGACCTCATCATTGTGGGCGCCGGTCCGGCCGGTCTGGCGGGGGCCGTTTATGGCGCCTCCGAAGGAATCCGGACGCTTCTGCTGGACGGACATGGACCGGGTGGCCAGGCCGGAACCAGCTCCAGGATTGAAAACTATCTCGGGTTTCCCGCCGGTGTCAGTGGAAGCGAACTGACGCGCCGCGCGCTGGCGCAGGCTCAACGTCTTGGCGCCGAATTTCTGGTGCCGGTAGCGGTGGAGGGGGTGTCGGTGGATGGTGGGTACAAACGGCTCAAGCTGACCGATGGCCGGGAATTGGTCTCTCGCGCCGTCATCGCCGCCACGGGGATGACCTACCGCGAACATCCCGCCCAGGGTGTCGCCGAGCGGACCGGATCCGGCGTGTATTACGGCGCCGCCGTTACCGAAGCGCGTTCCTGCCGCGCCCGCCGCGTCCTGGTTATTGGAGGCGGCAACTCGGCCGGACAGGCCGCCGTGTATCTTTCGCGCTTTGCCAGCGAGGTCCACATCGTGGTTCGCCGGGAAGGCCTGGCCGATACGATGTCGCGTTATCTGATCGATCAGCTGAAGGCGCTGCCCAACGTTCGGATACGTCCCAACACGGAGCTTGAACGCGTCGAGGGACAGGACCGGGTGGAGCGTGTCTGGCTGAAATCGACTGTCGATAGTTCGGTTGCCGAAGAAGACATCTTTGCCATATTCGTTTTCATCGGGACCCGCCCGCATAGCGACTGGCTGCCGCCGCAGGTCCTTCGCGATTCCAAAGGTTTTGTGTTGACCGGAAAAGATGTGACGCTGGTCGAGGATTTTCCGAAGGTGTGGAAGGAGTCCCGCGATCCCGCGTTTCTCGAGACCAGCGTGCCGGGCATTTTCGCCGCGGGGGATGTGCGGGCCGGCGCCATGAACCGGGTGGCTTCGGCCGTTGGAGAAGGCGCGACGGCCGTGAAACTCGTCTGGGATTATCTCGCTCGCACCTGAAGTGTGACCGCGCGCCGTCGATTGCGACCATTTGAGGACAGGCGCGCCGATGGCCGGAAACTATTACGAAGCGCTCAACGTCAGCGCAAACGCCACCCCGGAAGAGATCCATCGCGCGTACCGCGATCTGGCCAGGAAGTACCATCCCGATCGTAATCCCACCGCCGACGCCGCCCGGATGATGACCGTGATCAACGAAGCGTACGGTGTGCTCAGCGATCCGGGCAAACGAGCCCGTCACGACCATCGGCAAAACGAGCCGGCCCGGAATTTCGACGACGCCATTCTCGCCGCGGCGCGGGACACGCTATGCGCGAGGGGCTGGACGCTGGTGGAGAATCGAGATCATGAAGTCATCCTGCGCAACGGATCCCGGCAGGTTCTGGTCGCGCTCCTCCCTGCGCTGACGGCCGTCGCGCTGGCCCGCTATCGCCGCTTGCCGGACGATTTAACGGTGATTCTCACGCTGCGGGCCGATGGGTCTGTTCGAGGCGGGCCGGGAAAGCCGGTCGTGATCGATCTCATGCGATCAACGACGATTGCCGGGACTTTCCCGGATGCCGTCTATGAAGAGTTGTTTCGCGTGTTCTGCTGAATTTGTAGGGGCGGTCTATGACCGCCCGGTGTTTCGGAGTGAATTCGTGTGATACCAGGGGCCTCCAATCCGCAACGTCGGGCGGTCATAGACCGCCCCTACAAGTGTGCCGAGCATGTTCAGAAGCTTGGAGGTGAGAGTCCTCTCCCAACCTGATGAGGGTGAAGGGTAGTGAAACGCAAGGGC
>DASUFH010000065.1:0-13622 GCA_036274645.1 Terriglobia bacterium
CATCCCCTTTTGGGGGAGAAATGCGCTGGACGATCGCTTCCAGTACCGCGTCCACGCCCAGCCCGCTCTTGGCGCTGATTGGAATCGCTTCGTCCGGGTCCATGCCAATGATGGAATTCAGCTGCTCCTTGACGCGATCGATTTCCGCGCCGGGCAGATCGATCTTGTTCAGCACCGGAACAATATCCAGACGATGGTCCAGCGCCAGATACGTGTTGGCGAGCGTCTGGGCTTCAACTCCCTGCGACGCGTCCACCACGAGCAGCGCTCCTTCGCAGGCCGCCAGGCTGCGGGATACCTCGTAGCTGAAGTCGACATGGCCCGGCGTATCGATCAGGTTCAGGATGTAGTCCTTGCCGTCCCGGGCGCGGTAGTGGAGCCGCACCGCCTTGGCTTTGATCGTGATGCCGCGTTCGCGCTCCAGGTCCATGGCGTCCAGCACCTGGGCCGACATTTCACGCTTGGTCAATGCGCCGGTCATCTCGAGCAGACGATCGGCCAGTGTGGACTTGCCGTGATCGATGTGCGCGATGATGGAAAAATTACGAATGTGGCTGAGCGACATGGTCTCGAGCAATCATGGCCGCCCCGGCAACGCCGGCGTCGGGCCATAACAGCGATTGTACTATCGGGCAGTCATTAAACGACGCGGCAAACGCGCGCCGGCGAGCCTCCCGGATGGCGGGTTCGAGCAACCTGGGCCCAGCCGCCATCACTCCGCCTCCCACGACGATCGTTTCGAGGTTGAGCAGGTTCATCAGTATTGCCGAAGCCATTCCGAGATAACGGCCGGTCATTTCGAATACCCGTTCCGCCACCGCGTCGCCATCGAGGGCGCAGCGATAGATCGCTTCCGCTGTCAGGCTGCCTTCGGCGCGTCTGATCCCGTGGAGGGCGCTGGCGGGCGATTTTGCCAGCAGATCCTCGGCGGTTTGGACCATGCCGGTCGCGGAAACCCAGGTTTCCACACACCCCTGGGAGCCACAGTCGCAGGGCCGGCCATCGAGTTCAATGGGGATGTGCCCCATTTCCCCCGCGTAACCCGATCCCCCGCGAAACAACCGGCCGTCCACGATGAGGCCGGCGCCCAGTCCCGTACCCAGCGTGACATAAGCCATATGGCGCAGACCCTTTCCCGCTCCACAGGCGAATTCGCCGTAGGCGCCCGCGTTGGCGTCATTGTCGACCGTTACGGGAACACCGATTTCACCAGCCAGAAGGCTTCCAAGATCGACGCCGTTCAGGCAGGGCACATGTGGCGACGTCACGATCTGGCCGGTCTTCGATGACACCAGTCCCGGAACGCCGACGCCGGCGGCTGCGATGGGCGCTTCTGTCTGGAAACCGGTAAAGATGGTCTTGAGGGTAGATACGAGCTCCACCAGATCCGTTGCAGGTGTGGGCGTGGTCTTCCGCTTCAAAATAATTCCACTCTCGTCGGACAGGCCCGCCTTGATTGCGGTGCCCCCGATATCAACGCCCAGATAATGCATCCATTGGGCAGTCTAGCATCAGCATGGATACTTGCGCTCGGTTGTGTTGCAGGTCGACGACGTCGTTTCCCCGTTCGCGTTCCC
The DNA here is from genome assembly GCA_036274645.1 of Terriglobia bacterium. Lineage (GTDB taxonomy): Bacteria > Acidobacteriota > Terriglobia > 20CM-2-55-15 > 20CM-2-55-15 > DASUFH01. The sequence goes on from DASUFH010000065.1 coordinate 1,578, forward strand.
ATGCAGGGCGGTCTATGACGTCTAGAAAGAAACAAAACACATCGAAAGGACTTAACGCGGATTGTTTCATCCTTGCGGGTGTTCCCCGGAAACATGGCCAACTATGACCGCCCATGAAGTTTTGGATTGCCATGCAAAAAATTGTGGGCGGTCCTGGAAGGGAAAACGCGGACCCGGGCGGTCTGTGCGCTTGGAGCGTAGAATGTTCCACGATTTCCGGGAGGTCCAATGCGGCGATTTCGATGGCTCGCTCTGCTGGCAGCGCTCATGCTCACCGCTCCGGCCCGCGCGCAGCGTGGGCGCGGCGGCGCGTCTTCTGCTGCCGGTCCGGCCGGTCCGGCGCCCCGATGGCCCGACGGCCATGTCAATCTTGGCGCGCTCCCCGGTCAGCCCGGCGTCTGGACCGGTAACGGTGGCCGCCTGGCCCGGAACCCGAACAGTTATGAGCCGAACGCCGGCGCCAACGCGCCCATCCACATCGACGGTGTGCCCATTCAGGACTGGGCAAAAGCCCTGACGAATTTCCGCCACCAGAACGTGCTCGCCGACGAACCCCATAGTCGTTGCAAGCCTTCACCCGGTCCACGACAGTTCGTCACCCCCTATGGGACCGAGATTCTCGAGATGCCCGAACTGAAGCGCGTCTATATTTTCGATGTGGGTGGTCCTCACACGTTTCGCATCGTTTACATGGACGGCCGGGGACATCCACCGGATTTCGCGCCGACTTATTACGGGCATTCGATCGGACGCTGGGAAGACAACGGAAATGCGCTTGTGATCGATACCATCGGCTTCAACGAGCGCGCCTGGATGAACCGCGACGCCATTCCACACACCGACCGGATGCATCTCGTCGAACGCCTTTCGCGTCCGGACTTCAATACGCTCAAATACGACGTGACCATCGACGATCCCGGGGCGTTTACGCGTCCGTGGGACAGCGGCTTTTCGCTGAACTGGTCGGCGGGGACGGAGATGTTCGAATACATCTGTCAGGACAACAATCACGGACCGGAGATGATGGTGGGGACCGAAGGCGTTCTCCGAAGTTTCCGGTTTGTCCCTTAAGGATGCCCCTTTTCTTGCGTTTCCCGTTGTCCGTAACAGGCACAACGGACAACGGGGAAAGGAGGGGCATGAGTGGCGTCATTGAAGCGTGTATTCCCGCTTTGATCAGCTTTCACAACTGTGCCGGGGACCCCAGAGTAGTCCTGTGGTTCAGGGATCAGCGCGCAATGGACACATTGTCCAGCCGCCAGCGGTCGCCGTCCCCCGCGGCCGTGAAGCTCAGGGAACTGAATGGCGTATCCGACACAATTCCGAAGAAGCTGTCGTAGCCGCTTCCCGCATAGGTGAACACTTCGGTGAAGTCGAACGAGTGGCCGAGAACATGCATCGTGGTGTGATCGTTGCTGTCCGGGCCTCCTCCCTGTCCGAAGCCCTTGCCGTCGACGGAATACACATCTGAGGCCCAGGCGAAGATCGGTGGATCGAAGCGCAACTCCAGTGTCCGTGTCACCGGTCCCATGGTTTCAAATCGGAGTTCGAGTCCTTCAATGGTTTCGTCGTTACCGCCCGCAGTGGACCCTGTTCCGGTTCTGCCCACGAATACGCCCGTCGGATGCCTCTGCGCCGCGGTGTTTCCCGCCTGCGCCGAGTAGCCTCCGGTCTGGCTGAAGTAGACGCTGAAGTGACCGACGGGCGTGACTTTGTCCGCGGGAACATCGATGTTCACTCCCTGGAAATCGTCCGTGAGAATGGTTCCTTTGCGGGCGGTGACCGCAGCGGTCCACTCCGCCCGTCCCGCCTGACCGCGGGTCGTGTCGTCGGCTTTGCGATTATCGCCATCCACGAAAATGGTCAGCCGGGCTGCCTGAATCGTGATGCAGGCGAGTAGCGCAATCGAAACAGTAAGAGCCGCAAACAAGACTCGTTTCATCCGGATAGCCCCCCTGACGTCACTCGCTCCCACAGCCGTCGCCTTGCCGCATGGACAGGAGGCGATAAAGACTCAGACAAACGCGGGCAGCGGCCGCCGACCGGGAGTATACGTCGCCGGACCAGCGGATTCGTCGATCTTCATTTTGATGCGCTTTCAATATGTGAACGCCAGTTGCCCCTGATAACGGTAGGTCCTCTCGGCGCCCGCCTGCAGCGGAACAAAAAACAGCCGGCCGGCGTCGCTGGCGCTGATTTCCCTCTGGAGAAACAACAGGTTTTGTACCTGGAGAAATCGGGTCAATCCGGCATCCACTCGAATCGCATGCGCCCGGATGTTGACGCCGGATCCCGTGCCGAAATCGTCATCAGTGAACTGGCTGATCATCGAGTTGGCCTGCTTCAGGCCGAACTGATAAAGAACCCGTATGTCCCCTTTGGTCTTAACCGCGCCGAAGTTCACCGAGCCGATGATGGCGTCACGCTGATAGGTCGTGCCGGTGTTGCGGGCCACCTGGAAGTCGAAGAAGAACGGCATCTCACGCGCTCCGACAGCAATGCCCTTGTGGGTCAGCCGGTACGTCGCATGGGCAATCTGGAAATTCCGCGCCGTATACATGGCGCCGCCCGGCGTCGTGGTGGTGTTGCCCGTTCCCGTCATTGGGCCCGACAGCGTCAGGCCCAGCACATTGCTGACCAGGGCAGGGAATCCGGCGGCGGTGGAGGCAAGTTGGATTTCATTCGGGTTACGGTAGATCTGGAAGTTTCCACTGACATGCTGGCTCCAGTTCTCGCTGATCTGGTGTTTGATGAGGAAGCCGGGATCGAAAAGATTCGAGTCTCGGACGTTTGTTCCGAGCGCGTAGCCCGCCGTCAGGAAAGGCGATCCCGCAGGGACGATCTGGACGTTCGGGTTGGTAAGGAAATATTCGCCGGCGTTGAACTCAATGCTCTTCAAGCCGGTACCGCCGGGATTGAATGAAATCGTGAAGACCTGCTGGAACCCGTTGAACCGGACATCATCGTCCCAGAGGAAACGCAAATTGTCGGCGTGAACCTCTTCCATCCGGCCACCGCGCATTGAGAAAGAGGTTGTCGGGCGGAAATCGATGTACACCTCGGCAACGGAGAAAGGGTGTTTTGCGACGGTCCCCGCCATGTCCTGATCATTCGTCAATCCATTGTTGAATGGTCCGGTCGACAACTGGAGATGGAACCTGAACATCGAATCCAGTTCCTTGTCGATGTTCAGGCGGAGTCGATAGCGGCTGCGAATGTTCTGCAACGGACTGGCGATGGTGTTGCCGGAGCGTAACTGAGCATCCAGTCGCAGCCGGAAGTCCCCGCTGAACCGGAATCCGCCGAGATTCGCGGCTGTCGTGTCGACCTTCTTCGTCAGATTGTCCAGCCTCGTCGCATATTGCTGCTGGCCGGTCGCGCCGGGTCCGTCGACGGACTGGCGGGGCAGTGTGACGGCGGAGAAGCCCGGCGCCGGTGTTTCGGTCCGCTCAGCGGCGAGCGAAGGATTCATCGGCGCGGAGCTACTGATATCGGCAGGCGTCGCGTTTTGATCGCCCAGGCGGGCGCGCAACTCCGCCAGATGTTGACTCAGCCGGGCGATTTCCTCCTGCTGCTGGCGCAGTGTGGACTCGAGCGTGTTAATCGCGGCGTTCAGGCTGGAGAGTTCCTCCCTCTCTTTCTCCGTCTCTTCCGCGTCCAGATTCAATGCGCCCAGGCTCATTGCCGCGACGATCACCACGACCGTTGTCACTGTTGAAACTCGATTCATTCGTTCCGTCCTTTCGGGTGACAGCAGGTTTCCGAGATGTCATGCCTAACGGCCACGGACTGAATCAGTGAGTCCGGTTAACGTTCCATTAATTTCCGCGCGAACTTTCCGGAGCATCTCCTGGAGCCAACGGCGGCCCGTCCACCGCACAGAACGATCGCGGCGATGTCGGGCCCGCGCATCCCGGCGCCCTGGAATCCCTGATGGTGATCCAGGCCAGCATGGCGCCCGCGACCATCAATGCGGCCGAGATGATCATCGCGATGCGGAAACCACCATTGAATCGGGAAGCGTCGCGAAGCGCGTCCCCCGTGAGTCCGGAAACCACCGGCAGAACGGCGACCGCCAGCAGGGAAGCGGTCCGGGCCACCGCGTTGTTCACCCCGGAGGCGACACCGGCGTTTTTCGGATCGGCGGCGGCCAGCGCCGTTGCGGTTAACGGCGCGACGGTCGCCGACAGGCCGAGCCCGAAGATGATCACGCCCGGCAGGACGTCGGTCAGGTAAGAAACCTCGATCCCGATGCGCGACAGCAGTGTCATTCCTGCCGCCATCATCAGCGGACCTATCGTCATCGGTCGCCGGGGACCTATCCTTTCGGCCACCTGGCCGGCGCGCGAAGACAACCCGAGCATCAGCGCGGTGACCGGAACCAGGGCCATTCCGGCCAGTAGCGGAGGGTATCCTGCCGCGCCCTGAAGGTAGACCACCAGCAGGAAGAACAGGACAGACATGGCGCCATACACAATGAACGTCACTGCGTTGACGGCCGAGAACTGCCGCGACGAAAACAGCCCCAGCGGAACGAGGGGAAGGCTCGCTCGTCGTTCCACGAGAAGGAATGCGGCCAGCGCGCCGACTCCCGACGCGAACGACACGAGCACTGCCGCGGATGCGCCCTCGTTGCCGGACGCAATCAGGGCCCAGGTAAGCGCGCCCAATCCGAAGGCGCCAAGAATCGCTCCGAGGACATCGAAATGGACTCCTTTCATCCAGGGGGCGCGGCTCTCCGGTATGTGGCGTCCGGCTATCCACAACACAACCGCCGCAAGCGGCAGATTGATCCAGAAGACGGTCCTCCATGAACTCCACTCCACCAGCCAGCCGCCGGCGAGCGGCCCGATTGCCGCCGCGATTCCGCTCAGTCCGGACCATGCTCCGATCGCGCGTCCACGGTCTTTTTCGGCGTAAGACACCTGAATGATGGCGAGGCTCCCCGGAGTCAGCAGCGCTCCGCCTATCCCCTGAAGAGCCCGCGCGGCAATCAGCAGTTCCAGCGTCGATGCCATCGAACACGCCAGGGAAGCCAGCGCAAATATGGCGATGCCGGCTTGAAGCATGCGCCTGCGTCCATAGCGATCCGCCAGCGCGCCTGCGAGCAGGATCAACGACGCCAGGGACAACGTATACGCGTTCACCGTCCATTGGAGCCCGGCCACTCGGGCGTCCAGTTCGGCGCCGATCGACGGAAGCGCCACATTGACTGCCGTCGCATCGAGCATCGCCAGAGCGGACGCGCCGACTGTGCCCGCAAGGATCCACCACGACTGGGAACTTCCCCAGGCAATCACGTCGTTCCGGGTCTGGGTCATTCTCGCCGCCTCTCCATATTTCTCGGGGACAGCCTCCGGAGGCTGTCCCCCATCCCCCGTTTCGTGATCTCATTGCAACGTGAAACTGGACGATCTTCAAGACCTTCTGAAGAGCGAGGGCTTTTCGCCAGACGTATGTGTGGCAGGATGGCCCGAACGCGTGTGCTGGTTTTATTGCCAAATCGAGCCTGGTTTCGTAGAGTAACGACCAGATCGGAGAATCCATGAAGACTCGACTTTGCCTGTTGGCGGTCGCGCTTGCCGCGACCTTCTCGATTGTCTATGCGGAAGATGGAGACGTGGGGGGGAAATGGTCCGCGGATTCCGGCGCCCCGTTACGGGATGCCGGCGCCGGCGGCGCTGGGGGCGGTTGCTTTCGTGGCGCGCCCGGCAGCCTTTGCCCCGACGCGGGATTCCGATTGGGCGCCGTCCGGGCGGCAGAATTGAATCTTTCCGTTAATCGCAAGGACGGCAGACTGACGGGGTCGATCGTCTTTCCTTCCGGAAGCTTCCTTGCCCCCGGCAACAGCTGCGGCAAGCTCAAGATCGAGGAAGGACGGGTCACGGGACAGGCTTTTTCCTTCACGACCTACCGGTCCGTCAACGGTTCCCGCATTCCCGCTCACTGGCTGGGAGAGATCACCGACACCGGCGTCATGACATTGCGGACGTTCGATACCCTGCCGTGCAATACCGGACGAGCCGGTATCTCCGAACTGACGGGAAGACCCGTGCTGATTTCCGCAACGGGCCTCGACGGTGATTTTCTGGTTTATCGGAGAGGGGATGCTTCGGAAAAGAGCAAAGAGACTCCATCGGCCGGTCCGGCCGGCAAGTGGTGGACGACGGATAACGGCCGGCTGACGGCCCTCTCCTTCAAAGTGGGAACCGATGGCAAACTCACCGGCTCCGTGAACGTATGCGGTGTGTCCGAGATGAAGGTCGAGGAAGGACTGGTGGCGGGGCGGTCGTTTACGTTCACGACTGAGAGGAAAGCGAATTCGATCGGGCTGCAACAGGCCTGGAGCGGGGAAGTGGTGAATGATCGCGCGCTGCGCGTCGCTTCTTCAAGCGACACGCCGTGCCGTTTCCCTTCTTCCACGACCCTGGTCTTTACGCGCTCGAAATGAGCGCGTAATTTTCCCGGAGGTTACTTCTTCGTCACTTCTTGGCCGGGGCGCCGCCCGTTGCCCCGCGGCCCGAACCGGGCAGGTTCAATGTTTTGTCGATGTCGATATTGCGCTTTTTGAGCGTCTGCCCGGTGGCGCGTTCGTAATCCACCAGCGCCTTGGCGTAATTCACCAGAGCCGCAATCTCGTTGGTCTTGGCCTGGAGCAGATTCCGCTGCTCCTCGAGCACAAACCGGATCGTCGACGCGCCCAGGTCGAACTTCTTCTGCTCCGCCTCGAGCGTACGTTCCGCCAGTTCCCGCGTCTTACGGGCGGCCTCGATACCCGCTTTGCTTGTTTCCACAGCCGTGATCGAGTTGCGAACCTCCAGTGAGATCTGTTGCGCGGTGGAGTCGAGGCGGCTTTCCGTCGTTCGGCGCTCGGTATAGGCTCGCGCATATTCGGCCTGCTGCGAACGGTTGCGCAGCGGAATCTGGACGTTTACGCCGACGCTGAACCCGGGATAGCCGAAGCTGAACAACTGCCCCAGCGAGTTCAGGACGCCTCCTTCGTTCACCGCGATGACCGGAGCGCCCGGCCCGAAGCCGTTCCGTAGTGTCTCCTTGCCGCCGACGCCGTTCTGGTTGAACGTCACAAACGCGTCGATCTGAGGCAGCAGCTGATTCCGCTGATAGTCCAGCGCAAGATCGCGGTTCCGCAATTCGTAGTCGATCTGACGCATCTCCGGGCGATTTTCCAGAGCCAGCTTGATGGCGAGTTCCGGTCCCAGAATATCGGCCGGCTCCGGAGCGTTGGCGTTGTCCAGCGGGGTGACGCCGGCGAGTGTCATGCCGGGATCGGGTCGGTTCGAGATCAGTTTCTTGATCTGGTCCTCAGTCAGTTGCTGTGTGCCCACCGCCTTGACGACATCGAGATTGCGGGAAGCGACTTCCTTTTCCGCCTGAACGACATCAATCGGGGCCAGTGTGCCGATGGCGACCTGCCGCTGATTGTCGGTCAGAGTCTTGTTGGCCAGAGCGAGCGACTCGCGTTTCACTTTGAGATCTTCCGCCGTGAACACGAGGTCCCAGTACGACTTCTCGGCCTGCGTGACGAGTTCGATTACCTGGCGCTCAAACTGAACTTCCGAAATCTCTTCATTATTTCTGGCCACGCGGATCTGATACATGTTCGCCGATCGGCCATAGTCCCGCAGCAGATGCTGGGTAGCGGAATAACGGATCAGACCGGTCCATGCGGGATTGAACGTATTGAAGATGTTGTTCGACGACGCGCGGATCAGGCTGGCGTCCACGGCGAACTGGGTTCCGGTCGGCAGGTTCTGGGTGAGGCCGGCGGTCAGGCTGAGCTGCGTCTGACTGACCGGTTCCGTGCCGGTCAACTGGGACCGGCTGGGCGACTTGTCGTGAGATATCGACGCCCCGAAGCGAGCGGTCGGCTCGAAGGGGCGATAAGCGGTATCGACGAGCAGTTGTGTGGAGTAAGGGCCGAGACGATCCACCACGATGTCGAGGTTGTTGCGCAGCGTCAGTTCAATGACATCCCCGACACCCAGTTGCAGCGCGCCTCCACGGATATAGTTCTCCAGCGATGTCTGGCTGACCATCGGCTCCGGCAGCGTAATCGGCGCCGGCCGGTACTTGTTCATGAACTTGTACCGTTCGAGAAACTCCTCCACCCGGCTCTTCTGCGCGGCGGCGGGCGAAACAAACGCCAGAGCCAGAAGCGCCGTCAGGATGGCCCGGGTTGAGGCCAGTCTGGAGACAAAGAGACACACGCTGTTTTTCATTGCGAAATCCTCACCATAACAATCAATGGTTCATTCGTACCGCAGGGCTTCAATGGGATCCATTGCGGCGGCCTTGTGCGCGGGGTAGTAGCCGAAGAAGAGACCGATCGCAGTCGCGAAGCCAAAAGACACCAATACGGACGCCGGCGACACCAGCGTCGGCCAGCCCAGTCCGCGCGAGATCGCGGCCGCCGCCCCGCCGCCCAGGATGATGCCGATCGCGCCGCCCATCAGGCTCAGTACCAGCGATTCGGTCAGGAACTGCAGGCGGATATAGCCGGGGCGCGCGCCCACCGCCATTCGGATACCGATTTCCCGGGTGCGCTCGGTGACTGACACGAGCATGATATTCATGATCCCGATGCCGCCCACCACCAGCGAAATGCCGGCGATGCTGCCCAGCAGAATGGTGAGCAACGTCGTGATCTGTTGCTGGGTCTGGGCGACATCCTGCATGTTCCGGATCGTAAAGTCGTCGTCTCCGTTGGCAGGAATCCGGTGCCGCTGCCGCAGCAACTCCTTGATCTGACGCTCGGCGATCGCCGCGCCGGCAGGGCTGTTGCTGGTGACCATGCCCTGATTGACGGATGGGACGGTCTGGCCAAGCAGCTTGCGCTGGATCGCGGTGTACGGCGCGACCGCAGTATCGTCCTGATCCTGGCCGACCATCGACTGTCCCTTGGCGCTGAGCACGCCCACCACGCGGAAGGGCAGATTGCGCACCCGGATCATCTCTCCGATCGGATTCGCGCCCGCAAACAGTTTGTCGGCCACTGTCTTGCCCAGCACAATGACGCGCGCCGCGGAACGGACATCCGCGTCCGTGAAGAATTCTCCCTGATCAATGGCCCAGCTGCGGATCATGGGAAACTTTTCGTTGGAGCCCTGGACCTGCACGTACCAGTTCTGATTTCCAAAAATGAGCTGGGAGTTTGCGCGAACCATCGGGGTGGCCGCGGTGACGGTGGGGATTTCACGCTCGATCGCGATCATGTCGTCATCCGTGAGCGAATTCCCCGAGCCCGCGCCCTGGCTGACGCCGCCCCAGGTGTTGCCGCGTCCGGACTGGTTGTTGCCGGGCTGGATCTGCAGGATGTTGCTCCCCATGCTGCTGATCTGGTCCTGCACCATCGCCTGCGCGCCCTGTCCGATCGACACCATGGCGATTACCGCGCCCACGCCGATGATGATGCCCAGCATGGTCAGGGCGGACCGCATCTTGTTGCGCCCGAGAGCGCGTACCGCAATTCTAAAGATGGCCAGCGGGTTCATCGTCTTCGTCCTCGTCGTCGGTTACCGGCATGTTTCGCAACACCTCGGCCGCGTCATGCCGGTTTTCAATCGGATGGTCGCGGCGGATCCGTCCGTCGCGGAACTCCACCACGCGCTGCGCGTATTGAGCGATATCCGGCTCGTGCGTCACGATAATGATGGTCAGATTGCGCTCACGGTTCAGGCGCTGGAAAATCTCCATCACTTCAATCGAGGTGCGCGTGTCGAGCGCGCCGGTCGGTTCGTCGGCAAGAATCAGCGACGGGTTGTTGACCAGCGACCGGGCGATCGCCACACGCTGCTGCTGTCCGCCGGAAAGCTGGTTCGGCATGTTCCGCTCCCGGTCGGCCAGACCGACCACCCCGAGTTCCTCCCGGGCGCGCCGAAACCGTTCCGAGTGGCCGATGCCCGCGTACAGCAGCGGGAGTTCCACGTTCTCGATCGCCGACGTGCGCGGCACCAGGTTGAAACTCTGGAACACGAATCCCACGCGCTGGTTGCGGATGTCGGCCAGTTCGGACTTGCTGCGCGTGGAGACATCGATGCCGTCCAGGTAGTAGTGGCCCTTCGTCGGACGGTCGAGGCAGCCGATGATGTTCATCATCGTCGATTTGCCCGAGCCCGAAGGACCCATGATGGCCACGAACTCGCCGCGCTGCACCTCCAGCGAGGCCCCCCGCAGCGCGTGCACCTCGACTTCGCCCATCTTGTAAGTCTTGAAGATCCGGTCCAGGCGGATGACCGGAATGGCCGCTGCCGCCGATTCCGGCGTGACCGCATTTTGCGCCTCGGAGAGCGCGTTAGAAACCGCCGCCACGCCGGCCTCCTCCACGGTTCTGCTGCAGGAACGGAATGGTCGTGGTGTTCTGCTGGCGCTGCGCGGTCGCGATATTGTCTCCGGTGATCAACAGGTCTCCCGGCTTCAGGTCCCCCTGGATCAGTTCCGAGAACGATCCGTCGGTGATGCCGGTCGTGATCTGACGCGCTTCCGGTTTCTGCTGCGCATTCAGGATCCAGACGGTTCCTGGCTTTTCGACGCGTTTCTTGGGCGCGACAAAGCGCATCTTGTCGGACGGATCCCACAGCTGGCCCGGCGCAAGCTGCCCGCCGGCGGCCCGGGTGGTTGCGGTCTGAGCCGGTACGGGATTGTCCCCGGCAGCGCCGGCGCCGGCGTCGGCGCCGTTGTTCCAGTCTGCCGCGCTGCCTTCAGCGAACGCGTTTCCACGTCCTCCGCCGCCCCGTCGACCCGAGCCACGGCCGCTACCGGGATTCCTCTCACCGCCTGGCGCGCCGCCTTCACCCGGAGCCGCCGCCTGGACGGTTTCCGCGCCGGGCGCCGGCGCCGGATTTCCAGTTTGGGCGGGGTTCGCTCCATTGGCGTCGCCGCCCCGACTGCCGCGGCGGCCGCGGCCGCCGTTTTGCTGGCCTTCGGGCGCATAGCGCAACGCCGCGTTGGGTATCCGGAGGACGTCGTCGCGTTCATCGACTATAAACGTGATATTCGCGGTCATTCCGGGACGCAACTTCATCGCGCGGTTGTCGATCATCAGGATCACGCTGTAGGTGACCACGTTCTGCACTGTCTGCGGGCTCAGCCGGATTTCCGAGATGCGCGCGTTGAATGTCTCTCCAGGATAGGCGTCCACCGTGAACTTCACATTGTCGGCCGAAGAGATGTTGCCGATGTCCGCTTCGTCCACACTGGCGTTCACCTGCATGCGGCCCAGATCGTTGGCGATCGTAAACAACGTCGGCGCCTGCATGCTCGCCGCCAGCGTCTGGCCGACGTCAATGCTGCGGGAAATCACAACGCCGTCCACCGGGGAATAGATGTTCGTATATTCGAGATTCAACCGCGCCCGTTCCAGATCCGCCTGCGCCTGATCGAGCTGCGCTCTGGCCTGCTCCACCCCGGCCGCCGCCGATGCGCTTTGCGCTTCGACCTGCACGAGCGAGGCGGCCGCCTGCTCGTATTTGGCCGCGGCGGAATCGGCGTTGGCTTTCGAGGTGTCGTAGTCGTTACGCGAGATCAACCCCTTGCGATCGAGTTCCTGCGAACGCTGGAATATCGTGGCCGAATTGTCCTTCGCTACCCGCGCCGCCTCGAGATTCGCCTTCGCGCTGAGCACGTTCGCGGCGTTCGTCTTGATTTCCACTTCGGCGTTGCGTACACGCGCCTGGGCTGCCGTGACGTTGGCCCTGGAGTTCTCGACCTGCGCGTCAAACGTCCGGGGATCGAGTTTCGCCAGCAGTTGTCCGCGTTTGACCATGGAGTTGAAGTCCGCGTGAAGCTCCAGCACCTGGCCGGAGACCTGGCTGCCCACCTGGACGGTCACGAGTGTCTGGACCACTCCGGTGGCGTTCACGACGTTCCGAATGGACCCCTGGTCCACTGCGGTCGTCAGATATGCGGCGGAACCGTCCCCACCGGATCGCGCGTAAAGGTAGACCGCCGCAGACACCACGCCCGCGAGAACCAGCAGCCATAAGCCCGTTTTCAATCGTGACATTGCCATAAGAGTTCACATTCTAA
>DASUFH010000066.1:0-5473 GCA_036274645.1 Terriglobia bacterium
AACCCGAAAGCTCACGCTCGTCGTCGATGAGGGAGACAATCGACCGTTGAATCTGTCTTCCGTTCGGCTCGACCTGCCCGCGTATCACCTGCGGTTCTTTTATCCCACGCGGGGCAAGCTCAGTCTTCTCTACGGAAATGACACTCTGGCCGCGCCGCGTTACGACCTGGAGTTGCTCGCGCCCCGTCTGGTCGGCGTTTTCAGCCGGGAGATCACACTGAATCCCCAGGGGGTATCGATTTCGGCAGGAAATTTCGAAGCTCGCGTTTTCTGGCTGGCGCTGGCGGCTGCGGCGCTGGTGATTCTGGTTCTGCTCGGACGTTTGCTACGGTCGGAGCCGGTCCAATCGTAGCGGCGTGATTGTCTGCCCTCACCTGTCGCTTCGCTACGCTCGCTCCTTCCTCTCCCAGCTTCGCTGGGAGAGGGTTCAACATGGCCCTCTCCCGCCGCAGGCGGGAGAGGAGGGAGCGAGCGTAGCGAAGCGACAGGTGAGGGCAAACAATCACACGCCGCTTTCCTCTACTTCATCAGTTTCTTGACGTCATCGATGATGGCATCGGCCCAGATCTGATATCCCTTTGCCGTGGGATGCAGGCCGTCGGCCATGACCTCTGTGGTCAGGGTTCCATCGGCAGTCAGGAACTTGTCGCCGATATCCTTGTAGAAGACCTGCTTGTTGTCGGCCAGTTTTTCCAGCTTGCCGTTGATCTCCTTGATCGTGGCTCGCAGAGGATCGGTCGCGTTCTGGTTGCGCGGGAAGATGCCGAGGAGCAGCACCTTGGCCTGGGGTTGCCGCTTCTTGAATTCTTCGATGATCAACCGGTCGCCGTCGACGATTTCGTCATTGGGATTGCGATTGATGTTATTGGTTCCCAGCATGAGGACAATCAGCTTCGCCCTGAAGCCCTCGAGTTCACCGTTTTGCATCCGCCACAGAACGCCCTGCGTGGTGTCGCCGGCGATGGCGAAGTTGGCCGCTTTCAGTGGAGCGAAGCTGGATTCCCAGACCTTTCCGCCCCGGGCTTCACCGCCTCCGAGCGGCCAGTAGAACCAGTCGGTGATGGAGTCGCCGACGAAGAGAAGGTCGACGTTGCCCTTCCTGGCGATATCCACGAATGTCTGATGGCGCATGTCGTTTCGTTCATTGTGAAACGCGACATTGGCGGGCGCCGCGGGTCCACGCTGACCACCGCCTCCGCGTTGTCCTGCGCCACGGCCCGGGCCTGCCTGGCCGCCGCGACCGGGGCCGCCCTGTACGCCCCGCGGCGCCGCTCCCGACGCTGGAGCGGGCGCCTGAGCCTGAGCGGTAAGCAGAATTCCTGACAGCTGCAACAACAGAGCAGCGCTTAGGTAAAGTGACATGCGACGCATCGAATTCCTCCGGTTTTTAGAGAAGTGTTAGTGAACACTCACGTGGAGCAGATCATAATCGGGACCGACAATGACCGCCAACGGAAAAGTGGTGAGCGCCCTGGTGTTGTTTATCGCGCCGAACACGGCTGCGGATCCCACCCATTGTTGGTATCGGGCAGCTTCTTGTAATTTGAGCTGGTAATCCACGTCCCGCTGAGGAATTCGGGGTCCTCGACGATGGTGGTTACGATCATGTACTGCGCGCCGTAGGTTTCGGGAGTCGGCTGGAAGTACTCGGTGATCGTCGCTTTCTCGCCGTAGGGCACGCCATTTTTCCGCAGATATCCCGGCTTCACATGGGTCGTCACGACTTTCAGCCAGCCGTTCTGATTCCCGCCGCGTCCGCCCCGTCCTGCCGCGTTACCACCGGGAGCCGGCGCGGGCCCGCCGGCGGGAGGCCCTCCGCCCGGGAAACCGCCGATTCCACCGCGCCCCCCGCCCGCCGTGGGTTCCCACGACGCGATCGACACGCCCTGCCAGGTTCTGGGGCCCGGGTTGGCTTCGGTCTGTTCGGCGGCGCCGAACTTGAACAACCGGGTTTGCATGCCCTGGTCGGTTTCCCACTTCAATGTGTTGGCGTCCTGCCAGGTCACGTGAGCGCGTGTCGGAAGGCGGCTGATCGCTCCGGCGCCATATCCCTTGCACTGGTTCCCTTCGGCTTCGTCTCTGGCGGGATCCCACGCGTTGAGCGCGGCCGTCCCGGCGGGACTCAGGCCGATGCTGTCACTGTTGCCTTTTGCCGGGACGGCCATCAGCCAGCGCCAGTCTTCGGTCACAAGTCTTACCCAGTAGCCCGTTAAATCGCTGGTCGCGGTTGCCTGTCCGGTTGGTCCGGCGCCTCTTCCGCCGCCCCGTCCGCCGCGGCCGCCCCCTTGAAATCCGGCCGGGGCGCCCTGCGCCAGCGCGCTCCTGTCATGTCGAATGGCGAGCGCGAGCGTTCCGGACACCAGCGCGGCCAGCGCGATAGAGCGTACGATTCTGGGGCTCATTCTTCCTCCAAGCCTGCGATCACGAGTCCGCTGCGGACTATTGTTCAGTCAGCTTCCGCTGCTCCGGGGTGAGGCCGAAGCTGAATCCATCCGGACGTTTCATCGTGCGCAGCCGCATCTTATGTTCATCCGGCGTACGCGACGGATTTCCGGTGACGACCACTTCGTCTCCATACTTCAGCGTGTCGTTCTGAACGCCCGCGCCGAGCAACTGAGTGGAGCCGGGTCCCTCAACGCCCCAGCGAACTTTCTTGCTCCCATCCGTGACCTCGACGGTGATGAACGAGTGTGGGTTACGGAAAGAGAACACCACGATCTTTCCCTTGATCTCGATGGTCTTTCCCTCGTCGTAGGTTGCCGCGAAGGAATGGTGCGCGTAGGCTACGCCGCCCGCCAGGAATCCAAACACGCAGAGAAGGGCCAGTGTGCGTTTCATCATCGTTCTCCCGATCGCTCCGAGATTTGAAAAACTATTTTTCAGTGAGGCTCTCATATGCCGCCTCGACAAACATGGCCGTGGTCCACGGGCCGGTTGTTGCGCCGTACCGCCCGTCATAATCCTTCGTCAAACCTGCCGCCTGAACCTGTTCCAGGGTTTTACCCTTCTTGATCGCGTCCCGGATACGATCGCGAATGATCGTCAGCATGTCGCGATATTCCAGCACATCGGCTTCATCGCTGATGCGGCCGTGTCCGGGTATCACCATGGTTCCACCTTCCTGCTTCTCCGCCGGAATGCAGAGATCCAGCAGCTTGTTCAGTCCGGCGATGACGCCGTTGATGGTTCCGCCACCTTTCACGTCGATCACCGGATAGGTCGTCGTCAGGAAGATATCGCCGGCGGCAATCACGTCGGAGCGCCGGAAGTAGGCGATGCTGTCGCTGTCGGTGGCGCCGTCCGGGATGTGGATCATCTGGACGCCCTCGCCGTTGAAATAGATGTCGTGGAACGCGGTGTAGTAGGTTTCCGTGGGCCAGGCATTCTGCGGTGTCGGAGCCGTCTTTCCGGTTGGCGCGCTCATATGGCCGAGGACGTTTTCGTGCGCCGCGATGGGCGTGCCGCGGTTGCCGGCGCCCAATCCGCCACCGCGTCCAGCGGCGGGAACGGCGCCCCGCAGCTCTTCGTTTCCGCTCGTATGGTCCGGTCGGAAGCTGGTATTCAGGATGTATCGGATCGGTTTGGCGGAGATCGCGCGCACGATTGCCTGCACTTTGTCCGTGGCGGCGCCGCCGCTGCCGGTATCCACCACAAGAACGCCGTCATCGCCGGTTTGTACAGTGATGTTGCCGCCCGCGCCGACGATCATCCACACGCTGTCGCGCACCGGAAGCGCGCGGACGGTCCGATCATTCGCGTCGGCGTAATAGATCTTCTGCTGCGGGTCGAAGATGGCCGTTCGGAGCTGGGGCGTCTGCGCTGCGCCACGTTGACCCTCTACACTTGCGGCAAAGCCGGCGAACAGGAACGCGGCTGCCAGGCTTGTCCATGCAAACTTCCGACTCTTGTTGCTCATGGGTACTACTATCCTCGGCCGCCCCGCGCCGCGGGCGGAGCGCCGCGCGCGCCTCGTGGTCCCGGCGCCGCCGGCGGCGCGCCTGCGCCTGGGCCCCCGCCTGGTCCTGCGCCTGGGCCCCCGCGTCCCCCGGCGCCCGCTTGCGCCGGCGGTGGCCAGAGTTGCGCCGCGACAACCTTCTTCCGGAATTCGGGCAGCATGGTCTCGGCGCCGCCTTTCGCGCCTTCCTCGATGATTCCGTGAGTTTCAGAATAGAGATCCAGATAGGGATTTTCACCCGGCAGCCAGTGCGGAACCCAGCCCTGTTCGTGATCGACCTCAGACACGATTTCGCAAGGGTAGTTCCCCACGTTTTGTTGCGGCGCCCACCGGAAATCCGAACTGCGGACCATGGGTTCGGTGAGGTAGACCGGATCATTGATAATGACCACCCACGTCAGATATTCGTCATGACGCCAGATAAACTCGGTCAGTTCCGCCAGGTCGCTTCGCGGCACGCCGTTGCGCCGGATCCATCCCTTCTTCAAATGAGTGGTGGTGATCTTCAACACTTCGCCCAGCCACTCCCCGGTGGAGAAGCCCTGCCATGTGTGCGCCGCAAATTCATCCGGATGCGGCCGTCCATCCATATAGATCCAGCGTTCGGGCGCCTGCCACTGAATGTGGGTGCGAAGGGCAATCACCTGCCGGGAGACCGGATCGACCTCTTTCCAGATCTGGAGATTCGCCGGGCCGCGTGGCGAGTAGTCCGCCGGGTGCGGTTTGCATTGATGTTCCGGTATGGAGAGGATGTCGGCGTTCCAGGCGTTTGCCATCATCCGCGCCGCGTCATTGATCGGCAGGCCCGCGTAGTCGCCGATATCGGGACCGGCGAGTCGCTCCGGCTGGTCTTCATGGTATTGGGGCGCCCACTCTCCGACGAGGTCCATCTGGGCAAAGGCCGGGATTTCGAAAAATGCCATTCCCAGGAGAAGACAGAGACCCACCCATAGTGTCCTTTTCAGTTCTCGCATTTCGCTAACCGCGCCTCTCAAATTTGTATGGGACCTTAGCGAAGGCCGGGCGATTTTGCCAGCAGAAAGTGTTTACAACGTGTGGACAAGGTCGCTTGGACGCGCGCCCTGTAGGAGCGGTCTATTGACCGCCCGCTGGAGTTTGGCCATTTTGCAGGGCCGGAGGCGTGCCCGGAGGATAGCCCAGGGTGGAGCGAAAGCGACACCCGGGGGAGCCCTCCCCTCGTTCTTTTGCGCCCCGCAAGGGGCGCAAGGATTCCTGGCGCCCCTTGCGGGGCGCCCGTTTCGCCGCATGGTCTGATCCGGGGTGGCTCGCGTTTTCTTTCTGCTTCGCCCTATCGGGCTCGCGCTCCGCGGCTCGCTCACCCCGGGCTATCGTCCATAGACCGCCCCTGCAAGGGAACTCACCATGTCCCATATCTTTTTGCTGGACACGAGAATCGAGATTTCGTAGATTGCCGGCATGAAAGTTGGCGGCCAGCGAATCGACGAGCAGGTCATCGCACGCATACAGATAATCGCCGACGAGAATGGCGGTATGAAG
>DASUFH010000067.1:0-10838 GCA_036274645.1 Terriglobia bacterium
CTGGGCTTCGAGTTCCCGATTTCTCGCAAGGTCTTCCTCCAGCCGGCCCTGCTCGACGGCGAGGGTTTCCTTGCGCTCTTCGAGACTCCGAATCTGATCCTCGAACCGCTCGATCCGCTGGACCGCTTTCTCATGCTCCAGTTCCGTCTCCGCATGCCGCGCGCGCTTCCGCTCCAGTTCGCCCTCCTGGGCGCTGACGTCTTCACGCTGGCGGTGAACCAGCCCGCTCAAGGTGTCGATTTCCGCTTCCAGGCGCTTCCCTTCTCCATCAATCCCGCTGAGCGCGGCTTCGATCGATTCCTGGCGTTCAACCGCAAGTTCGGCGCGCGTGGAAAACACCGCGCCCAGAATCGATCGCATCCGGTCCCGCACTTCGATGAAGCGGCGGGCCTTCCCCGCCTGACGTTTCAGCGTGTTCCGCTGCCGGTCGACTTCGGCCAGAATGTCGTTGACGCGTGACAGATTCTGCCGCGACGCCTCCAGCCGCGATTCCGCCAGCTTGCGCTTCGCCTTGAACTTGGTGATCCCCGCGGCTTCTTCAATCAGACCCCGCCGGTCCATCGGCTTGGCGCTGAGCAACTGTCCCACCCGGCCCTGCTCGATGATTGCGTAGCTCGACGCGCCGAGCCCGGTGCCCAGAAACACATCGTGAATATCCCGCAAACGGCAGGGCCGGCCGTTCATCAGATATGCGCTCTCTCCGTCGCGATAAAGCCGCCGCTGAACCACGATCTGTTGCGGTCCGGAATGTCCATGCCCGTGTCCGTTGGTATGCGCGGCGGCGTGTCCGTTCGCGTGTCCGTTCGCGTGTCCGTTGGCATGACCGTTGGCGTTGCCATTTCCATTTCCGTTGCCGGTCTGGCGCGGCGAGTGCGGATCCGTCTCCAGCATGGTGAGGGTGACTTCCGCCATTCCCATGGGCTTACGGTTCCGCGATCCGTTGAAGATGACGTCTTCCATCTTTTCGCCGCGGAGCGACTTGGCGCTCTGCTCGCCCAGAACCCAGGCGATGGCGTCGGATACATTGCTCTTGCCGCAGCCATTCGGACCGACAATCGCGGTCACGCCGGCGTCGCCGATCACAATGTCTCCCTTATCGGAAAACGACTTGAACCCGACCATCTCGATTCTTTGCAGTTTCAACACGCCCGCTTACCTCGGAAACTGAATTATGGACCTTCCGACTCTCGCACGCGAAAGTGACAGATTGGGTCCAGGCGACAGAATCTCTTTCAGGGCGCTGCCGGCCCCCCGTTCCGCCCCAAAAGAACGCGATTCTTTAGTTGATCCGGAACGGTTTTCGGCTAGCCTCTTCCGCACGAGATTTTTTCAGGAGTTCAGCCCATGCATTTCGCAGGAACTCGCGCTGTTCTGCCGGCCATCGTCGGCCTGGTTGCGCTGATCTTCTCCACGGCAGCCGCTCAGACGCCGGCGCCCTCTGCCGTTGAGCGTTTCTGGCCGCAGTGGCGAGGTCCATACGCAACGGGCGTGTCGAAAACCGCCGATCCGCCCCTCGAATGGAGCGAAACGAAGAATATTCGCTGGAAGATCGAAATTCCGGGGCGTGGATCCTCCTCGCCGATTGTGTGGGGAGATCGGGTATTCCTTCTGACCGCCGTTCCGGCCACTCTTTCCGGCGCAGCATCCCACCGGCCCCTCGGCATGGTTCAGCCGCGCGCGCCCCACCGGTTCGTGATCCTTGCGATCAATCGTAAAGACGGCAGCATCGCCTGGGAACGGACGGCGCGCGAAGAGGTTCCCCACGAAGGCGCGCATCAGGACAACGGGACCTGGGCCTCGAGTTCCGCCATCACGGACGGAGAGAGGGTGTTCGCCTACTTTGAATCCCATGGTCTCTTCGCTTATGACATGAACGGCAGGCTGCTCTGGGAAAAAGACCTGGGCGACAAACGCATGCGCAACCAGTTCGGCGAGGGCAGCACTCCCGCGCTCTACGGCAACCGCATCGTGATCGTCTGGGACCACCAGGGGCAGTCGTTCATCGTCGCTCTGGACAAGCGCACCGGTGAAGAGATCTGGCGGGTCGATCGACCGGAAATCGACACCTGGGCGACACCGCTTATCGTCGACGTTGCCGGACGTCCCCAGGTCATCGTGCCCGCCATGCGGCGCCTGCGCAGTTACGATCTCGAAGATGGGCGCGTGGTCTGGGAAAGCGCCGGCCTGACCATGAATCCGATTCCCTCACCCGTGGCGGCCGACGGGATGGTTTTTGCCACTTCGGGATACCAGGGCAGCAATCTCAAGGCTATCCGCCTGGCGGAAGCGAAGGGAGACATCACCGGCACACCCGCGATCGTCTGGACGCTGGACCGCGATACGCCTTATGTTCCCTCCCCGCTGCTCTACGACGGCATCCTCTATATCCTGAAAAGCAATTCCGGAATCCTCTCCGCGTTCGACGCGAAAACCGGGAAACCTCATTACCAGTTACAGCGCCTGGAAGGCGTACCCAATGTGTTTGCGTCGCCGGTGGGGGCCAGGGACCGGTCGTACTTTCCAGGCCGTGAAGGAACAACCCTGGTGATCCGCAATTCGCCGGCGTTCGAGATTCTCGCAAAAAATATCCTCGACGACGGGTTCGACGCGTCACCCGCGCTGGTGGACAAGGAGATCTATCTCAGAGGTTACGAGTACCTCTACTGCATCGCCGCAGAGTAGGGGCCTCCTCAGCGCTCGCGATAGTTCAGAATCAAATTCCCGCGCAGGTCCGCAAACGCCTTCAACTCCTCGGGCCCGTTCTCGAACTCTGCAAACGAATAAATCTTCCGGTTATCCGCTTTCACTTCGGCGGAGATCAACGTCCGGTACCTGGCCAGGATCGGCTCGAGCGACTTCCAGTTGAGCCATTTGCCGGCAATCTGCCGTGAATAGTCCAGGTATTTTGCCCGCAGCGCCGGCACGGCCAGCAGTTTCGACCGCAGGGGTTTCGACGGATCTCCCAGCCCGATCAGCGGGTCGGGCCCGGCCGGACCGGACTCCATGGGAAAGCCCCCACCGACGCCGCCGAACGCTTCGTTCACGTCGTAGATGAGCATGTGAAACTTCCCGGCCGGATCGAGGTATATGGCGAAATCGCTCGCGCGTACCCAATAGCCGTCGTTGTTGACCAGCGTGTTGTCGACGGCCAGGAAGCGCAGGGCGCCGTCGACATCGAGAATGTTCGCCAGCGCCGCTTCGAGCTTTTCCGGCGAAGTCGTGTTGAGTATGCGAGTGAGTTCCACAAACCGGGCCCAGGCCTTCGGATCGTCCTTCCCCTTGATTTCGTAACTCCCTTTGTACACGTCCGGCTCGTCGCCCCAATACTCCAGCCCCGCCCGCGCGCGCGGACTTCCGGGAACCTTCCAGTGCGATCCGGCTTCCGTGGAGAACGCCTCGCGGAAGAAGACGGGGTTGATCTGTTCGATGTTCGGATAGATTCCCCAGCTTTCGCCGTTGATCACGACCCGCACAAAATTCGCCTTCGGCGCCGGCATCAACTCACGCGCCGCTTCGAGATACAGCACGGCGTGCAGGAAGCTGGGATCCGCATGGGAGTTGAGCAGCTTCAACGACGTATACCCCATCAGGGACTGGCCCTTCACGTATTCGTCCAATGAGATATTGAGCGAGTGCTTCTGGCCTTCCGGCACCATGAAGAACGACGAGTTGCCCCGGAACTTGACGGCCACATCCTTGTACGTTTTACCGTCCACCGTCAGCGTCGCCGGCACCTGAATATCGGTGAACTTGAACGCCATGAGTTCCCGCTCCCAGTTCTCGTCTTCAAAATCGAGGAAGAGAGTGCGGAGCGTATCGGGATCATAGAGGGGTGTTGACGCCGGAACCGGGCGGACTGAAGAGGGAGTGATCTTCGGAGTTTTCGTGGAAGAACCGCGGGAATACGCGCTCTCTCCCAGATATGCGAGCGCCGCTTTCCGCTCCGACGCGTCCAGCTTCCGGTCCCGGTTCTTGTCGAACTGCGCCAGAATGCGCTGTTCTTCCCGCTCGCCGAAACCGAACTGCGGCCGCCGCGGCCGGGACGGCCGAACAGCTCGAACGCGAGATCCACCGGCCGCGCCCGGCTGCGGTCCCAGCATGGCGAACGCCAGCATTGCCAACAAGAGTCGTGTTCTGATCATGAATTCTCTCCGCCCCGGCCGGACTTTGTCGCGCGCCGTCGCCTCCGGTGGAGGTATTATCGCAGGCGATCCACGATCGTCTAGCAAAACTGGAGTGAGTTTATGAATCGACGCCGCGTTCAACTTCTCGTCATGGCCGCGCTTGCCCTTGCCGCGCTTGTTCCAACGATTCGATTCAGCGCCAGCGCGCCGCTGGAACGTCTGCCCGCCCGCCTGACGGACCAGGAGTTCTGGAAGGTTTCCTCCGACGCGTCGGAATCCGGAGGCGAATTTCATTCAGAAAACCTCGTCTCCAATGAACTGCGCTTTCAGTCGATCGTTCCATCCCTCATGAAGACCGCGGTTCCGGGACGGGCTTACGTCGGTGTCGGTTCGGAACAGAATTTCACCTACATCGCCGCCACCCGTCCGTCGATCGCGTTCGTCGTCGATTTGCGCCGCGGAAATCTGAATCTCCACCTCATCTATAAAGCGTTCTTTGAACTGTCGTCCAACCGCGTGGAGTTCGTGTCGCGGCTGTTCTCCAGGCCAAAGCCGTCAGGCCTTGGGCCCGGCTCATCGGTCTCCGACATCTTTGCCGCTTATGGCAAAGCCGCGCCCAGCCAGGCGCTCTACGACCAGAACCTGAAGGAGATCAAAGCCAACCTGACCACCAGACATGGTTTCAAGTTGTCGAAGGACGATCTGGAATCCATTGATTTCGTCTACAGCAACTGGTTTCGCTACGGACCTGAACTCCGTTATGAATTGACCAACGGATTCGGCGGCGCCAACTTCCCCACGTATGCCGATCTGATGACCACAACGGACACCGAGGGCAATAATCGCAGTTACCTTGCCTCGGAAGAATCGTTTGCCATGCTCAAGGACCTGCAGCAAAGGAACCTGATTATTCCGGTCGTCGGCAACTTTGGCGGACCTAAGGCGCTGCGCGCCGTGGCCGCGTACCTGAAGCAGAAGGAAACGCTCGTGTCCGTTTTCTACACGTCCAACGTCGAGCAGTATCTCCGGCAGGACGGTATCTGGGAGAACTTCTGCAAGAGTTCCGCAACCTTCCCCATGGACGACAAGAGCCTCTTTGTCCGGTCGGCGCGCGCAGGCTTTTCCGGCCAACGCGAAGTGGTCGGCGCCAACGGAAACTTCAATCTTGAAATGGCGCCGATGAAGAAGGACGTGGCCGACTGCCGGCCCTGACCCGCGCCTTTACTGAACGGAGATGCGTGCTGTTGGCGTAACCGCGATCGGCGTCTTTTTTGCGGCCGGCGCCTTGATGAGTAGCGTCTCCGCCGTGTCCCTCCTGGCGCCCGGCAGTTTCCTCGAACCCATCTGGAGCCTGAATCCGCGCGCTCGCGAAACATTCGCCGGAATGGGCGACTGGGCGGTTCTGCTTCTACTGACTGTGAGTCTGACCTGTCTTTCCGCGGCCGCCGGATTCCTGCTCCGGCGGCGGTGGGGGCATCGTCTGGGGGTAGCGCTCTTCGCAGCCAATCTCGTCGGAAGCGTCGTCAATGTCGCCACTGGAAACGAGCCGAAAGCAATATGGGGGATCCCGGTCGTGCTGGCGTTGCTGATCTACCTGTTACGTCCGAACATTCGGCGGCAGTTTTCTTCCCCTCAGCTGTAGGGGCGGTCGATGACCGCCCGACGTTTCGGGGTGAAAAATCTCCGATTTAACGGGATTTCATCCTGAAACGCTGGGCGGTCATAGACCGCCCCTACAAGGGCGGATCGGGGGCTCACAATTCCACCGCAAGGGCAACCTAATCGCAGGCTTCGGTTATACAAATCGATTCGAGGGTACGTCCGAACGGCGGCGGAGTGAGTCC
This sequence comes from Terriglobia bacterium, assembly GCA_036274645.1. Classification (GTDB taxonomy): domain Bacteria; phylum Acidobacteriota; class Terriglobia; order 20CM-2-55-15; family 20CM-2-55-15; genus DASUFH01. The sequence goes on from DASUFH010000067.1 coordinate 5,969, forward strand.
CTGTTCGACCATCAGCCTCCGGATCAACATGCCGGCTTCCGGATGCGGAATCGCCGACTGGACGCCGACACGAACCAGTCCATCGGCATAGTCCACAGGCTGCCAGGTATGAACGGCCAGTTCGCCGCCACGATTGTCGGTGTTGCCGTAGTCGCGCACATCCAGGCGCGCGCCGTGGTCAACGAGAGCCTGAATCACTTCGACGCGGCCCTTGTGCGCCGCGCCATGCATGGCGGTGCGCCCGGTGTCCGCCTGAATATTCGGGTCGACCCCGAGATCGAGAAGCATCTTGACCGCTTCGAGCGTGGACTCCGGAGACCATTCGAACGTTACGCCCTCGACCCAGCCGATACCGGCCGCCACCTGCAGCGGCGTGACGTTAAGAACGGTGTTGATCTTCGGATCGGCGCCGCGCGCCAGGAGCAACTTCATCAGAATCAGGTCGCCGGATTGCGCCGCGCGCAGGAACGGGGTGGCGCCGTTTTCGTCGAGCCACTGGTTGGTGAAGACGGTGCGCGTATCGGTGCTGTCCTTCATGCGGGCGTTCACGTCCGCGCCTTTGTCGAGAAGGATCCTGATGAAGTCCAGGTGATCCATGTCCGGCTTGCGGACAGGATAGTCCCCGTTTTCGATATTCCGGTTGTCCGTCGCCAGGTACAGCGGTGTCCATCCGCCGTGGTTGGCGAGATTCGGATCGGCGCCGCGCTCGAGAAGAAAGACGCCCAGTTTGTAGTTGCGGTTCTGGGTGGCGGCCAGCAGGGCGCTCCAGCCGTAACCGGTCACCTGATTGACGTCGGCGCCGGCGTCGACGAGGACGCGAGCGGTTTCGATATCGCCGGACCGGGCGGCGTAGACCAGGGCGGTCAGTTCGCCGGCGTCGATGGGTTGGTTGCCTCCTCGCGGTGGGGCGGCGTCGTCATCTCCCTGCCCTGCGCCCTGCCCTGCGCCGCGCGCCGCGCCATTGCCTCGCGCGCCACGCGCTCCCCGACCACCGGCGCCCAGAGGCGGAGACGCTTCCCCGGCGGCGCGCGCCGCGCCCTGCGCCGCAACCTGCTTGCGAGGATCGTTCGCCTTGCCCAGCGCCGGCCCGCGTGGACGCGCTGCGGCGCTCGAGCGCGCGCCGACATCGGCGCCCCGCTCAATCAACAGTTTTGCGGCTGCGGCGTGCGATTCGTCCGCCGCCCACATCAGAGCCGTTGTGCCGCGCAGACTCTCCCGCGCATTGACCTCCGCGCCCGCATCAATCAGAGCGCGCATTGCATCGAGCCCTCCGGCCCGCGAAGCCAGCATGAGATTCGTCTTGCCGGTTGGCAGTTCTTCATTGGGATTCGCTCCGGCTTTGAGGAACGCTCTCACAAGCGGCCCATCGCCGCTTGCACTGGCCAGCGAAAGGGGAGTCGCGCCATCACGATTGGCGGCATGGACGTTGGCGCCAGCCCGGATCAGCGCGTTGGCCATGTCGAGGTCCAGCCGATAGGCCGCCCAATGCAGAGCGGTGGCGCCATCGGCTTGAGCCGCGTTGACGTCGACGTGTTTTTCCAGCAGAGAAACCACCGCCGCCCTGTCGCCGCGCATGGCGGCGTCGGCAATCTCGCTGGGAGCGGCGGCAAACAGGGGGATCGTGAGTAGAACGAGCGCGGCGAACGGGAGGAACGCGAGAAGTCCGGCGCGATTGTTTGCCCTCACCCGTCGCGCTACGCGCTCCCCCCTCTCCCGCGCGTAGCGCGGAAGAGGGCCGGACCCGGTGGTCCTGAAATTCATTCGCATCCTCCCTGGCAGCCCGTGGCAGAAGTCCTGACGCTGAAAACCCGGAAGCTTAAAACCGTTGATGAGTCTGGAAGACTTGAACACAGGCATTCGAGGTTTCGTACCTTTCTGCCACGGCAGCTAGAGGTTCTCCAGCCGGCCCGTGCTGTCGCCGATCTCGTCCAGATGGATATCGAACCGGTCCAACACGCTCAGCAGCAGGTTGCCGGTTGGAATGGTCCTCGAGGGATACGCGATATGACGTCCTCCCTTGAGCCGCCCACCGGCGCCGCCTACCAGCGCATGCGGCACATCGTGATGCAGGTGCTGATTCGAGTTGCCCATGTTCGAGCCATAGAGAATCAATGTGTGGTCGAGCAGCGTTCCATCGCCATCGGGCGTCGTCGCGAGCTTTTCGATGAAATAGGCCAGCATCTTCACGTGATACTGATTGATCCGCGCCAGCTCGTTGATTCGCCGCGGATCTTCGCCGTGATGCGACGCGCCGTGAAACCCGACCGTCGGGGCATCACACGCCGGATACGTCCGTCCGGTCAGGTCGCGGGCAAACAGCATCGTGCCGACACGCGTCATGTCGGCTCGAAACGCGAGGGCCAGCAGATCGAACATCAGCTTGATATGTTCGTCGAACGTCGGCGGAACGCCCACGGGAACGTCCATCGCCGCCGGCGCCACCGTCGAGGCCTTCATGGCAATCTGCAGCCGCCGTTCGATTTCCCGGACATCCTCGGCGTACTGATCCAGTCGCCGGCGGTCCGAAGCGCCCAGATCCACGCGCATGCGGGCCAGGCTGGAACCCAGTGAATCCAGGATGCTGCGATCCCGGGAGCGGCGGGCCGACCGTTCCTCGGGTGTGCTGCCGTCGCCGAACATCCGCTCGAACACGACCTGCGGATTCAGTTCCATCGGCAGTGGCTGGGTTGGCGTGGCCCACGAAATCGTATTCGTGTAGGTGCAGCTATATCCTTCGCCGCAACTGTTGGAATTGGGTCCCGGGTCCTCGACGGAAAACTGCATGGACGGCAGCAGATTGTCCTGTCCGATCTTTCCGGCAATGATCTGATCGATCGTCTTGCCCGCGTACACATCGGCGCCGGCGGTCTTCTTGGGCTTGTTCGCGCACAGAAACGCCGCCGCCACCCAGTGATCCGCGCCGGTTACCCCCGGAGGGGGTTCGGCCGATCGGGAATGCAAGCCGCTGAGAATGACGGTGTGATCCCGGAAGGGTTCGAGCGCCTTCCAGTTGAACGGAAACTCAGCGGGAAGCGGGCCCTCGTTTTCGGGGATCCAGTATCCAGGAGCCATGCCGTGCGGCACAAAACCCGCAAAGAAACGGGGCGTCGGGGTTGCCGCCGTCTGCGCCAGCGCAGTCGCCGCCGGAATCATGGCATCCAGCAGCGGCAGGGCCAGCGTCGCCCCCGCGCCACGCAGCAGCGTACGGCGGGAAATGGTCTTCCTGCTAATGAACATCAGCGGGCCTCCGGAATTGTGGCGGCAGACTGAACGCCTCCGGCCATCTTCATGTTCATCCGGAACGGGTCACTCCGGATGATTCCACCGACGACCGAGGAAAAGCGATAGCCGCCATCGGCGGACTCCTGGACGATCTTTCGGACAAGCGGCATGTCTTCGGCCTCGATACCCCGTCCCAGCGCGTACGTCAGCAGCTTTTCCGTGACGCTCCGGGCAAACTGGTCCGAATATCTCATGGCCAGCGCGCGCAGGCTCGCCGGTCCGTCGATGGGCGAGCCGTCCACGAATTTCCCGGCCGTGTCGATGGGGGATCCACCCTCTTCAGTCCGCCACATCCCGGTCGGATCGTAGTTTTCCATGGCGAGGCCAAGAGGTTCAAAAATCACGTGACAGGTCGCGCAGGAGGGATTGGAGTGATGCTGCTCCATGCGCTGCCTCATCGTTAGCTCCCTGGTATTACCGGCTGTATCGTGAACTGTTTCTTTAATTGCGGGAACGTTGGGCGGTGGGTCGGGAGCGCTGATTCCCAGGAATGTCTGCAGGAACCACTGCCCCCGATTGACCGGCGACGTGCGTGCCGCCTGCGACGTGACGGTCAGGAGCGCGCCCTTTCCGAGAAGCCCGCGCCGCATTTCGAATTCGGGACCGAGCGTCACCCGCCGGAACTGGCTCCCATAGACATCCGGAATTCCGTAATGCCGCGCCAGGCGTTCATTCAGGAATGTGTAGTCTGCCGTAATGAGATCGAGAATGTTGCGGTCCTCACGCACGACACTGTCGAAGAACAGTTCGATTTCCCGGCGGAACGCCACCCGGAGATTGCTGTCGAAATCCGGAAAGAGGTTCACCGCCGGTTCAACGGCCTGCATCTTCCGGACATTCAGCCATTGACCGGTGAAGTTCGCGATCAGCGCCTCGGATTTTGGATCCGCCAGCATCCGTCGGGTCTGCGCGTCGAGCACGGATGGATCCGACAGTTTTCCCTGCTCGGCAGCGCTCAGCAGTTCCTCGTCGGGGATGCTGCTCCACAAGAAGAAGGAGAGGCGCGACGCCAGTTCCACGTCGTTGAGCCTGTACGGCTTTCCAGGCGCAGCACCGGCCGATTCGACTTCCCCGCGATAAATGAACTGCGGGTCGGCCAGAATCCGCTGGAGCGCCGCCTCGATTCCCGAATCAAAGGCGCCTTCACTGCGGCCCACCTCGTAGAACTGCATCAGCGTGGCCACGTCTTCCGGTTTGACGGGGCGCCGGAATGCGTGGCGCGCAAGGGTGGAAACGATTTCGCGAGCGCAGGCCGGTTCATTCGCGATCGACGAGGGCTTACAGACAAAGATCTTTCGCCGGCTGGACGATTCCGTCGCGCCTTTGACGTCGTACGGACCTTCGATCTGAATCTGTCCGACATGGGGATAGAAGAGGTACCCGGAGATCTGCCCGGGTGAATTCATCGTGCGGACGAACGGCTTGTTGATCTCGTTGCCGGGCGCTTCGTTGGTGGCCAGAAACGCCACCCCGACCGTATGCAGTCCGGCTTTCACCGAAATGCGTGGAGTCTCGCCGATTTTGCCGACTCCACCGGTGCCGATTTCCTTATCCCAGTCGAACAGCTTGACCCGTTCGCCGTCGATCA
>DASUFH010000068.1:0-6208 GCA_036274645.1 Terriglobia bacterium
CCACGCAGGCGGGGACTCGAACGCTTCCGTTATGCCGTCAGGAAGGCGTCACGCGCACGAGCGAGTGATCCTCCGCCCGCCGGATGTCAAACTGGACCGGAAGGAATTTCGCGATCACCTCCTGATTGGTCTGGGCGTGCCTCGAAATTTTGGTTGCGGTAAAACTCCCCCCACCGGCCAGCGCCAGCGGCAGCAGCAACTGATCCGTCAGATGCTCACCGGCAACGGCGCGCGAAACGAGGTACTCGCGGGCCTCGGCTACGGCCTCTTCGGCGACCTTCTCGGCCGGCGCTCCCCGGCGGCCAAAGGCCGTGAAGATTTCCGTGACGTCCGCGCTTTCGACCTCGATCAGGACCGCGTTGCCGGGTCCGGGAGAATCCCGGGTCTGCAGGATCCGGCCCTCCTCGGTCAGGCGCATCATGCTCGACACGACCTCAATCTCGCGCATGGCGATGCGCGCCGGAAGGTTGGCCACGATCGCAGTCATCCGCCTGGCCAGGATCTCGCCGCGCAAGCCGAGTTCCAGCGGCTGGAGTCCGGCCACGGGCTCGATCTCGGCAACGAACCGGCCGCCGCCGGCCGGATAAAATCCGTAGCGTTCGAGCCGGAGCGAAACCTTCGCGCCCATGCGGCGCACGAGCGGAAGAAACGTCCGCTGCAGAAAGTCGAAGGGTGGCGCTGCGGAGTTATGCGTCCCGCCTTCGATCACCACGTGGCTCGGCCCCGGCGCGCGCAGCAGGGCGGGCAGGATCGTCTGAAACACGAGCGATCCGCTTCCGGCCGTGCCGACCGCAAACCGGTATTCGCCGGCGCGCACGGTTTTCGGCGCAAAGGTCAGCGCCGGAGACGACAGCGTCGCGCCCTCGACCTCGGCGTCGCCGATCCGGACGGCGGCTTCCACCGCCGTCAGATGCTGGCGGAGCAGGCCCGGATTCTTGCGGCCCGCGCGGATGTTCTCGATACGGAACGGGGCGCCCGTCGCCAGCGACAGACTGAGGGCGGTCCGCAGGATCTGCCCGCCCCCTTCCCCGTCCGCTCCATTGATTCTGATCATCGTCTCAACCTTTCACACAGACCACCTGCCGCAGTGTATGCGCAATCTCGACCAGATCGGCCTGCGCCGCCATCACGTCGTCGATCGACTTGTATGCGGCCGGCGTTTCGTCGATGACGTCCTTGTCCTTCCGGCACTCGACGCCTTTGGTCATCCGCATGTGATCCTCCACCGTAAACCGGCGACGCGCTTCATTACGCGACATCGCGCGGCCGGCCCCATGGCTGCAGGAGTTGAAGCTTTCCGGGTTGCCCTTGCCGCGCACGATATAGGACCGCGCGCCCATGCTGCCCGGAATGATCCCCATGTCGCCCACAGCGGCGCGCACAGCGCCCTTGCGGGTCACGAGCACGTTTTCGCCGTAGTGCTTCTCGCGCGCCACATAGTTGTGGTGGCAGTTGATCGCTTCGCTCTTCGCTTCGAACGGCGGCAGTTCGCCGCTCTCGCGGAGCGCCGCGACAATCGCCTCCATCATCAGATGCCGGTTCCAGCGGGCATAGTCCTGCGCCCAGCCAACCGCCTCGACGTAATCGTCGAAGTGTTCCGTGCGCTCCGGGAAATACGCCAGATCGCGATCCGGCAGATTGATGAAGAACTTCTTCATGTCACGACGGGCCAGTTCGATGAAATACGTCCCGATACGATTACCCACGCCGCGCGACCCGCTGTGCAGCATGAGCCACACGTTGTCGGCCTCATCGAGACACACTTCGATAAAGTGATTTCCCGTTCCCAGCGTTCCCAGATGATTCACGTCGTTCCCGCGATTCAGCGCCGGGTGCTTTTCGAGAATGGCGTCGTACGCCCGCTTGAGTGTCTCCCACACCTCGGCGGTCCGGCCCGGAATGTTGCTCCATGCGCCGCGATCGCCGCGGGCCCCATGATTCGTGCGTCCGTGGGGAACAGCCGTCTCGATGGCTGTCCGGATGGTCTTCAGATTGTCCGGAAGATCGCGCGCGTTCAACGTCGTCTGGACGGCCATCATTCCGCACCCGATGTCGACTCCGACAGCGGCCGGAATAATAGCGCCCTTCGTCGGAATGACGCTGCCGACTGTGGCGCCGATCCCCCAATGCACGTCGGGCATGGCCGCGATCCAGCGAAACACGAACGGCATGCGCGCCACGTTGAGCAGTTGCTGCTCCGCTTCCTTTTCGATGGCGACGCCGCGGGTCCAGGCGCGGATCGGAACACCTTCGGCCGGGTTGATGATGTTGTGGGTTTCGGTCATTGCCGTCATTTCCGACATTGGATTCTCCCTTCCGGATTCACTCTCCCGGCGGGCGGCTCGGTTCCGCCGCCCGCCGGGGCCTCCTTACCGCCGGCAACAACCGGCGTTTGCCTGCCGCCGTCGCCGCGATACGCGGTGGAGAATTGCAGCTATGGAACCAAACCTCGCAAGAGATGTAAGAAACTGAAAATACAATGGCAATTCCGAACAAGCCGAAAAATCAAGGCGCCGGCCTGTATCAATTCAGCTAGAGTCTTATCCCTATGAATAAGACAGAAACCCACTCGGTGGCGATCGGGCTGCTCGGAACCGTTCTCGATGCCGGGACTCAGCCGGACCGGTGGCAGGCGTGGCGTCCTTCGGTTGCTCTCTGCAGGCAACCGGACCTGATCGTGAGGCGATTCGAGCTTCTCCATCCCCCGAAGCAGGATCGGCTGGCGGGCATCGTTGCGGCGGATATCCGATCGGTATCGCCCGAAACCGAAGTCATCCTCCACGAGATCGATTTTGCGGATCCGTGGAACTTCGAAGAGGTCTACGAAAAGCTGTTTGCGTTTGCGCGCGCCTATCCGTTCGACACGGAAACGGAGGACTACCTCATCCACATCACCACGGGCACGCATGTCGCGCAGATCTGTCTGTTTCTGTTGACTGAATCACGCCATCTGCCCGGCCGCCTCCTGCAGTGTTCGCCGGAGCGCGACCGCTCGGAGGCGGGAACGGTGACGATCACCGATCTCGATCTCTCGCGTTACGACCGCATCGCTTCCCGGTTCCGTCAGGAGCAGATCGAAGGCGCATCCTATTTGAAGGGAGGGATCGAAACGCGCAATGCGGCGTTCAACCGGCTGATCGATCGGGTGGAACACGTCGCGTTATCCACGCGGGATCCCCTGCTGTTTACAGGACCGACCGGCGCGGGCAAGTCGCGACTGGCGCGGCGTGTCTACGAACTCAAGAAGTCGCGCCATTTGCTCAAGGGCGCGTTTGTGGACGTGAACTGCGCGACAATCCGGGGCGACGCGGCGATGTCGGCGTTGTTCGGCCACGTCAAAGGCGCGTTCACCGGAGCGCTGAAGGACCGTCCGGGACTGCTGCGTTCCGCTGATGGCGGCGTCCTGTTCCTCGATGAGATCGGAGAACTCGGTCCCGACGAACAGGCGATGCTCCTGCGCGCCCTGGAGGAGAAGACCTTCCTGCCGCTCGGATCCGATCGGGAAGCGCACAGCGACTTCCAGTTGATCGCGGGAACCAACCGGGATCTCGCGGCGGCCGTGCGCTCGGGCGGCTTCCGGGAAGATCTCCTCTGCCGGATCAACCTCTGGACGTTCGCGCTCCCCGGGCTGCGCAGCCGGCCGGAAGACATCGAGCCGAACCTGCAGTTTGAACTGGACCAGTTTGCGGAAAGAACCGGTCAACGGGTCACGTTCAGCCGGGAAGCGCGGCAGGAGTTTCTCAAATTTGCGCTGTCGGCTGCGGCGCGGTGGTCCGGCAACTTCCGGGACCTGAACGCTGCCGTCGTCCGGATGGGAACGCTGGCGCAGGGCGCGCGCATCTCCGAGGATCTGGTCCGCGAAGAGATTCAGCGGCTGAGCGACTCCTGGTCCGATGCGACGTCTTCGTCCCAGGTGGGCGCGCTGGCGCGGTTACTGCCTGCTGAAGACATCGAAAGAATCGATGTCTTCGATCGCATGCAGCTCGAACGCGTGGTCGAAATCTGCCGCAAATCCCGATCGTTGTCGGAGGCGGGGCGGGCGCTCTTCCATGCGTCCCGCTCCCGCAAGACGAGCAGCAACGACGCAGACCGACTGCGAAAGTATCTCGCTCGATTCAACCTCGAATGGCCGCAACTGGCCGCGCTCGAACGGTAGCGCCCGAGTCTGCTGACCCTGTCCCCTGTTAGGGGGTCTATGACCGCCCCTGCCTGCAGGCGGGGGATACGCCAGCATCCAAAGCCTCCCAATATCCAACAGACGGCGCCTTGCAATCTCCACCTTCAACCTGCACAATTCAACGCTCGGAACGCCCGTATAGCCATGTCACGAGAAAAAGTCACACTCTGGATTGGCGCCCTCATCGCGCTCGGCGCGTTGTTACTGGCGATTGCGTATCGCCAGGAGATTCCCACTTCGCCCCTGGATCTGCCCGTATTCATGCTGGTGTTCGGCGCGGGCATCGCGTTGATCTCATACGCCCTGGTTCGCCTCTGCCTGAGCGCCTCGGAAAGCGCGATGATGTCCTCCACGCGCAACCTCCGCGAGAGTGAAGAGCGCTTCGAACAGTTATTCCTTTCCAGTCCCATCCCCATGCTGGTCGCCGGAATTTCAGGAAAGGTGCTGGCGGGAAATGACAGCGCGGGGACGCAGTTCGGCGTGGCGCAGTCGGATGGCGCAAAATTTTCCGTGGCGGATTTCTACGTCAACCCCGACGATCGGGCGGCCCTGCTGGAACGATTGTCGCGCGACGGTCATGCGACACAGTTGCTGCACCTGCGGTCGTCCTCGGGAAGCACATTCTGGGCCAACGTGTCCTCGCGACGGATCATCTATAACGGGGAACCGGCTGTCCTCAGTGTCTTTCACGACGTCACCGAGCGGCTGAACGCGGAGAAGGCCCGGCGGGAAAGCGAGGAGCGGCTGACGGCGCAGAGCGTGGCGCTGACGGGCTTGATGGAACGGCAGGCCGCCAATCCCATTCTGGAAGACCGGCTGCCCGACATCCTGGAAACGTGTTCCCGGACCATAGCGGTTGAGCGGACCAGCATCTGGCAGTTCTCCGATGACCGGACGCGCATCGAATGCATCGACATGTACGAAGCCGGCGCCAGACGCCACACCAACGGGCAGAAACTCGGCCGTGGGGATTTCCCGGGATATTTCGCCGCGATCGAACATGCGCGCCTGATCCCCGCCTGCGACGCCAGGATCGATCCGGCCACACGCGAATTCACCGCCTCCTATCTCGATCCGAACGGCATTGGGGCCATGCTGGACGTCCCCCTGCACCGGAATCAGGCGGTTGTGGGCATCCTGTGCCTCGAACATGTCGGCGGCGTCCGCAACTGGACACCGGAGGAACAGAATTTCGCCCTGTCTGTCGCCAACCTGGTTGCTCTGGCGCTGACCGACGCGGAACGCCGCGAAGCGACCGCGCGTCTGGCGGAGAGCGAACAGCGGGCCCGTCTGATCGTGGACACGGCCCACGACGCGTTCGTCGGCATGGACTCCAACGGCAACATCGTCGGCTGGAACGCGCAGGCGGCAAACACGTTCGGATGGAGCTCCGAGGAAGTGCTTGGAAAGACGATTTCGGACACGATCATTCCGCCCGCCTTCCGCGAGGCGCATCGCCGGGGGCTGCGCCGTTTTCTGGAATCCGGCGACGCGCCGGTGGTCAATCAGATCCTTGAACTGACCGCGCTTCACCGCAACGGCCACGAGTTCCCGATCGAAATCACGATCACCAGCCCCATCCGCTCCAACTACGGGTTCTTTTTCGGGGCCTTCCTCCGGGACATCTCCATCCGGAAACAGCGCGAGCATGAGGTGAAGCTGGCCAAGGAGTCCGCCGAGGCGGCCACACGGGCGAAGAGCGAATTCCTGGCCAACATGAGTCATGAGCTGCGCACTCCCCTCAACGGGGTTCTCGGATACGCGCAGCTCATGCAGCGCAGCGCCACGCTCACCGCCGATCAGCGCGAGTCGCTGGACGCGATCGCCAAATGCGGCAGCCACCTGCTCGACCTGATCAACGACGTGCTCGATCTCTCCAAGATCGAAGCGGGACACATGGAACTGGAGCCCGCGCCCACCGATCTGGCCCAGCTGACCGTCGATCTCAAACATGTGATCGCCGAACCGGCGCGCCGAAAGGGGCTGAGTTTCTCGGTGCATATCGCCGCGGATCTTCCCGACCGGGTCCTC
>DASUFH010000069.1:0-15308 GCA_036274645.1 Terriglobia bacterium
TCATCAAATCGGAATCGGAACCACCCGCTCCTGAATCGGCAAACCGGTTACGACGGCTTCCGCATCATCCAGATATACATTGACCTCGCTGCGCACGCCGAACCGGCCTTCCAGATAGACGCCCGGCTCGATTGAAAAGCATGTGCCGCGGAGCAGGCGGCGGCTGTCCTGCGTCTCCAGATTGTCAATGTTCGCGCCGTTCCCATGATCCTCTTCGTGGATGGAATGCCCGGTACGATGGAGAAACTGAGGGCCGTAGCCGGCTGCCGTAATCGACTGCCGCGCCGCGTCGTCCACCTGCCAACCGAAAAGAGTATCGCGTGGATAGCATTCTTTGACCAGACGAATTGCGGCGTCGCGGCCGTTTTTCACCACATTGAAAATGTGCTCCATTTCTGCGGGAACGGTCGAACCGGCGTACCCCGTCCACGTGATGTCGTCGTAGACGGCGTGCGGCGCGCGGCGTTTCGCCCAGATGTCGAGCAGCAGGAAATCGCCCCTGCCGATGGAAGCGTTGCGGGCCGGATCGGGCTGGTAGTGCGGATCGGCGCTGTGCGCGTTCACCGCAACAATGGGACGGTCGGAAGACTCCAGATTGCGGGCGGCAAATTCGTTCCAGATGAAATCCTGGATGTCCAGTTCCGTAACGCTCACGTTTTCACGGATGCGCCGGCCAGCCTCGCGAAAGGCCGCGTCAACAATCTCGCGGAGATGGCGCGCGGCAAACAGATGCGTCTCCAGCTGCTCCGGCGTCCAGACGGCCTCGAACATCTGCACCAGGTCCGCGCTCGAAACGACTTCCACGCCGAAACTGCGCACGAGTTCCACCACGCCGGCGTCCACGCGCGAGACGTAGGGGATGGCGTTCAACGGGGAATACTGCATCGCCACCTGCCCTGCGCCCGACAGGGCGCCGGCAACCGCCTGGTGCAGTTCCTGCCAGGAGCGATAGACCCGCTTGTCGCCCGGCAGGCTGTCGAGCATGGCGGATTCGATGGCGTGAACAATCTTCTGAGGCGGTCCCGAGGCCGGCACGAAGTAGAACCAGCGCCGGGTGGCGAGGCGGACATGATGAAGTCGCAGAATGTTGGCGGCGATGGGATCGCTGCCGCGGAAGTCGTAAAACAGCCATCCCTCCAGCCGCTCCTGTTGAAGAGCGGACTGAAGGGATGTGATCAGCGTATCGCTATTACCGTTCTTTTCGGTGTTCACCGCGCGCCCACAAGTTGCGGCGCTCGCAACCGGCCCGACTAGTCCTTGGTGAAGGAGTACGTCCAGCCGATCAGCAAGGAGTTCTGGAAATGCCTCATGTCGTACTCAATGGTACCCGGAACCAGGATCGACTGGTACCCATGCGCATGGAAGAACGCCGGATCCGTGCTCCTGTTCCAGTCGCTGCGCCACTCCACATACACCGAGGAGTTGTCGTTGACCGGGAACTGGAATGTGAGAGTGGTCTCCTGCAGGGTCTGCCCCGTCGTTCCGGTCACGAAGCCATCGGTGTCCTGGAACCACTCATAGCGAGGGATTACCGTGACCCAATCGCGAACCTTGACCTTGCCGTACGCCGCGATGCCCTTCCAGTCCATGTGGCTCTCGGTGCCGTAGTCGTAGTTGGCCATCAGGCTGAGCTTGTCATTGACCTCGTAGGTCAGAACCGCATCCAACAGCCGGCGCGTCGGGGTGCCGGGGGCCGCGAAGGACAGCTGGCCGCCACCAAAGCCCGTATTGGCGAACGGAAGAGAGTTGGGCTCTTCCTTGCCGACCATGGCGTTGGCGATCACCGTGAATTTCTCCGACGGCTTCATGGTGACGGACGCGGCCACAGACTTGGCGCTGTTGTTGTCCTGGACGTTGTTCCAGCCATTCACCACATAGAGCGCATACGACACCTTGTCGTTGTATTCGAAATTGGCGCGCAGTCCGAAATGATAAAAGGGCACGGCATAATTGAACAGCAGACCGCGGGTGTAGTTCCAATTGTCCTTGGTTTCAATCACTTCCGCGCCAAACGGCGTCACAAACTTGCCAAAGTCCAACTGGACCTTATCGTTCACCTTGGCCATGACGTACGCCTGCTGCAGATATTGATACAAACTGCTGCCGCCGTTAACAATGGCGGGCTCCGTCGCATGCACGACTTTCGAGGCGTCTCCAAAACCAATGTCCGCTCTGAAACCCAGCGGTTCAGCCTTCTTCTCGACGACCAATTCAGCGTAATTCAGACTGAACGTTGAATGCCGGAAATCAAAGGAACGCGCCGGAATCATCTGGTCAGCCGGGCGGTTCATGCTGAACTGGTAGTACCCGTCAAACGACCCGCTGATCTCGACGTCTTCAGCGAGGGCAGCTCCCGAAAGCAGCGTCCCCATCAATACCAAAACTGCGAACAAGACTCTTACGACCATACTCCGCCTTTCTCAGGCCAAGAATTGCTCAGACGCGGGAAAGCCCCCTTGCCGACTGAGCGCTCGGCGCGAGAGCTTGGAATCACTGAAATCCCTTGCAAAGCGCCACGTTTGTAGCGCAACCGTTAACACGATGTCAACAGCTAGTTTCACCGCATTTTCATATCTTTCTCACGGTTCGCGCGCGATGGCGCCGCAGGCGGACGGCCGGGGAATCCCCATTCCGGCCCCGCCTTCCCCCCTTCCGGTTGTATGCTCCTTGGGATGGACTTCACACTGGTTTCCTCCTATGCGCCGCGTGGGGATCAGGCCACCGCCATTCCGCAACTCGTCCGGGGGCTCGAACAAGGGGAACGGCACCAGGTTCTCCTGGGAGTCACCGGCTCCGGCAAAACCTTCACCATGGCCAAGGTTGTCGAGTTCGTGAATCGTCCGACAATTGTGCTGGCGCACAACAAAACGCTGGCCGCGCAGCTGTATCACGAGTTCCGGGGATTTTTCCCGCACAACGCGGTGGAGTACTTTGTCAGCTACTACGATTACTACCAGCCGGAAGCGTATATTGCATCGACGGATACCTATATCGAGAAAGAGTCGACCATCAACGATGAGATCGACCGGCTGCGGCTCTCCGCCACTCGTTCCCTGTTCGAACGCCGCGACGTGCTCATCGTCTCTTCGGTTTCGTGCATCTACGGCCTGGGACAGCCGGAGGCGTATTACGGCATGCTCCTGCTGCTTGAGCGCGGCCAGCGGGCCAACCGGCGCGAGATCCTCGCAAAGCTGGTGGAGATCCTGTACGAGCGAAACGACGTGGACTTCAAGCGCGGAACATTCCGCGTTCGCGGAGACACGGTCGAGATCTATCCGACCTACGAAAACATCGGTTTTCGTATCGAGTTATGGGGCGACGACGTCGAAAAACTCAGCGTGTTCGATCCCCTGACCGGCGATGAGACCAGGACACTCGAACGCCTGACCGTCTATCCCAAGAGCCACTTCGTGATGCCCCGCCCCCGGCTGGAGCGCGCGGTCGAAACCATCAAGGACGAACTGCAGGGTTGGGAAAAGCTGCTCGAAAAGCAGGGCAAGCTGCTCGAAGCGCAGCGCGTCCACCAGCGCACGATGTTCGACCTGGAAATGATCAAGGAAGTCGGCTACTGCCACGGCATCGAAAACTATTCGCGCCACTTTACCGGACGGATGCCCGGACAGCCGCCCCCGACACTGCTCGACTACCTGCCGAAAGACGCCTTGATATTCATCGATGAAAGCCACCAGACCATGCCGCAACTTCGCGGCATGTACCAGGGCGATCGATCCCGCAAGGAGAACCTTGTGGAATACGGCTTCCGCCTGCCCTCCGCTATGGACAATCGCCCCCTCACATTTGAAGAGTTCCAGCGGCGCGCCGAGCAGATCATCTACGTGTCCGCCACGCCGGGCCCTTACGAACTGGAGAAGACCGGCGGCGTGGTCGTGGAACAGGTCATCCGCCCCACCGGACTGATTGACCCGGTCGTCGAAGTGCGTCCCGTACGCGGTCAGATCGACGACCTGCTGGAAGAAATCCGGATTCGCGCGGAAAGGAAGCAGCGCGTTCTCGTGACCACGCTGACAAAACGCATGGCGGAAGACCTGGCCGAGTACTACACCGAAGTGGGCGTGCGTTGCCGTTATCTGCATTCCGAAGTCGAGACGCTGGAGCGCATCAAGATCCTGCGCGGACTGCGGCGAGGCGAGTTTGACGTGCTGATCTGCATCAACCTGCTGCGCGAAGGACTCGATTTGCCGGAGGTCTCGCTCGTCGCGGTGCTTGACGCCGACAAGGAAGGCTTCCTGCGCTCCGCCGACTCCCTCATTCAGACCATCGGACGCGCGGCGCGGCACATCAGTGGCATGGCGATCCTTTACGCGGACACGGTGACCGACTCGATGGCGCGCGCCATCGGAGAAACCAACCGGAGACGGGAAATCCAGGAGCGGTACAATCGCGACAACAACATCACGCCGGAAAGCGTGGTCAAACCGGTGGACATGACTCTGGTCGCCATCGCGGAAGCGGACTATGTCACGATTCCCGCCGAAGAAGCCGAAGAAGCCGTTCCCGACGATCCCGAAAAGATTGCCGAAGCCGTCGCCCGCCTGGAATCGGAAATGCGCGAGGCGGCCCGGAAGTTCGAGTTCGAGCGCGCCGCGGCGCTGCGCGATAAGGCGCGGGCGTTGCGCGCGCGGCTCGTCAGCTGATTAACGGCCATTCGGTCCTGCATTAACGCGCGCATTGACGTCGCCGCTCATCCATCCGCCGAACTGGCGGCAGCCGCCAACGTGGGCGCGAGATTTCCCCATGCCGAAACTGTCCGCGCGCTCGCGACCGGATTGCCGCAGCGGCGGGAAAAAGAAATTCGCGACTTGAATGAACGGATGTCAAGACGTTACGTCCAATACGCCACATGGGAAGGGCAGTCGTGTGTTTCTCCCGACGGCGCTGGCGGAAACCGGAGTCAAACGGGGGCCCCGGGGCCGGGCTTCATGAGAGGAATCCCGAATGCTTGCAAATTTTTACACTCTGACCCGGTTCGGCTGGAGTACGATGAGACCGCCTATCTTCTCAGCCAATTACGCGAAAGGCGCCACAGTTCCCGAGGAGGTCCTATGCTGTCGAGGCGTATAAGCTGCTTTGCGGCTTTCTTTCTCGCTCTGGTCCTTGCCAGCGCTGCCGCAAGCGCTCCCCAGTCCAGCGATCGTCTCCAGGTAAATTCGGGAGATAAACTCGTGGTCGCCCTGGAGACCGCGGTGAACACGACCACCGCTCAGGTAGGCGATCGTGTTCTGTTCCGGACTATGCGGGACATCATGTCCGATGGCAAAACCGCCATTCCCAAAGGCAGCCTCATCGAGGGAACGGTCACCCGCGTCAAATCAGCCCAGAATGCCAAGCGCGCCGAAATCGAATTCCGGCTGGACGCTCTCAAGTTTGACGATGGAACCAGTATTCCGATCTCGGCGCAAACGTTCCAGACCAAAGGGGACGATAGTGGCGGCGGCGCCAAGAACGTTCTGAATGTGGTGATCACTCAAGGCCTGGGTCAGGCCGCTCAGGGCGCCGTGCTCGGAGGCCTCTTTGGAGGACGCAAAGCTGCGGGGATCGGCGCCGCTCTCGGTGTGGGCGCCACGGTGTTGAGCCAGACCCTGCTGCAGCCCAAGATACCCGGCCCCGAACTGGACCTGTCTCAGGGCACGGTGTTCGAATCGAAACTGAAGAAGACGTTGAATATTCCGGCGCGGCTGGCCAGCCTCCCGCCGCCGAGCCTCCCGGCCTCCGGGCTCGGGGCTTCGCCGGTGGATATTGCCGGCAACCTGGGACAGCCGTCCGCCAATGATCCGATCCTTGGGCCGACACGAGAGAATCCCAGCCGGCAACAGCCGATTCTGAATGGGCCATCCAACAATCAACCCATCGTCCCGATTCTCGTTCCTGAACCCAATAGCCCGGACTCCGCCGTGCCTGTACCCGTGTTCTCGGATGCCACACCGGCTGTGGCTGTGCCGGCACAGCCGGCCGATACCGTTGGGGGAGTTCCCGTGGATGCGCCGTCATCCGATGCCCTTCCCTCGTTCACGCTCAGCGTCAACGTCAACCTCGCCCAGGTTGACGCGCTCGTCCGGGACCGCAGCGGAAGACCGATCAACAACCTGAGTATCGGCGACTTCCGCCTGTTTGAAGATGGGATCGAAAAGCCGATTCAGACATTCTCAAAAGACGAGCTGCCCCTGGCGGTCGCGCTCGTGATTGACCGCAGCGGTAGCGTGGCGCCTTCCATGGGTCGGATTCAATCCGCCGCCTACCAGGCGCTTTCGCAGTTGAAGGCCGGCGATTCGGTCTGCCTGTTTTCCTTCGCTGGAGATATCCAGATGCTGGAGCCCCTCACAACGGATCGGCAACGCGTGGCCAACCGCATCGGTTCGATCGGCGCGGGCGGCGGCACCGACATCGTCGATGCCCTCTTTGACGCGATGAGCTACCTCGAAGAAGCGGCTTTCGACCGGCGACGGGCGATCATCCTGATCTCCGATAACCAGGACGTGGGCGGCAGCGTCAGCGTGCCGCAACTCGTCCAGCTGGCGCATCGCAGCGAAACGGTGGTTTACAGCGTCAAGATCGACACGGGCGGGTTTGTCCTTCCGTCGATCATCCCTCGAACGCCCAGCCCGTTTGGCGGCAATCCGGTCCCCGAAATCACGAGGCAGAGTGGTGGTGAGATCTTTGATGTCGCCTCCATCGGCTCCATCGACAAGGCGATGGCCACAGCGGTTGGCCGATTGAAGGTTCGCTACACGCTGGGTTACAGCCCAACCGACGATACCCGTGAGGCCCACCGGATCGAAATCCGGCTGGCGGACCGTTTTGGAAGACCCGACTCCGACTACACCGTGCTGTCGCGCACCGAGAGCTACGCCAGTTCGCGCAGTTCACGGAACTCTTCGTCGCCCCGGCGGCGACCGTAAAACGGGAAAAGGGAAATTGGGGACAGAGAGGAATTCGCCGCGGCGAAGTTCCTCTCTGTCCCCAATTTCCCTTTTCCCCCTGTCTCTACGCTTCCTTCAGCGCCTGATCCCAGAACATTTTCGTTCCGTGGTGGAGTCTTGCTCCAACCTGTGAGATCACCTTGTGCGACAGGAAAGCGGCCGCGCGCGCGGCCTTGGGCGCCGGCACGCCGTGGGTAATGCCGTAGAGGTACGAACCGGCAAACATGTCACCGGCGCCGGTAAGATCCTTCGGCTCGGTCGGAAACGCCTCGACGTGGACTTCGCTTCCGTTGTGGCGGATGAACGCGCCGCGAGGACCGTGGGTCACGACCAGGGATGGAACGGTGGCCTTGAGCTTTCCGAACGCTTCCTCAGCAGTCTCGGTACCCGCCACGGCGCGGGCCTCGCTTTCGTTGCAGAAGAACAGATCGGTCGATTGCAGCGCCTCGCGTAACGCGTCACCGAACACATTGACGACGAACGCGTCCGAGCACGTCACCGCAACCTTGACTCCGTTGCTCTTGGCGATGCGGATGGCTTCGCGAATGGCGGTCTGTCCGGTATCGGGATTGGCGAAAACGTACCCTTCGATGAACAACCACTCGGAACTCTTGATCCGCGCTTCGTCCACGTGGCGCGCAGCCAGATGGCTGGAAACCGCCAGGCAGGTACGCATCGTCCGTTCGGCGTCCGGAGTGACAATGCAGACGCAAGTTCCGGTGGATTCATTGACGATGATGGGATTACCGATGTCGATGCCCAGTTCTTCGAACTCGCTGGTGTAGAAGAGACCGTACCGGTCATCGCCGACGCAGCCGATGAAGGCGGCTTTGCCCCCCAGTTGCGAAAACGCAATGACCGAATTGGCCACCGATCCGCCGCTGACGAGCTTGGGTTCGTGTTTCCGGTAGCGGTCCAGCAGGGTCTTCTGTTCGGCCAGATCCACGAGCCGCATACCGCCGCGTTCGAAGCTCAGGCTCTGGAATTCCTCTTCCGTCAGCTCCAGGAAAATGTCGACCACTGCGTTACCTAACCCGCAAAGCTTAAACTCTTTCACGATGTCTCCGATTCTCCCGCTCCACGACTCGCGGCCAGCCGCAAAACGCCTGGATTAACGGCTCATGGCAGAGATCCGACTGATCACTGGCGGTGTCCACCCGCGCCTCTTTCGAGCCGCGGACGCTGCTGCCACGGGCAGTTTGGACGCCCCGGACACTGCCGCACCCGTCCAGGGCGTTCGGATCATACCCTAATCCGGCTCGCTTGAATGGTGTAAGCGCTGTCATTTGGGGTATAAAATTGCGTCGTGAACCGGCAACTGGCCGAACTGGCGCGACTCTACGGGATCCAGACGTCGTACCGGAACATGTGGAATGAACGCCAGGAGGCGGCGCCGGAGGCTGTGCTGTTGACGCTGGCCGCGCTCGGGGCCCCGATCCGGGGCATGAGCGATGTTCCCGGCGCCCTTGGAGAACGCAGGCGTCGTGAGCAGGACGCGACCATGCAGCCGGTCATCGTCGCATGGGACGGGCGAATTCCAGCCACCGCGAAAAAACTCCCGTCCGGCGCACGGGCTTCCCTTGTCGGCGAAGACGGAACGGAAAGGGCGTGGCCGCAGTCCCGCCTGGCCTCGGGCTACTACACCCTCCACATTCGAAGCGGACGTCATCACAGCGAAAGCCTGGTCATTTCGGCCCCGACCCGCGCGCACTTTCCTTTTGAGCGGCCGGTCTGGGGCGGATTTGCGCCGACCTATGCGCTGGCTTCCTCCCGCAGTCCCGGGGCCGGAGACCTGTCGGACTTCGACATGTTTATCGGCTGGATCCTCAGCCACGGAGGCCGGGTCGCCGCTACCCTGCCGCTCCTGGCCAGCTTTCTGGACGAGCCATTTGACGCCAGTCCCTATGCGCCGGTCAGCCGCCTTTTCTGGAACGAGTTCTATGCGGATCCCGAAAGAACCGGTGAGTTTGGGTCTGCGCGGCTGGACGGGCCACTCGCAACCAGGACTCGGATGAACGGCCTCATCGACTATCGTCAGGTCATGGCGGAACGTCGCGCGGCTCTGGAATCGCTTTCCCGCTACTTCTTCACCGGCGGGTCCGAGCAGCGGCGCGCGCAGTTCGAAGCGTTTTGCCGGACCACTCCCGAGTTGGATCGCTACGCGCAATTCCGCGCTGTGGTCGACCGGCGGCGCCAGGGATGGATGCAATGGCCGGATGAGCTGCGCAATGGCGCCATCAATCCGGCCGAGTACAGCCAGGACGCCTACAACTATCATCGTTACGCCCAGTGGATCGTGCAGGAGCAGCTCGGACAAATCGCAAGCCGGATTCACACGGTGGACGGCGCCCTCTATCTCGATCTGCCTCTCGGGCTCAACTCCGACGGATACGATCCGTGGCGGTATCCGGACCTGTTCGTCCGGTCGATGGGAACCGGCGCGCCTCCCGACCTCATGTTTACGGAGGGCCAGGACTGGGGATTCCGGCCGCTGCACCCTCAGGCGATGCGCGCGGATCGATACCGTTACATGATCGCCGGCATTCGGAACCATCTCCGGTTTGCGCGACTTCTGCGCATTGACCACGTCATGGGACTGCACCGTCTTTACTGGATTCCCAACGGCCTGAAAAAAAGCGAGGGCCTGTACGTGGAATATCCCGCTGAGGAGTTGTACGCCATCCTCAGCCTGGAGTCGCACAAGAACAACGCCGGTATTGTCGGCGAAGACCTCGGCACCGTTCCCCCCGGCGTACGTGTGGCCATGCGCCGGCACAACATTCAGCAGCTGTACGCGCTTCAATACGAAGTGGTGGGCACGGGCGCGACAGCGCTTCGCCCGCCGCCGCGCGCCGCGGTGGCGTGCCTGAATACGCACGATATGCCGCCATTCCGCGCATTTCTCGACGGCCGCGACATACCGGACCGCATCCGCCTGGGCTTTCTCGACGTGGAAAAAGCGCGGCATGAACGTCTGAACCGTGTAAACCAGCGCCGGGCGCTCGCGCGCTTTCTCCGCGCGCGCAAGTTGCTCGGAAAGATCGGCCCCCCGTCGATGGACCTGTTCCAGGCGTCAACGCGGTTTCTCGGCGAAAGCCGGGCCTCCATCGCGCTGGTCAACGTTGAGGACCTCTGGCAGGAGACCGACCCTCAGAACGTTCCCGCCACAAACCACGAACGTCCCAACTGGAAGCGGCGGCTCAAGCGCGCCCTGGAAGATATCCGAACCAATCTGCAGTTTGCCGCCATCCTCCGCGACCTCGATTCGGCGAGAAATCCCGGAAGGCGCGTCAGGCGGGCAGCCCATTAATGGAAGTCTGAACACCTCATGTCACGATTCAGCAACGACGACCTCCACCTGTTTAACGAAGGAACGCATTCCCGGCTCTACCGGCGGCTGGGCGCCCACATCGATGAGGAAGACGGCGCATCCGGCGTCTCCTTTTCAGTCTGGGCGCCGAACGCCGAAGCCATCAGCGTCATCGGAGATTTCAACGACTGGAATACATCCAGAAACCCGATGCGCTGCCTGGGCGATTCCGGAATCTGGGAAGCGTTCGTTCCCGGCGCCACATCCGGCCAGGCGTACAAGTACCATGTCGTCTCGCGCGTGAACGGCTACACCATGAATAAGGCTGATCCCTTCGCGTATCATGCCGAGTCGCTGCTGGGTGCGGCCTCCAAGATCTGGGATCTCCGTTACGAGTGGAACGACTCCAACTGGATCTCCCGCAGGAGCCAGACCAGCGGCCTCGACCGCCCAATCTCGATCTATGAGTTGCATCTGGGCTCCTGGCGCCGCGTGCCGGAAGAAGGCAACCGCTCCCTCAGTTATCGCGAGGCCGCGCCGCTGCTGGCGGACCATCTCGAAAAGATGCGATTCACGCACGTGGAGTTCCTGCCGCTCACGGAACATCCCTTCTACGGCTCGTGGGGCTATCAGACCACCGGCTACTTTGCGCCGACGAGCCGCTACGGGACGCCGCAGGATCTCATGTTCCTGATCGACTATCTCCACCAGCGCGGCTTTGGCGTCATTCTCGACTGGGTGCCGTCGCATTTCCCGGGAGACGACTTTGCGCTGGGCTTCTTCGACGGCACGCACCTCTACGAACACTCCGATCCGCGCCAGGGGCTGCACAAGGACTGGGACAGCAAGATCTTCAACTACGGACGCCATGAGGTGCGCAGCTTCCTCATCAGTTCGGCCTTCTTCTGGCTGGACGTGTACCACGTCGACGCGCTGCGTGTGGACGCCGTCGCGTCGATGCTCTATCTGGACTACTCCCGGAGCGAAGGCGAATGGATTCCCAACCGCTTTGGCGGCCGCGAAAACCTCGAGGCGGTCGATTTCCTGCGCCGATTCAACGCCGAAGTCTACCGGGACTATCCCAGCGTCCAGACCATTGCGGAAGAATCCACCGCCTGGCCGGCCGTCTCCCGTCCCGCGCATGTGGGCGGCCTGGGCTTCGGACTGAAGTGGGACATGGGCTGGATGCACGATACCCTGCGCTATATGAGCCGCGACCCGATCCATCGGAAGTACCACCAGAACGAGCTGACGTTCCGGTCGATCTACGCGTTTCACGAGAACTTCGTGCTGCCCCTGTCGCACGACGAAGTCGTCCACGGCAAAGGCTCCCTGCTCAGCAAAATGCCGGGCGATCTGTGGCAGAAATTTGCCAACCTCAGACTGCTTTTCGCTTACATGTTTGCGCAGCCCGGCAAGAAACTCCTGTTCATGGGCGCCGAACTCGCGCAATGGCGGGAGTGGAATCATGACGACAGCCTCGACTGGCACCTGCTGCAGTTCGACTCGCATCGCCAGATCCAGCAATGGATCGCCGATCTCAATCGTGTCTACCGCGAACAACCCGCCCTGCACGAACTCGACTGTGAACCCGCCGGCTTTGAATGGATCGACGGCAGCGACTCGGAACGCAGCGTCCTCGGTTTCATGCGCGTCTCCCGGGATCAGCCGGAAATCGTGCTGGCGATCTTCAACTTCACGCCGGTTCCCCGATACAACTACCGCGTCGGCGCGCCGCGCGAGGGCTTCTGGACGGAGATCCTCAACAGCGACGCCGGTGAATACGGCGGCGCGGACTTCGGAAATCTCGGAGGCGTCTGGTCGCACAACGAGCCCTGCCACGGCCGGCCCTACTCGCTGAGTCTTACCCTGCCGCCGCTGGGCGCGCTCTTTTTGAAGAGTCCGTAATGACATTCGACATCGGACAGCCAAGGGATGCGACGTTGCCCTCATGAAGCTTTACACCGATCACATCCTGCCCCGTATTCTGAACCTTGCGATGGGCGCGGCTCCCATCGCGAGGGAGAGAGTCCAGTGTTTGCAGGACGCCAGGGGAGTTGTCCTTGAGGTGGGATTCGGCTCGGGACACAACCTGCCCTTTTACCCCAACGCGGTGGAGCGGGTCATCGCCATTGATCCTTCCGCCGTGAGCGCAAAGCTTGCCCGCGGACGGATCGAAGCCGCGCCGTTTCCGGTGGAATATCTCCCGTTGAGCGGGGAGTCGATCGACGCCGCAGACGCCAGCGTCGATACGGTGGTTTCGACGTTTACGCTCTGCACGATCCCCGATCCTTCACGGGCCCTGTCGGAAATGCGCCGCGTCCTGCGGCCGGATGGAGCGTTCCTGTTTCTCGAGCATGGCCGGTCGCCCGACCCTGCCGTTGAGCGCTGGCAGAACCGTCTCAATGCGACGCAACAGCGGCTCTTCGGGGGCTGCCACCTGAATCGGGATATGGAACAGTTGATCGTCGCGTCAGGCTTCAGAATCGACAATATCGAGAAGTTCTACGGACAGGGCCCCCGCCCGTTCGCCTTCCTGTACCGGGGAGAGGCGCGAAAGGGATAAAATGCCGTGGCGGAGACATCCTATGAAACAACGTGGTGGTATCGGAATCACGCTGATGGCGGGAGCAGCGTTACTGATGACATGTTGGGCCCACGGAACAGCAGCTTCAGAGGCCCTTCAGGCCAAGGGATCGCCCCGCCTGAATATTTACTTCAACAAGGGTTTCAATGACACCGCCTGGCAGAAAGCTGCATTCGACAAAGTCGCCAAATCGTGGGTGATTGCGACGCCGCCCGATGTCGGAAAGCAAGCCGTTGTCATAGCGAACATCGCCCGGGATGGAAAACTGCTCGACACCAAACTCAATCTGGAATCCGGCTCAGCGGACTGGGACAAAGCCGCGGTCGACGGCGTAAAAAAAGCGGCCCCCTACCCCGCGCTGCCCAGATCCTGGACGGCATCGAGCCTTGAAGCTCATTTTCACTTCGCGTTCTCAGCGCAATAACGCCCGATTCTGCCGCCTCGAGCTTTCGCTGCCCGGTCAATTCAGCGCCTGACTGTGGCTGAATCCCATGCGCGTGTAACAATCGCGACAGGTGTCCAGCGAGACCGTTCCGTCCGGTAGCTCGATGAGTTGCAGTTCCCTTCCCTCATTTTCGACCAGAACCATCAAGACGTCCGGGCTGAACCGTTCCGAATTGCGCTGAAGGTACTCCCCCGCGGGAATTTCGCAATGGCACATATCACAGGTTCGGACGATGCTCTTGATCATGCTGGCTTAGACGCTCCGTTGCCGGAATCGTCGGAGAGCCGATAAACGCCGAGTTAAACACGTCCTGGATGGTGTCCGCAAAGATGAATTCCATGTCATTGCGGACACTTTCCTGCAGATCCTCCAGGTCGCGGCGGTTCATTGCGGGCAGAATGACGGTTTTGATTTTGGCGCGTCGTGCGGCAAGCGTCTTTTCCTTGATTCCCCCCACCGGCAGGACCTCACCCCGCAGCGTGATTTCGCCCGTCATCGCGATGTTGCGGCGAACCAGCCTTCCGGTAAACAGCGACAGCATGGCGGTCGCCATCGTCACACCTGCGGAAGGACCATCTTTCGGTATCGCGCCTTCCGGAACGTGCACGTGAATATCGTGCCGCGAGAAATAGTCGTCCTTGATTCCGTACTCCGCGGCATGGGAACGCGCATAGCTGAGCGCCGCCTGCGCCGACTCCTTCATGACGTCGCCCAGTTGCCCGGTCAGCGTCAGGCCCCCACGACCGCGCATCGCCGTCGCCTCGACAAAAAGAATGTCGCCACCGACCGGCGTCCACGCCAGCCCCGTAGCCACTCCCACCTGATCCCGCTTGAGCAGCTCATCTGGAAAAATCTTGGGCCGCCCCAGGTACTGGTCGAGATTGTCCGCGCCGATCTTCCGCGCCTTTCGTTCTCCCGACGCCACCTGACGCGCGACCTTCCGGCAGATCGCCGCGATCTCCCGTTCCAGATTTCGCAACCCCGCTTCCTGTGTGTACTGGTTGATCACCGCCCGGAGCGCGTCGTCGGTAATCTCGATGTCGTTGGCCGTCAGCCCATGTTCGGCAACCTGCTTGGGAACGAGATGCCGTTTGGCAATCTCGACCTTTTCCTCTTCGGTGTAGCCGGACAGCTGAATCACTTCCATGCGGTCGCGAAACGCCGGCTGAATCGGATCGAGCATGTTTGCCGTGGCAATGAACATCACGTTGGAGAGATCGAACGGAACGCCCAGGTAGTTGTCACGGAACGAATGGTTCTGCTCCGGATCGAGCACTTCGAGCATCGCCGACGCCGGATCGCCGCGGAAATCCGACGACAGCTTGTCGACCTCGTCGAGCATGAAGACGGGATTGTTGACGCCCGCCTGATGGATGCTCTGAATCACCCGGCCCGGCATCGCGCCGACGTAGGTGCGGCGATGACCGCGGATCTCGGCCTCATCGTGCACGCCACCCAGGCTCAGGCGTACGAACTTCCGGCCCAGCGCCCGCGCAATCGATTTGCCGAGCGACGTCTTACCGACGCCCGGCGGTCCGACGAAACACAGAATCGGGCCTTTGCTGTCTTTCTTGAGCTTGCGGACAGCCAGGTGCTCGATGATGCGGTCCTTGATCTTCTCCAGACTGTAATGATCCTCGTTGAGGATGTCTTCCGCCGCCTTGAGATCGAGATTGTCTTTGGTCGACTTCGACCAGGGCAGCGACACCATCCAGTCGAGAAAATTTCGGATGGTCGCGGTTTCCGCCGCGTCCGGATGCATCCGCTCGAGCCGTCCCACCTGCCGTTCCGCCTCTTCGGCCACCGCGGAAGGCATCTTCGCCTTCTTGATCTTCTTGCGGTACTGCTCGATTTCTTCCTGCAGTTCGTTACCTTCCCCGAGCTCCTGCTGGATGGCCTTCATCTGCTGACGCAGATAGAACTCGCGCTGGCTCCGGTCCATTTCGCCCCGAGCCTGGGAGTTGATGTCGTGCTGCACGGCCAGGACTTCCAGTTCCTTCGCCAGCAGGTCATAGACGAGACGCAGCC
>DASUFH010000070.1:0-14291 GCA_036274645.1 Terriglobia bacterium
CGAAACGCTGGGCGGTCATAGACCGCTGAACAGCAGCGCGTCGCGGCTGAGGGTGACCTCCAGCGCATCGGTTTCCGGCATCCGTTTGGGGCGATAGGTTGCGACGGCAAGGTCGCGCAGCGCCTGGCGGTCGAGGGTGACGCGCCGGGACAGGCGTTCCAGCCGTTCGAGTCTGAATGCTTCGGCAAACATGCGGATCGTTCTTTCCACGCGATCGCGCGTCTGGCCGCGCAACTCCACCAGGTCGTCGGGTCCCGGAATCACAACGATCAGCCTGCCCTCCGGGTGGAGGACTCGTCGAAACTCGGTGGGGTTATGCCTTCCCGTAATGGACGTCAGCGCGCCGAATGATTGATCCGCGTAAGGCAGGAACCGGTCGGCGTTGGCGACAATGAATCGGGCTTCGGGATGGCGGCGCGCCGCCATTTCGATTGCCGCCGTAGATATGTCCACCCCGTGCAACGGTCCGTTGAAGTTGGCGAAGTAGAGCGCCTCGCCGCATCCCACGTCCAGTAAAGGGCCTGTCGGCAGCATCGTCGTGATGGCTTCGAAAAAAGGCAATTCGACGCCGCGCTCGAAAACGCGCCGGCGCGCGGCCAGCAATTCGGCATCGTCTCCCGGCGCGCGGGATCGACGGTCCTGTGGCTGGAGCAGATTGACGTATCCCTGGCGCGCCACATCGAAAGAATGGCCGGCCGGGCACACCCAGCGGCGTTCGGCTGCGGCCAGGGGTTGCCGGCAGCCGCGCACTGTGCAGAGCATCGTGACGATGGCGGGATCCTCAGAGAAGGGCGCCGATGGCGGTGGCCGGATTGTCGGAAGTGAGCAGGTGTTCGCCGACCAGAAACGCGTCGGCGCCGGCGCCCAGCAGGCGGTCGATGTCGGCGCGCGCATGGATACCGCTTTCGACGACGAAGATGCGATCGTCTGGAATCTTCGCGCCGAGGCGAACGGAAGTTTCGACATCGACGGCGAACGTCTTCAGATCGCGATTGTTGACGCCGATGATCGGCGCGCCGGCGGCGAGCGCATCGTCGAGTTCCGCCTCGTCGTGAACCTCCACCAGGGCGTCGAGCGAGAGTTCCCGCGCCAGGGCGGCCAGCGAGGCGATCTCGTCCGAGTCCAGCATCGACGCGATCAACAGGATCGCGCTGGCGCCGACTGCGCGGGTTTCGTAAACCTGATACGGCTCGAAGACGAAGTCCTTGCGCAGGACCGGCAGGTCCGACACTTTGCGGACTCGTGAAATCCATTCCACGCTGCCCTGGAAGAAGTCTTCTTCCGTGACGACCGAAATGGCCGAAGCGCCCGCCGCCGAATAGGTCCGCGCCAGCGCCTCGACATCGAACGCGGTCCGGAATACCCCTTTTGATGGAGAGGCCTTTTTGATTTCGGCAATCAGCCGGACCTTCTTTGGATTGGCAAGCGCGGCGGCAAACGATGGCGCCGGCCCCGTGGTCTGGGCCATGCGTCGGACAATGGCTTCCGGCACGCGCATTTTCGCGTTGCGCAGCCGATCGCGCTGGGCGCGGACAATTTTCGCGAGGATATGGCCGTCGCCGAGCGGTTTCATGCCGATACTTTACGAACTGCGTGGAGCGTTTCCAGCGCGCGCCCGCTGTTGATCGAGTCGATGGCGCGATGGAAGCCTTCCTTGAACGTTTCGGTGACGCCGGCGGCGGTGAGCGCGATGGCCGCATTCAATAGAACGATTTCCCGGTGGGGGCCCCGTTGCCCCTTCAGCACATTTTCGATGGTCGCCGCATTGGCCGCCGCGTCGCCGCCGGTAATGGCGGAAGCGGGAACCCGCGCAATTCCGAAATCTTCCGGGGCCACGACGCGCCGGGTGATGGCGCCATCGCGCAATTCCACGATCCGTGTCTGGGCGGAGATGGATACCTCGTCGACGCCGTCCACGCCGTGCACCACATAGGCGTGTCGCACGCCGAGACCGAGAAGCGCTTCCGCAATCAGATCGACAAGAATCTCCGAATACACACCGACCACCTGAAAATCCGGCAGCGCGGGATTGGCCAGCGGGCCGAGGATGTTGAAGACCGTTGGCATCCTCAGTTGATTGCGGATCGGCATGGCGTGTTTCATGGCGCCGTGAAAGCGGGGCGCGAAAAGGAATCCGAATCCGATTTCCGTGACGGAGTGGCGCAGCCGGTCCATGGGCATCTGGATGTTGACGCCGAGCGCTTCGAGCACACCGGCGCTGCCGCAGCCGCGGGTGGACCGGTTTCCGTGTTTGGCCACCCGCGCGCCGCCTCCGGCCGCCACGAAGGCGGTGGCCGTCGAAATGTTGAACGTGGTGGCGCCGTCCCCGCCCGTTCCGCACGTGTCGAGCGTCGAGGCCAGCGGCTGCCCTTCCCAGAATCGTTCGGCCTTGTCCCGCAGGGAGCGCGTGAATCCGACGAGTTCCGCGGCCGTTTCGCCCTTCATCCGCAGTCCGACCAGAAACGCCGCGATCTGGGCGTCGGTGGCGGCGCCCGTCATGATCACGTCCATGGCGGCCCGCGCTTCGGTTTCGTTCAGATGCTCGCGGCGGATCACCTTGTGGGTGAGGTCGACGAGCGTTTCTCCGGTTGCCTGTTTGCTCACTCGCCCGATCCCACAAAGTTGCGCAACAACTGCTTGCCGACGTCAGTCATGATCGATTCCGGATGGAACTGGATGCCCTCCACGGGGTACTCCCGGTGCCGCAAGCCCATCACGACGTCGTCGGAGGTACGCGCGCTGATTTCAAGACAGTCTGGAATGTCGGTCACCATGAGGGAATGATAACGAGTGGCCAGAAAACCTTGAGGTAAATCCTTAAACACGCTCCGGCCGTCATGGAAAATCTGGCTGGTCTTGCCGTGCATGAGTGTGGGCGCGCGGACAATGGAACCGCCGAAGACCTCGCCGATGGCCTGATGACCCAGGCATACGCCGAGGATCGGGATCGAACGGTGAAATCGCTCGATCAGGCTCTCGGATACACCCGCGTCTTTGGGCGCGCCGGGTCCCGGGGAGATCACGATCCGGTCGGGTTTCAGGGCGGCGATTTCGTCGAGTGTGATCTTGTCGTTTCGAAAGATCCGGAGGTCCTGCCCCATTTCGCCCAGATACTGAACGAGGTTGTAGGTAAAGGAATCGTAGTTGTCGATGACGAGAATCACAGCTCGAATCCTTTCTCGGCCAGCGCCACCGCGCGAATCAACGCGCGGGACTTGTTGACCGTTTCCATATATTCGCGTTCCGGATCGGAGTCCGCCACGATGCCGCCGCCGGCCTGAATGTATCCCTTGCCATCGCGCGCCACCAGCGTGCGGATGGCGATGCAGGAATCCAGGTTGCCGCTGAAATCCGCATACAGCACGGCGCCGGCATAAACCCCGCGCCGCGTCGGCTCGAGCGCGTCGATGATTTCCATGGCCCGCACTTTGGGGGCGCCGGAAACCGTGCCGGCGGGGAAACAGGCCATCAGCGTGTCCCAGCGGTCCACGTGTCCGGCCAGATCTCCCCGCAGCGCGGACACCAGGTGCATGACGTGGGAATAGCGTTCGATGAACATCAGCTTTTCCACGCGCACCGTGCCGTAGCTGGCAACGCGTCCGAGATCGTTGCGTCCCAGGTCGACCAGCATGATGTGCTCGGCGCGCTCCTTTTCGTCCGCCGCCAGTTCGCGGACTAGTGATTCGTCCTCGTCTGCGTCCGCGCCGCGCGGCCGGGTACCCGCAATCGGGCGGTAATGGACCTGCCCGTTTTCGACTTTGACCAGCATTTCGGGCGAGGACCCGACGATGGCCGCATCGGGCATCTTCAGGAAATACATGTATGGCGACGGATTTACCATGCGCAGCGCCCGATAGATCTCGAAGGGAGACGTCTTCAGGTCCACTTCAAAACGCTGCGCCAGCACGACCTGGAAGATATCGCCCGCGGCAATATGTTCTTTCGCCTGGGCGACGGCCTCGAGATAGTCCGGCTTGGCGAAGTTCGACCGGACCTGCGGATCGCCCTCGCCCTTTGCCGATGGAGGGATTTCGATCGGCGCTGCCAGCAGGGCTTCGATCCGCTCGATTTCTTCGACCGCCTGCTCGTACTGCCTTTCGATGGAATCGGCCGATTCATCGACCAGGAGGTTTGAAATGATGTGGATCTGCCGTTTAACGTGATCGAAGGCGAGGACGGTCCTGTAGAACATCAACGCCGCGTCGTCAATGCCCAGATCGTCGCGTCCGGTATCGGGGATGTCTTCGACGAGCCGCACCATGTCGTAACCAAAATAGCCGACCGCGCCGCCCGTGAATGGAGGCAGACCGGGTAGCTTGACCGAGCGGAAGCGCGCGAAGGCCTGGCGGACCTCGCCGATGAAATCGCCGGATTCGCCACGGGCGCGGCGGCAGATTCTGAACGGATCGCAGCCCAGGAACGAATAACGCGCGATCGTTTCGCCGCCTTCCACGCTTTCCAGCAGGAAGGCGTAGGGGCGATTGCGTTCCAGCTTGTAGAACGCGGAAACCGGCGTGAGCAGGTCCGCGATGACGGACTTGTACACGGGGATTACATTGCCGCGCTCGCGAAGCGCTGGAATATCGCCGATACGAGGATGGATGGATGCCGAAGCTTTCATGCCCGACCTCCTCCCTGCTTTTCACCGGCGGATCGGTGGCGGCGGTCGAGCTCCTGTCCGATCTCCTCCAGAGTCACGCCTTTGGCGACCAGCATCACGATCAGGTGATACAGCAGGTCCGACGTCTCTTCGACAATGCGCGCGTGTTCGGTGTTCTTGGCGGCGATTACGGTTTCGACGGCTTCTTCGCCCACCTTCTGAACGATCTTGTCGATGCCGGATTCGAAGAGCCTGGTGGTATAGCTGCCCTCCGGTCGTTCCTTGAATCGCTGCGCGATCAATGTCTGGAGCGCCGATAATGTGGCTTCCAGCCGGGGTTCCACGCCGAAGCACGAATACGCGCCGGTATGGCAGGCGGGGCCCTGCGGCTCGACTTCGACGAGGACCGTATCGGAGTCGCAGTCCAGGCGCACCCCGGTCACCTTCTGGAAGTTTCCCGACGTTGCGCCTTTGTGCCATAGCTCGTTCCGGCTGCGGCTCCAGAAATGCGTTTCCCCGCGCTCGAGCGTCAGACGAAGCGCCTCGGCGTTCATGTAGGCCAGGGTTAAAACTTCACGCGTCCGTCGATCCTGCACGATGGCGGGGATCAGGCCATCGGGATTGAAGCGCGCCTGTTCGAGGATGGAATCCGAGTTATTCATCGCACCAGCACTCCGCGTTCGCGCAAATAGGATTTGGCCTGGGGAATCGTCAGTTCCCGGAAATGAAAGATCGACGCGGCCAGGACGGCGCTGGCCGCCCCGTCGGTCAGCCCGTGATACAGGTGTTCGAGATTGCCCGCTCCACCCGAAGCGATCACCGGGATTGCGACCGATGTGGCGATGGCTCGCGTCAGTTCCAGGTCGTAGCCCTTTTTGGTGCCGTCGGCGTCCATGCTGGTCAGGAGGATCTCCCCTGCGCCGAGCTGTTCGACGCGTTTGGCCCATTCGACAGCGTCGAGGTCGGTGGGCGCGCGCCCGCCATGCGTGTAGACGCGTCCGCGTCCGCTCTCGCGTCTGGCGTCGATGGCGACGACGATGCACTGGCTGCCGAAGCGTTCAGCCGAGTCCTTGACGAGGGAGGGATTTTCGACCGCAGCCGTGTTCAGCGAAACCTTGTCCGCCCCGGAGCGCAGGATATCCTGGATATCGTCCACGGTCCGCAGACCGCCCCCTACCGTGAACGGGATATTGATGGCGTCAGCGACATGTTCGACCATCTCCGCCACGATGTTGCGCCGGTCGGAGGAGGCCGTGATATCGAGAAATACCAGTTCGTCGGCGCCTTCCTCGGAATAACGCAGACCGCAGGAAATCGGGTCGCCGGCGTCCCGTAGTCCCACGAAGTGAATGCCTTTGACGACACGGCCGTCTTTGACGTCGAGACAGGGAATGATGCGTTTTGCCAACATACGATCTCACCAGTGAGTTTTAGCTAAATCGGTTAAGGAAGCGGAGGGAAAAGCAGCGATGGGATCTACCGCCAGTGTCTCGCGAGATGGATATGCCCGGCACGCATGCCAGCAATTGTATCGCAACTTTTCGAATCGGCGAGGACCAATTATTGAAGGGCCACGATCGCCCCATCCCCCATCCCCGTCCCCTTGTTCCCCTTGTAGGGGCGGTCTATGACCGCCCGACGTTTCAGGGGTGAACTTCTGTTAAGTCAGGGATTCCATTCCGAAACGTTGGGCGGTCATAGACCGCCCCTTCTACAAGCAGGCGGGGACCCGGAACGTTTCTGCTTTGTAAGGCTGATCAGGCGGGGAATACGCTCAATCACGTTACTCTCGCTTCGTGTGCCTCAATCCACTGAGGCATCTGTGACCGCCCACAATGTTCAGTTCCCCCTTCGCAGGCAGAGAATTTGTCCCCCTGCGTCGCCCAACCAATCGGTTTAAAATCCCAGCGCGCCGGCCTCGAGCGCGGCGGTGTGAAGGGAACACAGTGGCTTCTACAAAGTTCTATGCGGTTCGTAAGGGCTATCAGACCGGCATCTTCAGGACCTGGGACGACTGCCGCCGCCAGGTTGAGGGCTTTGCCGGCGCCCAGTTCAAAAGTTTTCCAACGGAGCGCGAGGCCCTGGAGTACCTGGCCGGCAAGGATCCGAGACCGCCCGTCCAGGCGCCGCGCAGCCCGGTTGCTGCGGCGACGCAGGAGCAGGATTCCGCGTCAGTCGTCGTTTTTTCCGATGGCGCCGCCAGCCCCAACCCCGGCCCGGGCGGCTACGGAGTCGTGATTGTGGAAGGCGACCGCCGCCGGGAGTTGTCGGGAGGTTTCCGCCTGACCACGAACAACCGGATGGAAATTCTGGGATGCATTGTCGGCTTGAGCCAGATCGAGGCGCCTTCCGATGTGGCCGTTTATTCCGATTCGCGGTACGTCGTTAACACGATGGACCAGTCCTGGGCGATCCGCTGGCGGAAAAACGGCTGGCGGCGCAAAGACGCCTCCGGCAACTGGCAGCCGGCGCTCAACAGTGATCTCTGGCTCCGCATGCTCGAACTCTGCGACAAGCATCAGGTGCGATTCCACTGGGTGCGCGGTCACGCCGGACATCCGGAAAACGAACGTTGCGACGAACTTGCCCGAACGGCGGCGAGGTCCGGAAAACTGGCCGTCGATGAGGAGTACGAGCGGAGCCAGTAGCGCCCTTGTGAAGTACAAAGGTAGGTAACCATCACCGGAACACTTGGCTGGGGCATGGACAACCTTGTGGTTCGCGATGTTCCAGAGGCGTCCAGCCTTCTTCTTCTCGCCGCAGGGCTGGCTGGATTCCCACTGGTTCGAAGAAACTTCCGTAGAAGGCGGGCGCGCCACCGTCAGACCCGCTGATGGAGATCGAAGCATTGCAGACGCAGATCCACGCCTCTGATATCGGAGTTTATTGCTATAAGTAATTGATTGTGTTGGTTTTTTGCGTTGCGTCTGCCATGCTCCGGAGTCGAGGTTCCGGTGGTTGCAGACTCCGCGTATACTTTGCACTGTGGATCTGGCCCACCTGTATTCTCTGACCAACGAGTATCGTTCGATCAAATACGATCTGGGTAACATGCGCGCGCTCCTGCGGGCGCTTGGCAATCCCGAAAGTTCCTTCGGTTCCGTCCTGATTGCCGGAACGAACGGCAAGGGATCGGTTGCCGCATTCCTTTCCGCGATGATGCCGGATGCAGGGCTGTACACGTCGCCCCATCTGATCCGGCTGAACGAACGCATTCGTATCGGCGAGAACGAGATTTCCGACTCGGACCTGGAGCAGGTCTATGACGAAGTGCAGGCGGCCATCGCGGCCGCTCCCAATCTGCTCTATCCACCGACGTATTTTGAAATCGTGACGGCGATGGCCTTTGCGTACTTTCGCAAGCGGGTCAAGTTTGCCGTCATCGAAGTCGGCCTGGGCGGTCGCCTGGACGCCACGAATGCCGTGCGCCAGGAGGTATCGGTTATCACGAGCGTCGGCATGGACCACGAACAATTCCTGGGCTCGACGCTCCAGGCGATTGCGGCTGAAAAAGCGGGAATCATCAAGGGGAACGAGCCGGTGATCATCGGCCCGGACGCCGAATTCGAAGCCATCCGGTTGCGCGCCGCCGAGCGATTGTTCACAACCAAGAGTGTGGCGCGCGAAGTGCGGCCGCTGGGCGGCGGCTATTTCGAAGTGGACGTGCGCACGCCGATCCGCCAGTACCGCAATCTGCGGCCGCGCCTGGCGGGGCGCCATCAGATTGACAACATGATTGCCGCCATCCGCGCGGCCGAATGTCTGAAGCTGTCCCGGGAGGCCATCGAAACGGGAGTCGCGCGGGCGTACTGGCCCGGGCGGCTCGAGCGTGTCGATGGATCGCCGTCGTTTTTGCTCGATGGCGCCCACAACCCGCATGCGGCCCGCGCTCTGGCAGGATTTCTGGAAGAGTATTACGCGTCCGGCGTGACGATGATCTTCGGCACGATGTCCGATAAACGTCATGAGGAAATGCTCGCGCTGCTTGCGCCGCGCGCCCGCCGGATGATTTTCACGAAGGCGCAGACGGGCCGGGCCCGCGATCCGATGGCTCTCCAGTCGCTGATCCCGGGCTCGCTGGCCTTTCCATCGCTCGATGGCGCCGTTGCCGCCGGGCGCGACAACGCGCCTGCCGGCAGCCCCATCGTGATTTGCGGCTCGCTGTACCTGATAGGAGAGGCGCGCGCCATGCTACAGTAGCGGAGCTTCATGGGCGGTTTCCTCGACAGGTTCAGCTATGTCCGTTCGGTCGTCATCACGGCGCCGCTGATCTTTCTATATACCGGCGTGATGGGATCGCTTTCCCTGCTCAGCTCCTTCATCGACTCCAACGGAAAACTTCAGCACGGATGTTCCCGCGTCTGGTCGCGGCTGATTCTGGCCACCTCACGTGTTCGGGTGACGGTCCATGGGCTGGAAAATCTGCAACCCGGAGCGTCCTACGTGCTGTGCGCGAATCATCAGAGCCACATGGACATTCCGATTCTGCTCGTCGCGATGCCGGTTCCATTCCGGTTTGCCGCGAAAAAAGAACTGTTCCGCATCCCGTTTCTCGGATGGCACCTGCAGCGCTCCGGTCATATCCCCATCGATCGCGAAAACCCCCGCGCGGCCATCAAGTCGATGCGGGAGGCGGCCGAGAAGATCCGGCATGGCGCGCCGTTGATGATTTTTCCCGAAGGCGGCACCAGCGTGGACGGAGAAATCCACTCGTTCAAGGGCGGGGGATTCATGCTGGCCGCGCGATTGGGCGCGCCGATTGTTCCAGTGGCCATTCGCGGGTCGCGCCGCATTCTGCCGCCGAATACCTACCACGTGCGCGGCGGCGCGGTGGAGGTGTCGATCGGAACCCCGATTTCACCGGACGGCATGACAACCAAAGACCTGGCTGAACGGACCCGGGGGGAAATCCTGGCTCGTCTGCTGTAGGGGGGCGGTCTTGAGTCAAGACAAGGCCCCCCCCCTTCCCCCACTTATTCATTAATTGTTGGCTGTTCACCATTAACTGCTTCACTTAGATATTTGTCATTCCGTATCCGGCCGACAAATCGGCCAACGAACCGTCAGCCGACAAACCGACTAATGAACAAATGGTTAAGTGAAGCAGTTAATAGTGAACAGCCAACAATTAATGAATAAGTGGGGGAAGGGGCCTTACTCTGATCAAATGGAGGCTCCATGAAGCGTTCACCGTCCCGGCTGAAGCCCGTGATTGGAGTGGTCGGCAAGCACGATGAGAAGCGGGAGTACATCAATCAGGGCCAGAAGTATCTCAACGCGGTGACTGCGGCCGGCGGCTTGCCGGTGATCATCCCGCCGGTGACCGATCGGCGCCTGATCCTCGAATATGCGGAACAGCTCGATGGGGTCCTGCTGCCGGGCAGTTCCACCGATGTCGATCCGGCGATTTTTGGATCGGCGCCGCATCCGAAACTCGGACGGATCTATCCGGAGCGGGACACGACCGACCTGGAGTTGTTCCGCTATTCCGACCAGCACGATCTGCCGGCGCTCGGCGTTTGCTTCGGTATTCAAAGCCTGAATGTGAGCCGCGGCGGTTCTCTGGTGCAGGATATTCCCGCCGTTGTTCCATCGCCTCTCGTTCACAGCCTGAAGACCAGCGAAGGGGGGCCGGCGCGCCATCCGATTCGCATCGAGCCGGGGAGCCTGCTGGCCGGCCTGGCCGGGGGCGACGCGGCCGATGTGAACAGTTACCATCACCAGTCCGTTGATCGTCTGGGCGCGCGTCTGAAGGTCACGGCGGTCTCGCCGGACGGCGTGATTGAGGCGGTGGAAGATACGGGCGGGCGCTTCATCGTGGGCGTGCAGTGGCATCCCGAAGAGGACTGGGAGCAGAACCCGCTGTCGCGAGCCCTCTTTGCCGCGTTTGTCGAGCGAGCCCGGGATTTCCGAAAATCTCGGGAAAAAGCGGGCAAGCAGAGTTAAAATCGGCCTTCTTTTCAAGCAATCTTTTCAAAGCATTCGGGATCCGGAGGAGGAGTTTATGAAGAAGCTTGGTCTTGTTGCGGCTCTGGCCGCGATGACGTTTTTTGCCGCCCTGACGGTTCAGGCCCAGGGACCGGGTGGCGGCGGGCAACGCGGGCCGGGTGGACCCGGTGGCGCGGGACGTGGCGGCGGCGCGCCCGGCGGCTTTGGCGGCGGTGGGCAGCGTGGTCCCGGTGGACCCGGCGGCGCCGGTCCGGGTGGTGGTCCGGCCGGCGGCGCTCGTGGCGGCCCGGGCGGTCGGGGCGGCGGTGGCGCGGCGCAGGCGATCAAAGAAGTCAAACCCGGTCTCTACATGGTGACAGGCGCGGGCGGCAACTCCACGGTTCGCGTGACTAACGACGGTATCGTCGTTGTGGATACCAAGAACATGGGCGAGGCCAATTACACCGCGCTGCTGGCCCAGATCAAAACCGTCTCCGACAAACCGGTGCAGTACGCCGTCGTCACCCATGTCCACGCCGATCATAGCGGCAATATTGCGTCGTTTGTCACGGCGGGCGTGAAGGTCGTCACCCACGAGAATCTGCTCAAGAACCTGGAGACGTATACCTCAGGCGGCAACAAGCCGGGCACACCCAACGTCACGTACGCAAAAGACTACTCGATCAAACTCGGCAGCGCCGAAGTCGCTCACGTTTATCACTGGGCGGCGGGCCACACGAGCGCGGATTCCGTCGTCTACTTTCCCGGCGTCAAGGTCATCTCGTTTGGAGACGAACTCAGCACCAATCTCAACTGCGACTACATCCAGGGCGGCAGCATTCTGGGTTGGGCGCAGTCTCTGGAAGCGGCGCTCAAGCTGGATTGGGATACGGCGATCGCCGGTCATGGAGATAACCCAATGACTCGCGCCGACGTTGAAACCGTGCAGAAGAGAATGGCGGGAATTTCGAAGACTGCGATCGATCTCGTGAAAAAGGGAACAGCGAAGGATCAGCTGGTGGCGCAGATTTCGGCGGCCGATCCCTCGTACAACGTTGGACAGCTGTTACAGAACAACCAGGCCCGCATCGACGCGTTCTACGAGGACGTGACGAAAGCCGCGAAGTAAGAGGGGCCCCGATTTGGGGCGCCATGACCCAGAGGAAACATACAATGTCCTGGAAAACACGTATCTCAACAATTGTTCTGACCGCGGGCGCTCTGGCGTTGACCTTTCCGGTTCAGGGCGCGCAGCAGGCCGGCGGCCGTGGCGGTCGTGGCGGAGTTGCCGGCGGCCGTGGCGGGGCGCCGGCCGGCCGCGGCGCCGCGCCGATTGCCAGGCGCGAGATCAAGCCCGGTCTCTTCATGATTACGGGCGCCGGCGCCAACACGATGGTCCGGGTCACCCCGGACGGCCTGATTGTCGTCGATACCAAGCTGGATGGTGAAGCCAACTTCAACAGCCTGATGGAGCAGATCAAATCCATCAGCGACAGGCCGGTGAAGTATGTGCTCAATACCCAGCACCACCCGGATCACACCGGCAACAACCAGCGATTCATCGACGCCGGAGCGACGGTGATTGCGCTGGAAGCGTTGAAGTCGTTCATGGCGAGCGATCCCCGGACAACGTCCATTCCCGGGCGTCCGCAGCAGACGTTTGCCAAAGACAACGTGGTCAAGCTGGGCGGCGTTTCCGTGGAACAGCACTTCTACGGACGTGGGCACACTGGCGACGACACGATGACGTATTTCCCGGATCTGAAGGTCATCATGGTCAGCGACGACGTCACAGACCGGAGTCCGGTCATCGACTGGGCCAATGGCGGCAGCTGGGTCGAATGGTCCAAAGCGCTGGAATCCGTCCTGAAGCTGGATTTCGAGGTCGCGATTCCCGGCGCCGGTGAGCCGCGCGGCAAGGCCGAGATTCAGGCGTTCAAGACCAAAGTCGATACGGTGATCTCGCGTACAAACGAGGCCATCAGGAAGGGCGCCACCACCGGGGAACAGCTGGCGATGCAGGTGAAGTCGGACGATCTCGCCCCCTGGAACCTGGACGCGACGTTCTTCAATAACCTCTACGGCGAACTGACGAAGGCCAAGTAATCGCGTGCGCTTTTCGTCCCTGGCCCATAGTCTGACGGGGACACAGAACCCGCTCTATGCGCTCCACGAACGGATCACCCGCGAGGGCAGGGAAGTGGTCGATCTCGTGCGCGGCAACGTCAACGCGCACGGGATCGTGTTTCCGCCCGATCTCCTGAACGAGATTCTTGCGCAATCCAACGAATCGGCCCGGGTTTACCGCCCGGATTCCTTTGGCCAGCCGGTGGCGCGGGAAGCCATCGCCGCCTACTACCGCTCGCGCCAGATTGTTTCTTCGCAGATTCTCATCACGCCCGGCACAAGCGTTTCCTACTGGTACTGCTTTCAGCTGCTCGCCGAGCGCGGCGACGAGATTCTTGCGCCATGTCCCTCGTATCCGTTGTTCGACTACATTGCCGAGATGTGCGGCGTCCGGCTTGTCCAATACGATCTCTCCGAGGACGCACGCTGGGCCATTGATTACGAAAGCCTGGAGGATCGCATCACCCCGCGGACCCGCGCGATTGTTCTGATTTCTCCCCATAATCCGACCGGTATGGTTGCCGATGAGGCCTCGATTCGAAAGCTGGCCGAGATCGCGGCGCGCCACGATCTCGCGATCATCTCGGATGAGGTGTTCGGCGAATTCCTTTTTGGACTCGACACGTTGCCCCGCCCCGCGTTTTCGGACGCGCCGCTCGTTTTTACTCTGAATGGCTTTTCAAAGATGTTCGCGCTGCCGGGCATGAAAATCGGCTGGATCGCGGTGACGGGCGCGCAGGACCTGGTCCATCGGGCGATGGGCGCGCTCGAAATGATTTCCGACACGTTCCTTCCTGTTAATGAAATCGCGCAGTTTGCCGCGCCATCGATCTTCGAACGCGGCGCGCCGTTTCTCGGGAACTACCGGAACTGGATTGCCTCCTGCCGGTCCGCCGCGCTCGACGGCCTCTCAGGCATGGAATTCGCAGCGCCTGCGGGTGGCTTCTACGTCACCGTGCCGATCGGGAAGGACGAAGAGGAGGCCGCCCTTTCGCTCCTCGAACATTCGAGCGTGCTGGCGCATCCGGGCCATTTCTACGACATACCCGGAAACCACCTGGTCGCAACCTTCATCCACGAGCTGGATCGGCTGCGCACCGCGTTTGCGGCCATCGCCGCGATCAGCCGCTGATTTTCCCGTACGTCCGAGTCATTTCTACGACATACTCGGAAACGACCCGGTCGACAACCTTTCATCCACGAGCCGGATCGGCTGCGCGAGGCGTTAGCGGCTGACTGTACCGCGTCCCCTTGTAGGGGGCGGTCTATGACGTCTATGACCGCCCACAATCGTTCGAAATCTCTGAAGTCCGGCATGTCGATTTGCTTCCTGCCGCCGCGCTGCGTCCAACACTAGAAAGAAGAGTTTCTTCTGAGAGGTGTTGTCATGTCTAAACAAGCTGAATTGATTGAGGATTTGGTGGATAGCTCGGATGCGGCCATTTATCTCAAGGATGGACAGGGCCGTTTCATCATGGTCAACCGCAAGGTGGCCGAACTCGCAAAAATGAGCAAAGAAGACCTGATCGGAAAGACGGACTTCGACATCTTGCCGAAAGATCAGGCAGACAGGGTCCGGTCGGCGGACCAGAAGGTCACCCGGTCCGGCGCCGCGGTGGACTTTACGGAAACACTT
>DASUFH010000071.1:0-4977 GCA_036274645.1 Terriglobia bacterium
AGACGCGGCGGGAAAGCTGCCGGTTCCCGCCAATCCCACTCTCAAGGATCCGTCGCAATTCCGCCTGCTGGGCAAACCGATGAAGCGGCGCGACACGGCGGCAAAATCGACGGGCAAGGCCGAATACGCAATCGACGTGAAGCGACCGGACATGCTCAACGCGGTGATCGCGCGCAGTCCGGTGTTCGGGGGAAAGCTGGCGGGCTTTGACGCAACAAAAGCGAAGACCGTACCGGGAGTCCGCCATGTGGTGGAGATTCCCGAAGGCGTGGCGGTGGTGGCCGACAACACGTGGGCGGCCATGGAAGGGCGCAAAGCGCTCGAGATTCGTTGGGATGAAGGGGCAAACGCGGCGGTTTCAAGCGCCACAATCCGGCAGCGGATGAGCGAATTGACGGAAAAGCCCGGCGTTTCGGGACGCGCGGTGGGCGCCGGCGAAGCCGCGCTGGCGACGTCCGCCAGACGGATCGACGCCATTTACGAGGCGCCGTATCTGGCGCATGCGCCGATGGAACCCCATACATGCGTGGCGGACGCGCGCAATGGAACATGTGAAATCTGGGCCGGAACGCAGATCCCCGGCATCGCGCACAGCAACGCCATGGAGGCGGCCGGACTCCCGGCCGATAAAGTTCAGGTCCATACCCTGTATATGGGAGGCGGATTCGGCAGCCGCGGCGGCGGCGCCTACATCGAAGAAGCCGTCCATATTTCGAAGGCGCTGGGCATTCCCATCAAACTGACGTATTCGCGCGAGGACGATTTGCAGCATGACCGGTACCGGCCGGCAGCCTTCGCGCGGATGGCCGCCGGACTGGACGCGGAGGGCTGGCCGGTGGCGTGGACGGCGCGCATTGCCTGCTCGTCGTTTTCATTCGGAGGACTGCGCAACGGACTCGACAGCGAAGGGGTCGCCGGCGTAGCCGACGTTCTCTACGCGTTTCCAAACGTCTATGTCGGTTATCACGAACCGGGACTGACCATCCCGACGAACTACTGGCGCTCCGTCGGCCACTCCCAGAACACGTTCTTCGCGGAAAGCTTCCTCGATGAACTGGCCGCCGCCGGCGGGAAGGATCCGATCGAACTGCGCCGCCGCCTCCTCAGCGGCGCAAACGCCGCGCGCCTGCTGGGCGCTCTGAATCTGGCCGCGGAGAAAGCCGGATGGGGCAAGCCACTCCCGGCCGGACATTTCCAGGGTGTGGCCGCGGTGAACTGCTTCGGCAGTTTCAACGCGCAGATTGCGGAAGTGTCCGTAACGCAGGGGAAGCTGCGCGTGCATCGCGTGGTCTCCGCCGTCGATTGCGGGCAGGTTGCCAACCCCGATGGAGTCGTTCAGCAGATGGAAAGCGCCATTGTCTATGGATTAAGCGCCGCGCTGCGCGGAGAGATCACCATCGACAAGGGCCGCGCTCAACAGACCAACTTTCATCAGTACGAGCCATTGCGCATGAGCGAAATGCCGGTCGTCGAAACCTATATCGTGCCGAGCACGCAGGCGCCCGGCGGCATGGGCGAAGTGGGGACTCCCGCCATCGCCCCCGCTGTCGCCAACGCGGTTTTCAAGGCGACCGGAAAGCGCATCCGGAAATTACCGTTCAGCCACGAAAGTTTAGGGTAGAGAAAAGATCAAAGCTCGGTCGTGCGGACGGCCGCGCTTAACGAAGGCGCAGGAAGTAGTTCCCTTCAAATTTCCTGCGCACGTTTTCGTCGGAGTCAAACTCGAACGCGACTCTGATGTCCTCCCTCTTTCCTCTGCCCGCTCTCTCCAGAGCCGACAACACGAACTCCGCAATCTCGTCCTGAACACCAGTCCGTTGGCTCTCCTGAACGTCTTTGTCCTTTTCGAAGAAGACGTATGCCCTGAAATCCACATCGATCTGATCTAGAACGAAGACCTGGCAGACGGAGTAGCGCTTTCTGAAGTAATTGAGCGCTTCCTCGCTGATCTGGTCGAGCCCTCTGGCTCGTTCTTCCATCAACCTCGAAGCCCGCTCAAACTCCTCATCGGCTGGAGTGTTCTTGTCGCTATTCATCTACCGCCTTCCACTTTCAGTCTAGTAATTGACGATTCTGAACCCAGACTCTCCTGAAGCGCGGTCTTAGGCCCATGATCGATGGGGAGAACGGAAATGTTTCGCAGGCACCTCCGTCAAGCTGCTCAGAGAAAACAGTTGGAACACTCGCATAAGGGCAGACTTGCGCGATGCAAACTCAGACTATTCGGTGTGGCATGCCCAGAAGTTCCAAACTCTTACTGATATTAGTGATCAATCGGTCCCGTTCCCGACGCGGCAGCTCTTCATTGTCATGAGGGGCTTCCCAGCCCTTAAGTGTCTCCGAGTAGATCACCCAATCTATTTCATTGTTTGGACCAGTACCGCCCTCAATTTCCAGGAAAGCAACCCTTTGATCTTCGCTGTATTTCACGCGATGGATACCAATAATAGAAACGGTGAAGTTTTCGCCGCGAACCTGTTTGTTGTTTATTCGGGTGAGCATTCTTTAATAGTGATAAATGTAGCGATGAACGTTTGCATTTGCATCCAGAAGCTTTTCTTCGATGGTTCGAAACGTTCGATCTGGCCTGGCGCCGCGGATGAACGCATGAACTTCACCCGAAGCTCCCTTGGCAAATGGCGTTGATGCCCGTTGCCATACCTGAAATTGCTCAGCCGGCGACAAACTTTGGAATACGCTGTCAGCGGCGAGCTCACGGCCTCCTGATGTCATCTCAATCGTCGTTTTTCCCGTGCGCTCCGCGAAGGCGGTAGCTCGCGCCCATTGTCCCGGACCGGAATAGAACACAGCCTTATTCGATGCAGTGCTGAAATCGAGCGTCTCAACCTTCTGCAACACGTATTCAAGGGACGTCGTTGAATCAGCGGCAAGGCCAAGAGCAGCGCCGCTCGCGTCCGCGGCTGCTGTGCGCGTCGCAAAGCTGGCAGCTAGAAATGTCCCACTTTTTCTTACCATGCCGCCGGCAAGCAGCGCTATGGGATCCGCTAACGTCGGGTAGATATCGCCGTCGGGCGCCCACGTATACGTGCCAACCAGAAGCGTGAAGTCTCCCGTCGCTTTGCGCCTCGCGAAGATCTCCCCATTGGCGAACCGCACTTCTCCTTGTCCGATCCACCACACACTCTGGATTTCCCTGCGATAGCACTCACCCTTCAAATTGCACACGAAGTAGGCCTGACCGCTGGGATCAACGTTTGATATGGGGTTGTTTCTCGCGTACTCGTAAAGATTCCATGTCTGGGGATCCGCA
Organism: Terriglobia bacterium; assembly: GCA_036274645.1. Lineage (GTDB taxonomy): Bacteria > Acidobacteriota > Terriglobia > 20CM-2-55-15 > 20CM-2-55-15 > DASUFH01. The sequence goes on from DASUFH010000071.1 coordinate 3,272, forward strand.
ACGTGCTGGTCTGCGAATGGCGTATCAGGGGAAGTAAATCGTCCCTGGACCGGCGACATGTATCTCGCGATGAAGTAATCCAGTCCCGTTTCTGAATCCCGCTGCTGACCGGTGAATTTCTGCGACAAGACAGACGCGGCGCCGAAACATGGGAGGTCGCGGGTATTACCGGGAGCGCCATCGGCGGAGGACAGTTCCTCTCCGAAAGGCAGGTAGTCGTGACATTCCGTAACCGCGCCGTTCTCGGAGCTGATGGCGCGGACGCTGCCCAGCATGTCGGTGAAGACGTAGGATCGCGACGATTCCGGATAGGCGATGGTGGAATATTCGACGGCGACCTGACCGTTGATGTTGTAGAGGTAATACGTCGTTGCGCCGAGCCAGGTTCTGGCGATGCGGCGGCCCTCCCCGTCGTAGACGAATGTGCCGAGGGTATCGCCGGTGGCGGTCAACTTGACGGCGACGAGGCGGTTTTCGGCATCGTAGACGAGCGTGCGTGGGGTCAGACCGGTGAGGTTGCCGGCGTCGTCATACTGGACGCCGGCCAGGCGGGCGTCTGTCAACCGGTTGGTCGCAGGATCAAAATCGCTGGCGAACCGGGGCTCGTGCGCCGCATCGCGGTTCTGTTGTGAACTGGACGTGACCCAGCGGTTGCCATAGCGGTCGTAGCCGAATGTCTCGCTCCACATACCGGGCGCGTCGCAACCGGCGGGACGATCCGGCGCTTCGATCACGCAATCGATCCGGTCCAGCGCATCGTAGAAGTAGTGCTGCTGCCAGGCGCGGCCGTTGCGCCGGATGGTGGCGGCCTTCAGGTTCCCGTCCCATGGCTCACCAGGAGTCAGATACTGGTATTCCAGTTGGACCCGGTCGCCGCTGCCGGCCGTCGCGCCAAGCATGAGTCGCGCCGGGTTCCCGGGATCCGGCGCGCGAAAATCATGAGTTTCCCAAAGACCATTGCCCAGTTTCATCAGGGCGATCCGGCCGTCGGGCGAGTAGAACGCCGGCGCCGGGCCAGGGCCGGGGGCCTCGGTGAGGTCCGCATAGACCACGTCTGCAGCGGAGGCTTTGTTCACGCGTCCGGCGCTGTCGACCCCGTACTGGACGAGTTTTCCGGACGGATATCGAATGCTCTTCAGAACATCGTTGGGCCAGTAGTCATACGAAAACGTGTAGGCGCCGGCGCCGGCGATCGTCTGTGTGTTGGAGATCACCCGGCCGAGGAGGTCGTAGGTGTAGCTTTGCGTGCCGGACGACGTGGAAACACTGGTCAGGCGCCCGGCATTGGGGCCGCTCTGGCCGTACGCATAAGTGACGGCGGGCGCGCCGCCGGCGCCGACGCCGGAGTAGGTCTTATTAACCAGCCGGCCCAGGCCGTCGTACGCGTACTCGGTCACGGCCGGGCGGCCGTCCCGGCGGGACTTCAGATTGCCGCTGTCGTAGTACTCGTACGCGATGTCACCGGTCTCGGGATTGAAGGCCCGGCTGAGGCGGCCGAGAGAGGTGTAGTCGAAACTCCGGGTCTGCGCTCCTTGAGACACGGTTCGAAGATTGCCGACGGCGTCATACGTATAGCGGGTAATGTCGGACGTAAATATGTCGGGATGATCGACGACCTGGATGAGATTCCCTGTCGCGTCGCGATATTCCTCCCGGACTCTGCCGGCCGGATCGTTCGTCTGACTCCAGCTTGTGCGGCGGCCGTC
>DASUFH010000072.1:0-3157 GCA_036274645.1 Terriglobia bacterium
TGGCGGCAACCAGATAAGGAGGCGCGCGATGGCATCGGCACATCGAATTGGATTTGGACTGGCGACGCTGGCCGGCATCACCATGGCGGCGGCGATTTCAGCGCAGGACTGGCCGCAGTGGCGGGGCCCAAACCGTGATGGCGCGGTAACGGCCTTTACAGAACCGTCATCGTGGCCGGATGCGCTCAAGCAGCGCTGGCAGATCGAAGTCGGCGAAGGATACGCCACGCCGATCCTGGTGGGCCAGCGCGTCTACATGTTCACCCGTCAGAAGGAAGAAGAAGTGATGACGGCGCTCGACGCCGCCAGTGGAGAAACCGTCTGGCGCTCCGCCTACCCGGCGCCCTTCAACATGTTTGCGGCTACGGCCCGCCACGGACCGGGGCCCAAGTCCACGCCGACCTATGCGGACGGCCGGCTCTTTACCCTTGGCATGAGCAGCATCGTCACCGCATTTGACGCGTCGTCCGGACGGCAGATCTGGCAGAAGCCTGCCACAAAAGCTCAGCCCCAATATCACACGGCGATGTCTCCGGTCGTCGATGGTAATCGGGTGATTGTGCATGTCGGCGGGCCGAACGCGGCCGCGCTGACCGCATTCGACGCGGCCACCGGTAATGTCCAATGGACATGGGACGGTGACAGTCCCGCTTACGGATCCCCGATGGTTGCGGAGTTTGGAGGCGTACGTCAGGTCGTGGTTTTCACCCATCAGAATCTCATCGGCGTCGCCGCGGCCACCGGCGAACTGCTCTGGAAACGCCCGTTCACAACGCCTTCGAACACGACGGCGCAGACCCCGATCATCTATCGGGACACCATTATTCAGGCGGGCCGGGAGAACGGCTTCACGGCGTTCCGGCCCACCCGCCAGAACGGCGCATGGACGACCGGGGATCTGTGGCAGACCAAAGAGGTTTCGCTGCACATGACCAACGGCGTAGCCGTTGACGGGGTGCTCTACGGACTCTCTCACCTCAACAGCGGACAATACTTCGCGCTCGATCTCGATACCGGCAGGGTCCTCTGGAAGAGCGAGCCGCGGCAGGCCGACAACGCCGCGATCGTCCGCGCGGGCCACACGATCTTCTCTCTGGAAGACGACGCGGACATGGTCGTGATGAAAGCCAGCCGTGAGGCGTTCACCGTGATCCACCGGTATCCGATGGCGATGAGCGCCACCTGGGCTCAACCCGCGATATCGGGCAATCGCTTCTTCGTCAAGGACGTGACGAAGCTCACGCTCTGGACATTGAACTGAACGAATCGCTCAGGAAGACGCCGTAAAATCCCGGCCCCGCGTCTCGGGGCCGAGCCAGATCAGAATGGCGGCGAGCGATCCGGAGATGACCATCGCCACCATCATCGCGCTGGTCAGCGATATCTGCAGATCCCGGAGAGCGCCGAGCGCGAGAGGCACCAGAGCGCCAATGAATGCAGCGGCGTGATAGCAGAAGCCCGGCCCGACACCGCGAACGGACGTGGGGAACCGTTCATTGCTGTAGGCCGGCGCCATCCCCCAGATCCCCATGCCGAATCCCCCCATCAGCAGGGCGCCCAGCGCCATCTGCCATGGAGCTCCGGCCCGGAGATACAAGGGCACTGCGGCCATGCCCACCAGAATCGTGATCGTTACGGCGCCCCGCCGGCCGAGGCGGCCCTCTGAAATGCGGCCCCACGCGGCGGTTCCGACGATCGCCCCGATGTTAAACGCGGCCATATACGGCAAGGTGAACGGATTGGGCCCCGGCAGAACTTCCCGAAGAAATGTCGGATACCAGAAATTGACCGAGTAGTACACGCACATGAAGGCGCTGATCACCGCCGTGGTATGGATCGTGGTCCAAATCAGGTCCGGCTGAAAAATCCGGATCAGTGAAACTTCCGGCGTCTTCTTCTGTCTGCCCGCGCTTTCCCGCAAAAGGCGCTGCTGCTCCAGCCAGACCGGACTCTCCGGCACGCGCGCGCGAATCCAGAACGTGAACAGCGCGGGAACAATGGCCACCCAGAACATCACCCGCCATCCAAGGTCCGGCATACCCTGAAACAGCGGATAGACGTATTGAAAAACAACCGAGGCCAACAGATATCCCCAATACCATCCCCCCAGCATCAACCCGGAGACATGACCTCGCAGCCGGGTCGGCCAGTGCTCGAAAACCAGCGGCATACCCGCAGCCCATTCCCCACCCATGCCGATGCCGAACAGCGCGCGCAGGCCGAAAAGCATCGCGTAGGATGTGGAGAAGCCGCTGAGAAACGCAAACAGCGAAAACCAGACGACCGACAACATCAACGGCAGCTTGCGGCCCCACTTGTCCGCCGCCGCGCCGGCCGCGGTTCCACCCACAAGACGCATCATCAGCGTGACTGTACCGAGCCCCCCCGCGAGCGCGTGACTGACCGAGAAGCTCTTTTCGATGTCGAGGATGATGAACGCCAGGATGTTGAAGTCAAACGCGTCCACAACCCATCCAAGAAACACGGCGGAAAACGCCCGCCACTGCTCGCGGGTGACCTCTTTGTACCAGGGGCCCTCCAACACCGCAGGCTTTGCGCTCGAGTTCGCGCTCACGGAGCCTTCCCTTCTTCCAGTGGTTCGAATGAACTCACGATGATGTTGATCGTATTGCTGGCGCCGCCAACCGTACGACGATAACGCTCCAGACGGCCGGTACGATCGTCAAAGGTCGCCATCAGATAAGCGGAATAACCTTCCGGCGCGCCAAGAACCTGGGGCTTCTCCGCCAGACTCATCTCCTGGCCGAGCATGCGGAACAGTCCAATCATCGAATAATCCTGACTCGACCCGGGCGCAACGTCCTTGCCATTGCGCTTCAGCGTCGCGACGGAACCGTCCCGGACGACAACCTCAAACTGCTCCTTCTCCACCTTGTCGCCTTCCATATCGACGATCATGCGGTAGGAGTCGATTCTGGCTGCGGTCCACTTCTTCATGGCGGCATCGAGCGCCGACGGCGTCAACGTGTCCATCCCGGAACACGCGGAGAGGGCGCACAACGCCAGAACAAAACTTACGCGGAGATTCACGGCGCCCGATTGTAGTGGAAAAAGGGATGATAACCTATACGGGAGATGGGGAGGGGCGATGGCCCCCGCGGTTATCCATTGCTCATTGCCTGTTATCGATTGTGAC
>DASUFH010000073.1:0-12247 GCA_036274645.1 Terriglobia bacterium
CGCCTCCACGGGGCGCCGCCGCCCCACCGCGTGGCGCCCCGCCACGACCAGCGCCCCGACCGCCCGCTCCACCGGGAGCGCCAATGCTCCATGCGACAATCTGGGCGCCGCCGCCATTCGGCCCGCGGGCGGCATGGACGATGTAGCCCCGTCCCTGATAGGTATAGGCCATGGGAATGCCCGTCGCGGGACCATCCGGCATGGCCCCTTCCCAGATCTGCGCGCCCGTGGCCTTGTCGTACGCGTGGAGGATCGCCTGTCCGCCCGAGCCTTCGGTGGCGAACAGGAAATTTTTCGTCACGAGCAGATGGGCCTGAGACGGCGAGCCCGTCGGCGGAATATTCTTCAACCCGGCGGCGTCAAACGCGGACTGGATGTTCGGCGGCGTGCCTCCGTTCGGAACCTGAAACGCAATCGTCCCCTTGTTCATGTCGTAACCGGTGATGCGTCCATAGGGGGGCTTCAGCAGTCTCAGCCCATTGACCTGAGGAATGTTGCTCGTCGCCTGATTGTAGTCTGCGGCGTCGGGGTCGTTCGGGTTCGCGTTGGGATTGGGATTCAAACCGATTCCGGTCGGATTGGTCGCTGACCCGACATACACAAACCCGGTTTCGGGATCGGCTGCGCCGGACTGCCAGTTGGCCCCGCCCCCGTAACCCGGAACCTGAATCGTGCCTCTCAACTCATTGGATACCTGCACGGCCGGCGTATACAGCGGTCCCATCTTGAAACCCGCGACCGCCCGCAGCGCGGCGGCTCGCAACTCCGGCGTGAAATCGATCAGGTCGTCCGCCGTAACGCCCTGCACATCGAAGGCGGGCGGCCTGGTCGGAAAGGGCTGCGTGGGATTGGTCCATTCACCCTTCACCGTCGAGGGCGGCACGGGCTTCTCTTCGATCGGCCAGACGGGCTTGCCGTTCGTCCGGTCAAACACATACGCATACGCCTGTTTGGTCAACTGGACGACGGCCTTGATCGGCTTACCGTCCACCTGAATGTCGACCAGTATCGGATGCGGAGGGCTGTCGTAATCCCAGATGTCATGGTGGATCATCTGGTAATACCAGATCGTTTTGCCGGTCTTGATATCGAGACAGATCAGACTGTCGGAATACAGATTGGCGCCGGGGCGCGCGCCGCCCCAAAGGTCGTTCGTCGGCGCTTCCGTGTTGAGATAGACGTACCCGAGTTCGGGATCGGCCGAAAACGGCCCCCAGACTCCCACGCTTCCGGTGTAGTCGCCGGACCCTTTCTCCCAGGTCTCATAGCCGGGTTCGCCTTTTCGGGGAATCGTATGGAAGATCCACTTCTTCTTGCCGGTCCGGGCGTCATAGGCCAGCACGTCGCCCTTCACGTTCGTTTTCGTAGGACGCAGATGGGCGGGACCGACAACCACGACATCGTTTGAAATGACGACCGGCGAACTGTTTCCGATACGGCCATTGGGATCGCCTTTGTAGTCGATGTCGAGGTCCTTCATCATGTCGACGATTCCGTTGGTTCCGAAGGTCTTCACAGGCGCGCCGGTTTTGGCGTCGAGCGCGATCAGGTTGAATCCCGGCGTCGCAAAGATGATGCGCTCGTCGCCCTGCCCGTCGGTCCAGTAGGAGACGCCCCGATGGACCTTGCGCGGCGCGCCGTCGAAGCGGGCGCCTTCATTCGGGCGGTACACCCAGATGGTTTCACCCGAAGCGGCGTCAACGGCGACGATGAAACGTTTCTGGTCCATCGAAAAATAAATCACGCCGTTGACCATAATGGGCGTGGTCTCGCTCGAGGTCTGCGGATTCGGAAGCAGGCTGTCCGACTTCCAGACCCAGGCCACCCGCAGATTCGCAATGTTGTCCCGGTTAATCTGGTCCAGCGGCGTGTAGCGCGTGCTGCCTTCATCGCCGCCGTAGGCGCGCCATTCTCCCTTCTGCGCTCCCCGCTGTCCCAGGGTCGGAAGTATCGACAACAAAGTGAGGGCGCACACGCCCAGAGTCCACCAAAGGCGTTTCGTCATTCCGCAAATCCTCCCAGGCTCCGTCATCGGCATCGAAGCGAACAGGTTGATAATGGATGCCACTTTCAAAGTCAAAATGTTTGTCGGGCTTCCCAGGCGAAGCGCGCGCGCCATTGCGGCGACTTACTTCGCAGGTTCGATGCGGAGCACCGCGCCGGGCTTTTCATCCGTCAGGAGATACAGCAACCCGTCCGTTCCCTGCCGCACATCGCGAATGCGTTGCCGCAGTTCGGTCAGCAGCGTTTCGCGGCGGAGTTCCTCCAGTTTGTCGTTGACGAGAATCCGTTCCAGGTGCCCGGTGCCCGGGATTTCCCCCGTTCGCATGGAGCCAACGAAAATATCGCCCTTCCATTTGGGAAGCTTGTCGCCGCTGTAAAACGTCATGCCGGACACGGCAATCGCGGGCATCCAGTAGATGATCGGCGGCTCATAACCGGCGTGCGTCGGGCCCTCCGACTGCCAGGGACCCTCATACTTGCGCCCCAGGCTGACGAGCGGCCAGCCATAATTCTTGCCGGCCCGGAGAATGTTGATCTCATCGCCACCGTTCGGGCCGTTTTCGTTCTGCCACATCTCGTTGGTACCTGGACGAAGCGCGAGCCCGAGCGCATTCCGATGCCCGTAGGTAAAGACTTCGGGCTTTGCGCCGGCGCGCCCCACAAACGGATTGTCCCGAGGAATCGTGCCGTCATCTTTGATGCGAAGCACCTTGCCGCCCTGCGTGTTCAGGTCCTGCGGATCGGCGCCGGAGATCGTCAGATACAGCGTTTCGTCCTTGCCGAAGGCAATGCGCGTCGGGCCGGTTCCTTCCGAGACGAAGATGTCTTTGGTCTGCGTAAACGCCTTTCCATCCCACACGGCTCGCGCCACGGCGGCGACGTTCTTCGTGGCGTCCAGCGGCTTTGTGTAGCTCAGGTAGATGTAGTGATTCTCGGAAAAGCGCGGGTGCAGAACCACGTCCATGAAACCGTGGACCGCGCCGGGTAGACCGGATTGACCGGTAAAGTACGACTTCGGAGTTCCCTCCACCGGTTTGGAATCGAGGTTTCCGTTGCGAATGACCCGGAGGCGGCCGGCGCGTTCGGTCACCAGCATGGTTCCGTCCGGGAGAAACGTCATCCCAAACGGATACTCGAGCGCCGTGGTCACCGCGGTCACACGAATGCGCTGCCCTTCGCCCGTATCGAACTCCATCGGCAGCTTCGGCAGCGGGCGGTTAGCCAGTCCCGTCGGAGCCACCGGGATGTTGTTCTTGAACTCCACACTCTGCTGACCGGACAAGACTACAGCGCCCAAACCTGCCACGAATACCAGCGGCAGCACAGCAAATTTCCTCATGTCGCAATACCTCGAATCTGGTCTTGTAAGACGGAGCATCACTGTATACGTGGCTGTAGACCCCGTCAACCTTGACGCCATATGCGGGACTCTTAAACCTCAGCCCTCTCCCGCGCTCTGAAGTTGGGACATTTTTGCCGTCAGCCGGGGACGTACACGAAGCTTTTCACAACGGAAGCATTTGGGGTCCCCCCTGCTTGTAGGGGCGTTCTATGACCGCCCGACGTTTCGGGATGGAAGTCTCTTGATTTCACAAGAATTCAGCCTGAAATATGGGCGGTCATAGCGGCCCACGCGATTGGTATCGCGACGCATCGCGACAAAAACTAGACCAATAATCGCTTTGTTGAAAACAAAGCGATTATTGGTCTAGTTCCTTGGGAGACCGCCCCTGCAGGCAGGCGGGGCCCCCAAATGCTCCCGTTGAAAACATGTTGAACCATTCTGCACGGTGATAAGAGCGGCTCCTACCCGGTTACCAGAACAGGCAGGTCCACAATGAAGGTTGCGCCTTTGCCATAGCCGGCGCTTTCGGCATGGATAGCGCCGCCATGAAGCTCCACAATATGGCGAACAATCGACAGGCCCAATCCGAGCCCGCCGTGTTTGCGGGTGGTGGCGCTGTCACCCTGCCGGAACCGGTCGAAAATGTGAGGCAGGAATTCGGGGGCGATCCCCTCGCCGGTATCGCTGACGAGGAACCGGATGGAAGCATTTCGCCGGAGCAGAGAAACCCGGACGGTCCCGTGTTCAGGGGTAAATTTGACCGCGTTGGACAACAGGTTCGACATCATCTGCAGCAGGCGGTCGGGATCGCCGAAAACCGCAGCGTCGCGGGCCGCGAGGTCGGTTTCAAAACGGATGCCGAGATGTTCGGCGATGGGCCGGATGCTTTCGACCGCGGCCTCGACGATCGGCAACATTTCGATCGGCCCCGGGTTGTAAGTAAATTTGCCGGAAATGATGCGCGACACATCCAGGATTTCTTCGATCAGGCGCTGCTGCGACCTGGCGTTGCGATCAATGGTGTCGATACCCCGCAGTTCGGAAGCCTTGTCGAGCCGCTGATCCCGCAGCAGACTGGTCCATCCGATTATCGCCGTGAGTGGGGTTCGCAGTTCATGCGACAGGGTCGACAGGAAATCGTCCTTGAGCTTGTTCGCCGATTCGGCGGCCGCGCGAAGTTCCTGCTCATGCGCGATGAGTCGATCACGATATTCTTCCGCTAATTTCTGCCCCGTGATGTCCAGGAGCGCTCCGACCGTTCGTACAGGATGACGCGCAGGCGCTTCTCCTTCAAAGAAAGTCTGCGATTGAATTCGCAGCCAGCGGATCGAGCCGTCACGGCGGACGAGGCGATGCTCCACATCGAACCGCCCGTCACCCGTGGGGTCGTGCGCGCGGGTGATCGCCGTTGTGATCGCCTCCCGGTCATCGGGGTGAATGAGATCGATGTATGCCGGAAGACTTACGGGCTCGTCGGGACTCAGGCCACAAATGGCCCTCATTTCCGGCGACCAGTAAAGTCCTTCCGTCACCTGGTCATGATCGAATATGCCGAGGCCGGCAACATGAACCCCCTGATTGAGCAATTCTTCGGCCTTGCGGAGCGCATCTTCGGCCCGCTTGCGTTCGGTAACGTCGACGGCGGTGGCAAGCAGAATGCGGAGCCCCTTGTGCCGGCCCAACGGCGTTATCATGAAGTGCCAGATCCGCTTCGATCCGTCCTTCGCGGTAATCAGCCATTCACCATCATCGACTGTTTCGTTGAGCGTGAAGAGATCATCCAGCGACAGGTTCGCGGTCGTTTCGGCCGCTCCATAGGCGCGCTGCCGCCAGGCGCCGATCGTGGGAATGTCTTCCATCGTATAACCGGAAAAGCGGGTCCAGCCCTTGCTCACCTGCAGAACGCGGTCGTTTTCATCGTGAACGACGAGTGGAATGGGACATTCCGCAATGGCCCGCTGGAAGTAGGGACCGGTCTCGAAGAGGGGGAACCGGAGCCTCTCCACACCGACGGTGGGTGAAAACTTCCGCTTCATATGCTGGAACTCCGCAAAAGAGGACGACTGAGCAAATTCTGTTCGAAGCGGCACGCTGTGACGGAGCCCGTGGAAGACACTCCAGGCTTGCCCCCTCTTGTGGCAGAGGCAATCCTGAAGCCAATCGGGACCAGGATAATTCCTCCTCGACTATCCCTGGCAGATTTTCCAGCATCGGGACGCCGTCGCAAGAGGCGCCCTTTTTAGCCTTAATCGTCCTCTTCCTCTATCGTCCTCCGGACGATAGCCGGGATCAAGAACGGGTTGCGTCCACGATCAGCCGCCGGGCAGCCCAATTGCTCGTTACTTGCCGAACGAAGCCAAATTCTTTGTGTTAAAAGGAGAAACCATGAATCCGGACATTCTCAAAGGTAAATGGAACCAGGTGAAGGGCCAGATTCGCAGCAAGTGGGGAAAGCTCACCGATAACGACGTTATGGAGATTCAAGGGGATACCCAGAAGATGCTCGGCAAGCTGCAGGAACGATACGGCTATACGCGTGAGCAGGCAGAGAAGGCGATCAAGGACTTCCTGAATCCACCTTCCGGCCAGTCACGCCGCGTCGCCTAGCTTCTGATCATCCTGAGCCATGCGCGAACACTTTCTTGCGCATAGATCGCGAAGCCTTTCCGCGATATGACGCCAGTCACTCGCCGCAGCAGGACAAGGAGTTGTCGGGGGGCTGTGCCCCCCGACGTTCCCTCACCGCGCGGCAATATTTACTTTCAGCCCCGGCGCCCAGTTCTTGTACTCGTCGGTGTAGTAGAGATAGGCGCGACTCGCGGGTCCCGTATAGGAACCTGGAATTGCGGCAACCAGACTCAACGGCGCTTCGATTCTGGCCCCGGCCTTCAACCCCCTCCAATACAGAATCACCTCGCGTCCGATCACTTCGTACGCGTCGATCCTGCCGGCTTTGACCAGTTCTTTCAGCTGGTCGTGCCGGACTTCCAGTCCTCCCGGAATACCCACGATGGCTACCGGGGTGGGGACGGCTTCATCGCTCTTGTTGACGATCGTGACCGTGGCTTCCGTAACTCCGCCTTCCCGAATCTGCGTGTCCTTGAGCGTGACCTGAATGCCCACACGGGTTTCTTCGGCGCTGTTCGGTAATGTTGCGTGGTATTTCACATTCATGGAATAGGGCATCCCTGACCCGTCTTCCATCTTCAGGGCGATCGTGTGCCGCCCGGGTTCCAGCTGATGGCCAAATTCCGGCAGGACGAGCGCGCCCTGCGTATTCGCAGTGAACGATATCGGCTCCCCCGCAGTCCGGCCGTCGACGGTCAGGATCAAACGGCCTGGAGCCTTCGGACGGGCGCGCGCGGCGTCATAGGCGACGACTGCGCGGAGGGCCAGCACCGTCGACTGGGTGGAACCGAAGCGTCCGTTCTTGTTGGCTTCGACGATCCACCGGATTCCTTTTTCCACATTCGGCGCGAAGGACGGGTCGCGCATCCAGGCCAGCGTCGCGAGAGCCGTTGTTTCGATCGTCAAGGCCTCGCCACCGGAGTTCGTAATGCTGGTGACGGCGCCCTTGACGCTGCCGGCGTTTTCCTGAGCCCTGGCCAGCTTCTCCATGAGCCGGCGCGCGCCGGGCCGATCGCCGGCCACGGAAAGCACGTTGGCCCCCAACGCAACGACGTAACTGTCGTTGGTCGCTTCGGCGGCGGTCTTCACGGCGGCGACTTCCTTCTCGAGCCCTTTCTCGCCGGCTTCGATCAGCGCCCAGGTCACGTAGGCGTTCGTGGTGTCCACCGGCGCGCGTCCAAAACTGTCCAGCGCCCGGTCGTTGCGCTTGTAACCGCCGGCCCCGTCGCGCCGCGCGAGCAGCCACGCGCGGGTGCGCTGCAGCATGTCCTTGTCGACTTCGCGCACCTGGGCCATATCCGTGAATTGCAGCAGCCCATACGCCGTGAGCGCTTCGTGGCCGGGATCGGCGCCGAACCACTCGTACCCCTTCGACTTCGACTCGAAACCCGTCAATCGCTTGTACGACGCGTCGAGGAGTCCGCGGGTTTTCTCGATAATCGCGGGCTCGATACCGGTGTGGGTCAGGAAGTACTGCTGGGCCATGACCATCGGATAGCTGGTGGAACTCGTCTGCTCGAAACACCCGAATGGCTCCCGGATCAGCGCCTGAAGCGCCTCCGTCATGCTGGCCAGCGGGGTGGGATACACGATCACGCTGGAGGTCACACTGCCGCCGGTCGTCCCCTCCGGCAGCGTGAATTCAAACACGCTCGTGGTATTGGGCTCCAGCACGCCGCCTTTCGAACTCTCGAGCGGGAAGCCCATGGGCTGAATCTTGATTTTCCGGGCCACCGTGTCGCTGTAGGGTCCGGCGCTCGCATCGAGCGTCAGGTCGACGTCGCCGCTGGATTCCCGTCCGACATCGATCCGCAGCAGACGCCGGGCCCGCTCTTTTGCGCGCAGCGAGGCGCCGCTTTCGGGCAGCGTGACCTTGAGCCCCGCGCCGGCGGCGGGCGTGACGCGCGCGCCGCCGAGTTCCCGGCCCAGGCCGTTGATCATGGTGATGGGTAACTGGATGACGTCGCCGCTGGTGACCTCCAGCGGAATCTTGGGTTCGATGTAAAAGGGCCGCACGGATTCGACATGACTCACACTCGATCCCAATGCCCCATCCTGCGCGTACCCATCGGCCAGGACAGCAAACGATGTCACCGCATCACTCAGGTTGAACGAGACGGAAGCGGCGCCGGTCGCAGCGTCGGTCTTGACGCCGGCGTTCCAGTAGACCGTCTCGGTAAAGTCGACCCGGGAGCCTTCCGTCCAGTTTGGGCGGCGCGCATGCGCATATTCGCGGACCATAGGCGCCATTTCCATGGCCGCCATTTCTTTGCGATCGGCAAAAGCATCCGCCCGCTTGGCGAGAGCCATCTGGCCTTGAGCGAGCCCAAAACCGCCTTGAGCGGCCTGGGCGTTTTCCGCACCCCGCTGCCGCCCGGCCTGAGCCTCCACCAACTTCTTCGGAGCTTCAACCGGCACGGGCGCCGCGGCGGGAACCATTGGCCGGACCGCGCCCAGCGCCGCTTTGGGAGCCGGCGCGCCGCCGGGAGCAGGAGCCTGATTAAAGAAATCAAAAGCCAAATGATCGATCGCGCGCCCCTGTTCGTTGCGAAGGAATCTCGCTTCGACGACGGGAGTCCGTACGGCCAACGCGCGCAAAGCCGCATCGTTGTACGCGGCAACGAACTTCGCCGGGTCCACCGCCGCAAACCGCCGCCAGCCCTGAGTTCCGAGCAGCAGATCCACCGCCAGGGACGCCTTCGGATTCTTCTCATCAAGGTAGACATGCGCGTCCGCGAGATCACGCACATCGCTTTCGAGAAGGACCATCACCGGAAGCCGTGGCGCCTGCTCCCGCTTTTCGATCATTTCGAGCACACTGTCGTCGGTTACCGTCAATCCGACCACCGCGCCGACGGGTTTGCCGGCGTCATCCGTCGTGGTCACCTTTAGCGTCACCTTGTCGCCGGGAACATAGTCGGAGTGATCGGCAACGACCTTGACGTGGACCTTTCGGTCCGGCTGCCGGAACAGGAGGCGCTCCGCCAGGGGCGTCTTGCGATCGTCAAAAACCGTCGCCACAATCACGCCATCGACCGAGCGTGGCACGGTGAAACCGATCTCCGCGGACTCGGAAGCCTTCAGGGTGATCGACTTGTAAGCGAGCTCTTTTCCGCGCTGGCTCAGGGCGACGCCGTACGAACCGCCGGCAGCGGTCGCCACGCGCACCACGACATCCTTCTCTCCGGGCGTGACATCGCCAACGGCGGTAATCACAGCGCCGGACGGCTTCACATCAGGAAGTTTGAAGACGGTCTTGATGCCCGACGGTTCGGTGACGCGCAGGGAGTATGTCTCGCCCTTAACCGGCGTAAACGAAAACCGCCCGCGGCCTTCATGTTCGGTACGGAACGTGGCAACTTCCCTTCCGGCGGCGTTGACAATGACGCCGGCCATGTCCGCGGGCTTTTGCGCCGGCGTCTTCCCTTCCACGTAGACACGATTGACAAGGCCGGCCACGAGATCCCCGCCCTCCGGATAGATTTCCAGATCCAGGGTCTGCAGAAGAATCGGAATGGTCTTGGCCGCGGTTTCGACGGCGCCGCCATCCTCGATGGTCATGGCGACCGAACCTTCGCCTCGGGCGATCTCGGCGGGTAGCTTGAACGTGGCGGATGCGTTGCCGGCCGCGTCCACAGTGGTCGATCCGTTCCAGATCTCTTCGCCATCGACCCGCGCCGCCACCGAAACGCGGGCGCCGGACGGAATGCCGCCTTCGGCGCGCTCCACGTGCAGGTTGGCGGCGACTGTGTCGCCGGGGCCGTAGCCGTCACGCACGAAAACGATCTGACTCTTCAAACGCGGGGCGCGGTAGGCCCGGATATCGAACTTGCGTTCCGCCGGCGCGTCGCCCGTAAAGGGATGCGATACCCGCACGGTGTATTCGCCTCCGGCCTGATCCGGCGGGATATCCCACGAGAAACCGGCCACGCTGTCCATAAGCGACGTCGTTCCGGATGCGACAGTGTCCCCCTTGGGTCCCTTGATTTCAAACATCACTGCGGACTGCGCCGGCATCGGGGAATGGGTATCCCCCCGCAACACCACGCCACGGACGTAGAGCTTCTCACCCGTGCGGTAGATGGGCTTGTCGGTGCTGACATGGGTCAGATAACGCTCCGCCCCGCCCAGGTCCGCGGCAATCTGTGACGGAGGCGCTACCGGAGGCGCTACCGGAGGCGCCACCGGAACCACCCGGGGAAGCGGCGCCGGACCGCCCGGTAAGAGTCCCGCAAAGACAAGGCCGAAGCCGGCCAGCAGGCCACCGGCCGTTAAGGCCACGAGTGTGTAGATCCGCTTTCGTGAATTTGAGCCCATGAATTTCATAACCACTCCCTGTAAATCGAGGCTGTTCAGTCCGGCATGCCCGGAGCCTTCTTCGTTCCGGATAACTCCCGTCAGAGGACTGTTCTTAGACCCCGGCCCGACATTCTTCGTTCCCCGTGAAGACCCCGGGCGCAACTCGTGGTTACTGCGAATAATTGGCGCGTGATTTCCCGGGTTCTAAAGCGGGGGTTGGGACATGACGACTCGACGCGCGTTAAATGTGCGGACGGCGCCACCGTTGGTGGCGGGGTCTACCCCGTCAATGATCTTCGTTACGTTCAACTCAGCGGCAGTCCGCCGGACCGTATACGTCGTGAGCGTCGCGTCGCTCAGCACGCCGTCTCTGAGCTTGAACATCACGGTATCGCCATCAGCTGTCCCTTTCCCGATCGGAAGAGGCCGTCCTCCGCTTAAAAGCCAGCCAACGACGCCATCTCCGTCCTTTTTCAAGGCCATGAACATCTGCCCGGAAACCCATAAGCCATCGATACTCTCCGCTGGCGGCGGCGGATCTTCGGCCCGAGAAGGCGTCAGGGTTCCGCGATCTCTCATCCGGCTCCGAATGTCGCCCAGGAGCTTCAGGAAACGACTGCGCGCGACGTTTGCAGACGTGACGCCGAAATCGCTGTTACCGGACGTCACCACGCAATCCCAGGAGTGCGGCGATTGCCGTTCCAACCATTCCACACTGCCATCACTCGCTCTCGAATCCCTGCCGATGACGGGCCCATTCCAGACCCTGGGCTCCGCGGCCAACGAAACGAACTGCTCCGTTTCGGTGGAGTTCAGCGCTTCGCGCACAACGAACAACGATCGGGAGTCCCGGCCACATTCCAATCGCGCCTGAGCCGGTTCGGATTTCTGGCCGGCCTCAACATCCAACCGGCAATACGCTTCCGACCAGTAGCCCTGGAATGTCAGCGATACGCGAAAGCGTTCCTGTGTCTGAGAAGCGGGTGTGGCGCTTGCGCACGCGAAGAAGACCATCATGACGAACACCGTGCCCAGTCTGCTCATGCCAGCCTCCGAAACGCAACATTGGCCCGACAACTCTATTTCCTGAAGCTACGCAGTATATGCCACACCGCATGGCAACTCTCGCGCTCCGGCAACTTCGCGTGTGCTTCCAGTCTGAATCTCGGAGAATCCGCGCCAGACCCTGGTAGAAATCGCAGACCGCCCTGCAAGGGTGCGGAACCGGTTCAGGCGTGTGCGCCGGTTCGCGCTGTCTGTTCCATAGCCAGCATGATGCGTTCAATCTCACACCTGTCCGACTCCGATGGCAGGGCCCAACCCTTATCGTAGTTGAACAGTTCAAAAACCGACCGGGAACCGAACTGGCCGTCGAGGATCTCGATGTGATCGCCACCGACCAGCGCCGGATGGCAGACGCCGCAGGCGCGGCTGAGTTGAAGAAGCTCCTTGCGAAGGGTGATGAGATAGTTTGCCAGGCGCGCAGCCTTGAGCGTTGGATCAAGTCCATGCATCAGCCATGTGTTCTGGGTCGCCACACCGGTGGGGCAATGCCCGGTATGACAACGCTGGGCCTGGATGCAGCCAATCGACAACATGGCCTCGCGCCCGACGTTGATCATGTCGCAGCCAAGCGCGAACGCAAACAGCGCCGCTTCGGGGAAGCCGAGTTTTCCCGAGCCAATGAAAACGACATCATGCTGAAGCCCCGCGTCCGCGAATTCACGATAGACGCGGCTGATGGCCTGTTTGAATGGCAAAGCAACGTGATCGGCAAACACCAGCGGCGCCGCGCCGGTGCCGCCTTCGCCGCCATCAATGGTGACGAAATCAACGCCGCGTTTTGTCGTTGCCATGAGGCGGACCAGGTCTTTCCAGAAGGCCTGCTCTCCAACAGCGGACTTGATCCCCACCGGCAAACCGGTTTCATCCGCCAACCGCTCCACAAAATCGAGCAAACCGTCGACATCG
>DASUFH010000074.1:0-4760 GCA_036274645.1 Terriglobia bacterium
AGGAAGTAGATATTAAGGACGATGAAGGGACAGTACTTTCGGGCGGGCGCGGGCGCCGTGATCGTGGACCACAAGGGCCGCGTCCTGGCTCTGGAACGTTCCGCCGCCCCGGGCGCATGGCAATTGCCGCAGGGCGGCATGATGAAAGACGAGGAGCCTCTTGCAACGGTCCTGCGGGAAGTTGAAGAGGAGACCGGCATCCACGAGGACGATCTCCGCATCATGGATCAGTACCCGGAACCCCTGACCTATGAACTGCCCGTGGAACTGCGCAGCGCGAAGACCGGGCGAGGACAGGCTCATTACTGGTTCCTGTTTCGTCATCGGGCGGGAGCGCCGATTGCGCTCCCGTCGCCCGGAGAATTTCAGCGTTGGCAATGGATGACGTTCGAAGAGTTGATCGAACGGGTCGTTCCCTTCCGGAAACCGGTGTACACGCGGCTGAATGCCTGGATGAAAGAACGCAGGCGCCGATCTCACCCGATTCCCTTGTGGGGCGGTCTATAACCGCCCACAATCATGGTCAATTGTCAGGAAAATGACGTGTCATGCCCCCCTGCCGGTTCGCAGGGGGAGAATGGGGAAATCGTTATTATCAGGAGTCTTCATGCGTACCGTCCAAAAGTTAGCGCTTGCGGCAACTCTAATCATGACTGTGCTTGCGGCGTCCCTGTCTTCGCAGAACGCGGCGCAGGGCGGAAAGCTGGCGGTTGCCAAAGGTCTTCGTTGTTCCTTCCCGCTTTCCTCCGTTGCCGGCTGGAAGAAAGACGGACAGCCGGAAGCCGCGCTCAAGCCCGGCGCATTTACGTTACGGTTCGACTCCATCGACACCGACGAAGGAACGGCAAAACTGCGAAACGGAACGATGGAAAGTGAAATCATCGCCCGCGCAGCTCCGGGCTACCTGCATCTGATGCAGTCGTTCCGGTCAGGCCCCATGTACATTACGACGGTGTTCGACCAGCCGGCGGGCGGCGGGAAACTCAAAGCCGTCCATTCACGGCATGAATACCTGGAACCGCCGCTGGCCGGCGCCACGTCCAGCCCGGAACAGTATTACGGGGAGTGCGAGATCACGGAATAAGAAGCGCGCCCAACAACAAAAGGAATCGGTACGCTTTGCGATATTCGGAAGGTACTGGGCGGTCATAGCCCGCCCTATACATTGGGGCGGGGAAAGTGGCCATCTATGGTTCTTCGTACGACTGGGCAAGACTCTGCGCCCGCTGCCGGTTCCGTTGGGTCTGTGGCGTGTCCGGCGCGAGTCGCAGGTATTCGCGAAACTGACGGGCGGCATCGTCGAACTTTCCTTCCAGACGAAAGAGTTCTCCGAGATTGTAGTGGGCGTTGTAGTGGTTCGGGTTGAGCCGGACAACCTCGCGCAGTTCCTTCGCCGACTCCGCGTCCATGTCCAGGTCCGCCAGCGCCAGCGCAAGGTTGTAGTGCCCGATGACAAGATCGGGATCGATGCGGATGATTTCGCGAAACTCCACCGCGGCGTCGGGAATCCGTTGCTGCCTGGCCAGAATAACGGCCAGGCCGTTGTGCGCGTCGACGCAATCGGGATCCAGCCGGATGGCTTCGGTATATTCGGCGGTGGCTTCCGCAGTATTGCCCTGGGTATTCAATGTCAGCGCCAGGTCGCTGTGGCCCTGCGCGTCCCGCGGGTTGATACGAATAGCTTCGCGAAACTCTGCAACCGCCTCCGGGAGCTTCCCTTCGAGCCGGAGGGCGTTGGCCCGCTTCAGATGACCTGAGGCCGACGCGGAGTCTGCGCCGAGCGCCTTGCGGTATTCCGCCTCGGCCACCTCGGGTTGATCCTCTTCCATCAACACGTCGCCCATGGCGTAATGCGCCTCCGGCGAATCGGGAGCGATCGCAACCGCTTCCTCCGCGGCGCGTCTCGCGCGTTCACGTCCCTGCGGTGAAGACACGCGCCGGGAAGCGGGGCTCTCTTCGGTCAGCGCCAGACCGGCGGCAACCCGCGCCGACAGCTGCGCGACACGCATCCGGACGACCGTGTCCTGCCGCTCCGCCGCCACCCCGGCCGGGGCGTCACCCGACGCCGCTTCAAGCCGGATAAGCTGTTCCACGAGTTGGAGACGCAACGCTGCCAGTTTCGCCGATATCTCCAGGAGTCTCGCGGTGGCCTCCCGATCCTTGCGGAGAATACTGACCCGATGAACCGTGTCCTCGTCGAGCGAAATGACGACTTCCACCTGATGAACCGTGCGGCCACCAGTGGTGGAACTCCGGGTGGACTGCTCCACCGGATCCAGGACCGCCACCGCAAACGCTTCCATCCGGCTCTCATTCAAACCGAGAGCCGCCAACTCAGGCAGCCGCCGCAACACGCCGACGGCGGCATTGAGCGCCTGACGGTCCGCGTCGATCCGGGCCAGCTGACGCGCCATATCGGAAGAGATGTTCTTTGCTTCGGCAAATTCCCCCGTGGCGGAAACCCCGGACGGGAGTTGTGCCGGAACGCCGCCGGCAAGAGCCGGCAGCGCGGCAAAAACGAAAAATGGCGTCAGCAGCCGCATGGTTCCCTGCAGCCTACTTGAAATCGATCAGGGCAGGCGAGTCGTTTCCGCGCAAACGCGTTCGACATCATCGACTGTCTTGGGAACGCCGGCGGTGAGAACTTCGGGACCGGCAGCCGTGATCAACACATCGTCTTCGATGCGGACGCCGATGCGGCGGTACTCCACGGGGATGGGATGTTCGATTTTTGGCGCCCGCGCTTTCTCTTCCTCTTCCAGCTTCTTTGCGGCCGCCATCCCGATCCGGAACCGGCGCGCCCACATTTCTTCCTCGCTGTATTCGCGCAGATAAAACGTGGCGGATTCGCGTTCCGGGTCAAAGTACAGGCCGGGCTCGACAGTCAGAACCATGCCGGGCTCGAGGGCGCGCGACTCGCGGCGGACGCGATAGTCCCCGGCGTCGTGGACATCCATACCGAGCCAGTGACCGGTTCCATGCATGTAGAACTCCCGGTAATGGTGCATGGCCAGCGATTCCTCGACGCCGCGCGGCAGCAGGCCCAGATCGACCAGCCCTTCGGTCAGACGCCGCCGGGCCGCATCGTGCATGGCCTCATAGCGCGCGCCGGATTGCGCGGCCTCGATGGCCGCCAGTTGCGCCGCGAGCACGATTTCGTAGATCCGGCGCTGCGGAGCGGAGAACCGTCCATTGACGGGAAACGTGCGCGTGATGTCCGCGGCGTGGTAGCCCCATTCACACGCCGCGTCGATCAGCAGGAGATCGCCGTCTTCCATCCGCCGGTTGTTTTCCATGTAGTGCAGGATGCAGGCGTTCGGGCCCGACGCCACGATCGACGGATACGCGTTGCGGGGAGAGCCCTCCTTGCGGAAGACGAACTCGAGCGCCGCCTGCACCTCATATTCGTACTGGCCCGGCTGCGCATAGCGCATGGCTTCGATGTGCGCGTCCCGGCTGATTGCGCACGCGCGCCGCTGCCGTTCCAGTTCCGCGGGAGAGCGTCTCAGACGGAGTTCATGAAGGACGGGACCAGGATCCTCGAGTCCCACGGGCGTCACGAAACCACCGCGCACCCGCGGCGAGCGCATTTCCGTCATGAGCCGGGTGACGCGAGCATCGTGTTGCGTATTCCCCAACCGGTAGATCACTCGCGAACGGTCCAGGGCATATTCACGCAACTTCGCGTCGAGTTCCTCGATCGGATAGGCCGTGTCCGCGCCATATTCCGCGACGGCGCCTTCCACGCCGGCGCGACGCCCGTTCCAGATTTCCATTTCCCGGTCGCGAGGGCGGACGAACAGGACGAATTGTTCCGAGGGATGGGCGGGATTGAACACGGCGACAGCGTCGGGCTCATCAAAGCCGGTCAGGAAGTAGAAATCCGAATCCTGGCGGAACTCGTACTGCGTATCGGCGTTGCGCGACCATTCCCGGGCGCCGGGAATAATCGCCAGGCCATCGCCGATCAATTCCGCAAATCGGCGGCGGCGTTCGCGAAAGGGAACCGGATCGAAGCTCATGATCACCCCTGCGGCGCAGGCGCGAACATGAGCCGCTCGGCCGTCTGGATAGCGTTGGAAGCGGCGATGCGCAGGTTGTCGATGGCGATCCACAGGCCATACGACCCGGAGTGACGCGCGTCGGCAAACACCCGGCTGATGTGAATCCGGTCGTTTCCGATCACTTCCACCGGCGACGCTCCGGCGCCTTCGGAGTAGGTGGTAAACGCGCCGGGTTCCCCCGCGAAGCATTCCACGATCTCGTCAACCGTGGGCGCCTTCGGCAGATCGACGAACAGGCACAGCGCGTGCCCGTGAAACGTCGGCGCCTGGGTCACCATGAGGCGCGGGAGAGAGACCCGCTCTCCCAGTGTCGCCTGCAGCTGCCGGCCAACAATGGACTCCGTACGCGAAGACGCTGCCGATTCCGGCAGCAGATTGAAGGCCAGTTGCGCGGAGAACACGCGACGCTCCACCGGTTGGAAATTCAGCAGGCTGACGGTCTGTTCCTGCAGTTCCTCGACAGCCGCCCGGCCGCGTTCGGAAGCCGGCTCCAGAATCGTGACAAAAGACGCTCCCAGCCCGAACGCGCGCTCCAGCAGGGCCAGCGTGCGGCCCAGAGCGATCGCCGCCGGATGCGGATTCACGAAATAGCCGGCGGGCGTCAGCGTGGAAGGGCTGGAGACGCCGCTGGAAAACACCACTCCCTCGCGGCCCGCGCCGGTCATATCGATCGTCAGTTCCGGGAAAGGCGCCCCG
>DASUFH010000075.1:0-6496 GCA_036274645.1 Terriglobia bacterium
ACGGATAGAATCCTGTACCGTCGTTCGTCTCCACGCCTGCGAAATAGGCGTTCGCAATTTCGATCAGCTGGGCGCGCGACATGCGCCTGGCCGCCGGAATGGGCTCGAGCCAGAGCGCTTCGGGCGCGCCTTTTGCTTCCATTGCAGCGATATCGTTCGGGCCGCCGCCGCCGGGCCGGAAGTAGGACGTCTCGATCTCGGTTATCCGGCCAAGCTGGACGCGCAGGCGCAGCGCCATAAGCAACACCCTGTCGCCTTCGCGCATCGTGCCCATCCAACCGGCCTGGCCCATCACGGGATCGGCAAAGTAGTGTTTGTAGTTTCCGCGGGCCGTGGCCGTGCGCCAGAAGCCTTCACCGACCCTGGCGAGTTGCTTGTTTTCGGTGTACATGACGTCGGCGGACAACGGAAGCCGCGATGGATCGTGCGCCACGACGGCCGCCAGATAGTCGTCGACCAGGGTTTCGAGGCAGGCCCGCTCACAGTCCGTCGGCACACGCCCGGCCGAAGGCTTTTGCGCCCAACCCCAGACGCCCAGGGTACCCAGGATCGCCGCAAGCGCTGCGATCGCGGTAAAGAGTGTTCCGACACGTCGGTTCATTCTCATCATTGGGTTTTGCTCCTCAAGCTCGGATTTGGATACCGCATCTAAGCAGACCGGAAACCGAGAGTCCAACCCAAAACGCCCGGAACGTCCCCGAAGACGCATGACCGATCCCCTGGTGAATGGGAACGCGCGGTGGTTTCTCCAGCTTCCGTCGGACCGCGAACGCCGGGCTGCGGAAGTGTTCACTGTCGATGCGGTTCAGGAGTCAGCTGTTCGCGATCCGTTCCTTGTTCTTGATCAACTGCATCAGCTCGACGATTCGGGCATCGATATCGGAGTCGTCTCGTTGATCCGCGATGCTCCATGCCGACCTGGCGGCCAGCAGGGCCACCAACAGGAACACGAGTCCGATCTCCCACAAGCCGTTCCCGGCAAGAATCAACCCCAGGCCACAGGCAATGATGGCGTATACCGCCCGCAGGCCGGTTTCTCTGTTGGCCCGGTATTCTTCAGCCGCCCGCTTGTCATGTAATTCCCTGAGTTCTTTCGCGTACCGAACCAGGGCCATCTCCGCCGCATGTTTACTGGCGCCGTCGTGCGCGGCCCGCAGCATGTCCGCGAACTCGCGCACGGCCACATCGTCGCCTCGCCGCTCGACCATCATCTCGGTCCCGCAATAGGCGCACGTGAGCCGCTCCATCTCAGCGGAGATATCGAGATTCGCCCCACAACCGGGACAACGCAACCCAACGCAACGCGCTTGTGTCATTTTGTGTCTGAGCCACCTCTGGCAGTCGCCGCTAAGTTTCCTCCAACAGCGGGAGGAAATTCAAACTTTCGCGGCGCCGCTCGGGCTGAAATTGAATACCGCAGTCCGCGCGCGTGTCCCTTACAGGTAGACGGATCGATGTTCCTCCGCAGTCCGGGCATACATCACATGATCCTGCCATCGGCCGGCGATACGCAGGTAGCGCTCCGCGACCCCTTCCTTCCGGAAGCCGACCTTCTCAGCGGAGAAGGGTGACCGCCTTACGTCATATCCGCAGGGTCGCCCCTCGGGAGGCTGGACATTGACGCCGCGAGGCGGATAATTGCAAATAATTTCGCTGGACTGTGCGACGCCCGCTGGCGCATAAGAGCAAGGATCCGAAGCCCTGGTAAAACGGATGGGCGCGCGGCGAGGTACCTGGCGCCCGAGACCGGTGATCGCAGGAGGTCTTTCATGAAGCGCGCGACACAGCGAGTCGTCCTTTCGCTCCTGCTCGCAAGTCTTTTCGGCCCGGCGGTTCAGGCGCGCCGGCAATCGGCCGCGCCCTCTCCAGTCCCGCTGCACGCCGCCGTGGGACCCTGGGACTGGCTGGAAAACTCCCTGATCACGGCGCCGGTGGCCGATCCGCTGACGGTCGCGGATAGTTCGATCATCGGCTTGTGGCGATTGAAATCGGTGGAGGGCAGTCCGGGGCCGGAGCCGGTTACCGTGGTCCGGCAGTACGCCAGTCATCCGGATGGCATGCTCGCGCTGGCGGAGTTCACGATCGATGACCATGCAATTCCCCGATTCCGGATCTATTCCGCAAAACCCGGAGTTTCCGCGGCGGTGTACACGGACGAAACCTTCGCCCGGTTTCTCCTCAACGGGAGTCGCACACCAGACAGCGTGTCGTTTCGTCTGATGGACCGCAACACGCTCTCCGAAGTCGTTAACGCGGGCGCTGCCGCCGGGAGTCGAAGCGCCATCCGTATTTCCGCGGATGGCGCCACGCTGACCGATGTCACGGAAAGGCTGGATGGCGCCGGCGCTCCGAGCGCCCGCGAAACGCTCGTGTTCGCCAGACAGACCGTGGCGCTGGATCCGATACGATTGCCGGCGGCAACGCCTCGGGCGCCGGCGGCGGCGGACGCGCCATTCAACCCATTGCTGGGCACGTGGGCGCTGGATGGCGCGAAGTCGACCGCGAAGCCCGAAGCGGGCAGCGTCACGTTGCACCGGTTCATCGACCTCGGCAGAGGCGCTTTCGGTACACTGCTCGTCCGTTTATCCCGCGCGGGCGCGCCCAGTCTGGAAATGGCGGCCGTCAAGTTCGGAGGCCCCGACGACCTGGTGCTCGCGCTGCCGATCTACACGCTGGCGCAGGCGCAGATCTTTCTTGAGCGCGACGCGCTGCCCGCGTCGGCTGTCGCTTACAAGCTCCTCGACGAACATACCGTGGAAACGATCGCGAAGACACTGTCGAATGGCCGGATCAGCGCGATCACCACGCGCCGCTTCACGGAAGATTTCACGGAGTTTACCGAGACACGAAAGGCGTTCGACGCCCAGGGAAAAGAGACGGGTGAAACCATCACGGTCTACAACCTTTTAAGCGCAAATTGATACGAGGTGACGAACATGAGGAAGGCGCCCCAGAAACTCGCCGTGGTTGCGCTGGCCGCTGTCGGAGCGTTCGCGACGCTTCAAGCCCAGTCGCTGCCGGACGCCGGGGAACTGAGGAAACAAACCGAGTCGGCGCTGGGACAGAGGCGCAGCATTCAGTTTGTGCGCGAAATCACCGGCGAAATCGCGATCCGGGGGAAAGGGAATCCCGTGACGGAAATGACGGTCGGTGGACGCACGATTCCGGTCCCTTCGGCGATCGGTAACCAGACCGTGTCGGTGCTCAATCCAGGAAGGGCGCGGATCGAAACACAGGTGGGGTCCGTCCAGACACTGATGGTATCGGACGGCGAAACCACCTGGACCTACCGTCCCGCTACCCGACAATATTCCAAAATCGCGGCGGCTCCCGGGGCGGGTGGCGTTGCCGCCGAACTCAACCTGCTCGACGTGCTGGCGTTCTTCGAGGACCGCAAAAGCGCTCGAACGATTTCCTCGGAGACCTTGACGCTGGACGGACGCCGCTACGATTGCTGGGTGGTCGTCAGCAACCTCAGAATTCCGCCGGAGGCGGCGATGGGTGGCCAGGTCTCCGGAGGCGTGCTCACGTCGTGGATCGACAAACAGCTGCGCCTTCCGGTACAGGAGACCGTTGTCTACAACTATCGCGTGGCGCCCGCGGCGGGCGCGGCCCCGATTGAATATTCGGCCAGGATCGTCCAGATGATCCGCGCGCTGCGCACCGACGAAGACCTTTCCCCCGAGCTGTTTGCCTTTGCGCCCCCGGCCGACGCCACGGAGCAGCCGGCGCTCATGCCGACCGTTGCATCCAACTCGACCCCACCCAGCGCAGTCAATTCCGGCCGCGTCGACTTTACGGGAAAGGACGCGCCAACGTTCTCGCTGATGGACCTCGACGGAAAGCCCTATTCACTCGATTCGTTGAAGGGCAAGACGGTGTTGCTCGATTTCTGGGCGACCTGGTGCGGGCCCTGCAAGCGCAGCCTGCCGGTCCTCGAGAAGCTTCATCAGCAGTATTCACCGGCGGGGCTGACCATCCTGGGCGTGGATGTCGGCGAAGATCGTTCAACCGTGACGACGTTCCTGAAGGCCAATCCCATGCCTTATCCCATCGCGCTCGGGAGCGAGTTCGGCATTCTGACGGCCTACTCGATCCAGGTTATTCCGACCTATGTGCTGATTGGTCCCGACGGCAAAGTCGTCGCACAACAGTTCGGGTTCAATGAAACCGCGCTGAATACCCTTGCCGCCAGGTCCGGATCGACCTCGCCAGCGGCCCGATAGGCAGAAACATTTGGCTCCAAGTCTGTTTTTGTCCGTCCCCCGGTTGTCCATTGTCTATTGACTGTTGTCGATTGTGAACCGTACCTCTTTCATTGTTCGCTCCGGCAAGCCGGCCAACGAACAAGGAAAGAACTTCATCGGACAATCGACAACAGTCAATGGACAATGGACAATGGACAACCGGGGGACGGATCCAAAGCGCCAGGGGGTCATTTACTGTAGTTCCCTGGGAGACCGCTCCCGCCAGACCCTCCTACTGAAAAACGAAACTGACCGACACGCTGGCCTGTATTTCGACCGGCTGTCCGTTGATCATCTGCGGACGGTAGCGCCATTGGCGGACGGCGTCGACGGCGGCCTGTTGGAGCAACTGGTGTCCCCGGATCACTCGCACATCGCTGACCGATCCATCCTTCGTGACGGTCACCGACAGGACCACGGTATCCGAGATGCGCGCCGCCCGCGCCAGTGCCGGATAGGCGGGTGGCGGGCAGGACAGGCAATTACTGGCCAGCACATCGCCGCCGACCCGGACCGGATTGGGGATCGCCGGGGCTGGCGGTGGCGGCGCGCCGACGACGCCGCCCAAGACACCACCGGCGACGGTTCCACCTCCCGGTCTGACGCCGCCAATCGTGCCGCCCAACACACCACCGAGGACGGTTCCACCTCCCGGTCCCGCGCCGGGCCCAACCCCGGTTCCGGAAGAGATCGCCAGGCTCACCTGCAGTTCGGCTTCGTCGGTCACGGCAATCTTCAATGGATTCGTCAGCAGATCCGTACTGCCGTAGGACAACGATTTCACGGTAAAGCCCGGAACGTTGAGAGCCGCGGGCCGATCACCTTCAGGAAACACGGCTTTGAAGGTACCGTCACGCTGAACGGTCCCGGGAACCGTAAAGTTCCCATGAGGATCGACCAGCGAGAACGAGAGCCTTGGCGTTGTCTGAGAGAGACCTTCGATAAGCACATGTCCGGTCACTTCCTTCGCGCGTGGAACCACGAGATCGATGCCGCCGACATCCTGGTTCGCCACGACAATCGACGCCAGCGGCCAGGGAGCGTTGTTGGCGCGAATCACGTAAGAACCGGTCGGGACCATGGGAAACGCGAACGAACCGTCGGGATCCGGTGTGGCCTCAGGCCTGTCAATCGTAATGACCGTATTCGCCAGCGCGCTTGAAGACAGGGAACTGCCTGAAGGCGACAGAGCCGCCGCCACGCTGGCCGCAGTCGCCGGTTCCAGGGTCAAACGGGTCGGCATTGCTCCGTTTCCCGCGTCGCGAACTCTACCGCTGACCCGAACCCACGGCGGTGGGGACGCAACTCCCAGCGTGAACACGATGGCCTGCTGCACATCTCCCGAATCCGCCACTCTCAATGGCTCTTGCAGGACATTCGCGGATCCGTAAGTCACGGCTTTCAGCGAGTAACCGGCCGGGAGCCCGTTCCAGGACACCCGGTAATCTCCCGACGCCAGGCGAGCGGTGAATGTTCCCGTTGGGCCAACGGACGAGTTGATCGGGTTTCGACCGCCTTCATAAGGACTGAATGACACCGTGAGGCGGGGTAGCAGTCCTCCGCCCTCGACAACAACCGATCCGGTTACGGCCACCATGTTCACCCCGATGAACTCAAGCCCGGTGATGTCGTGATCGACAACCGTCAGACCTAAAGGCGCCGCGGTGATTGGACCGGTGGGCGCCAGCTCCAGCCGGTAGGCGCCGGGCCGGACCTTTTCAAAGCTAAACGAGCCATCCGGATTCAGGCGGGTCGTCTGAACTCCCGTGGCCCCGCCGGCCCCCACCGGGAGCAATCCCACCAGCCCGCTCCCGGCGTTCAGGGTTCGGCCCTGCGACCCAACCACGCGGCCACTGACGGTGACGCCTGTAGCCACAACCATTGTGAAATCGATTCCAGAGACCACCCCGTTTCCGGCCACCGGCACAGCGGTAGCGCTGTCCATGCTGGGTGTGCCGGGATAGTAGGTCGCCAGATCCACCAACCCTGCAGTTATCAGATAACGGCCGGGAGGAATATTCTCCAGTCGATAGCGGCCCGCGGTATCGGTCTCCGTCAGGCTGACCATGGCCGTAACGCCCGTGGGCCGGGCTCCCTGCGGCGCCAAAACGGCGGTGACACGGACGCCCACGGCCGGTAGCCCGTTGGTTCCGAGAATGCGTCCAGTAACGACTCCCGTCAGGGACTGGCCAAACGCAGCAGCCGGCAGCAACAACATCGCAATGAGCGCCAGGAGTCTTTTCACGGTT
>DASUFH010000076.1:0-13164 GCA_036274645.1 Terriglobia bacterium
GCACGGGAATGTTGGTTCGTCCTTCAGAGTCCACGAGCAGGAGAATCCGCGGACGTTCGATGGTCAGTTCGAAGAGATCGGCCCTGCCTTCAATCAACCCCCGCAGATTGATGCCGGCGTCGATGCTCTGGATGAAGGCGAGGGGCGGTCCTTCGGGGGGCTCCGATCCGCGCAGCGTCACGTTCTCCAGATGAAAGTGTTGCGCTCGCAGATCCCAGTCGAATTGCCCCAGGGAAACTTCGGCGCCGGTCTGGAGGCTGAGGTTGTGTTCAATGTAGGCGCGCGCCTGGTCGCGGAACCGGTCCGAACCCAGGTAGAAGTAGATGCCCACTCCGGTCGCCGCGATGGCCACTCCGAGAACGACGGCGGCGAGCGCGGCGCGCCGGGCCCAGCGCGCCAGAGAGCCCTGCGGCGCCTTATGGAAAAATCTCAACATCGCTCATCTGACGCAGCGCGTCGAGGGCCCCGATGACTTCGTTGTGCAGCCTTTCCTGAAACACGTTGGATTCGATGGCCTCGGAAATTCCGGGCTCGTCCAGTCCGGGGACCGGATCAAGCCCCTTCTTCTTCGCTTCCGGAACGAATACGTCCCGATAATATTGCTTCTTTTCCTCGTCGGTCACCCTGATGAACTGGCCGAACCTCCGGTCGATGTATTTGGCGCGCCGGATGCGATCCCGCACGGCGGCGCGGATATCGGGAATGGCGGCCGCCAGGGGGCCGGCCACGCGCTCGAGCGCCGTGGCCACTTCTTCATCGGTAACAGTGAGTCCGGGGAATTGGGCCATCTGGTCTTCCAGCAGTCGCCAGCCGATCAGGTCGTCCAGTATGGCTGGATCGTCCTTCTGGCCTTCGCCAAGAGCGGCCATCACCGATCGTTCCCGCCGCACGTCGCTCGACGTAATGACATGCTGGTGATTGATGGCCGCCAGCACACGATCGAGGACCTCCGGCCCCTGCGCAAACAGGGGAGCGGTCCAGATCAGGCTGGCCACAATGATCCCGACCGCGCCGACGGTTATCGGTCGTACGGAGGTTACGGCGCGGTCGGGCGCGATGTCAAAACGCATTGCCCAGTGTCAGAAAGAAACGGACTCGCTTGTCCCGTTCGATCGCTCCATCGTTGCGAAGCCGGTCTTCGGGGCGCAGGTTGACGCCGACGTCCAGGCGAACCGGGCCCAGGGGGGTCTGTGCGCGCAGGCCGGCTCCGACGGTATTGGTGAAGTCTGCCAGAGTAAAATCCGACGCCTTTTCGAACACGTTTCCGGTGTCGTAGAAGAGCGCTCCACTGATCCCGCGCACGATCACGGCGCCCAGTCCGCGCGACTTGAACGTCAACAACGGAACCCTGTATTCGACGTTTCCGATGGTCAAAAGATGTCCTCCGCCGGCCCGCAATTCGTCCAGCCCGAACCCCCGGAGTGTCGTGGATCCTCCGGCGAAATAGCGTTCGGAGATCGGCACTTCGGTATCGCCGCCAAACGGATGCTTCCAGCCCACCCGCGTGGACAGCGCGAGTACCCGGGCGCCCTGAGGAAAGTACATTGTCCACTGATCGAACAGTGAAGTGAAATTAACTTCCGAGCCCAGTTTGGTGCTGGCGACCTGAAACGTTGCGGTCTGAAACGACCCTCTGTGCGGGTCCAGCGCGTCGTCGCGCCAGTCCCGCAGAATCGTCGAACCGATGCGCGCAATCTGAATGACGCCGCCGATGTTGGGGAACTGGCTGGCGACCGGGTTGACCAGAATGTCCTTCAGGTTCACCGTCTGGTAGCTTGCGGTCAGGATCAGGTTGAATTGCGGCGTCAGCCGCCGCACCGTCTGCAGCGAAAAGTCCACCGTGTTGGCGTTGAAAAAACGGCGTTCGGCCTTTTCGATGAGCAGCGTTGCGAACCCCTCAATGTTGTGATTGAAGAGGTGGGGTTCCCGGTAGGACGACTGAAAGGAGCGTTCCCGTTGCCCCAGGCGCAGACGGAAACTCAGCGTGCGGTCAAGCCCCCACAGGTTATTGTGCGAAATCTCAAACGTGCCCCGCGGGCCTTCGAACTCCTTGTAGCCGAGTCCGTACGATATGAGGACAGGGTTGGCGTCTTCAACGAAGATCATCAGGTTGCGGGTCTGGCCGAGGTCCTGATCCATGGTGACAATCTGCACCCGGTTGAAAAGGCCCGTGGCGTAAAGCCGGTGCTGCTCGGCCAGAATCGCCTCGTCGTCATACGGCATTCCCGCCCTCAGGATGGAATCGCGGCGGATGATCTTCTCGGCCGTGAGACGGTTTCCCGCGATCGTGATATCGCCGATCCGGTAGGGCATCCCTTCCGTGACCTGAAAGGTAATGTTGACGTTCATCGCGCCATCCGGTTCGCGGATCGGGAAAATCCTCACGTCGGAATAGCCGAGCGCGTGATAGGCGCTCATCAGATTTTTGGTTGCGGCGTCGATATCCGTGGCCGAATACGGCTGACCTTCCAGCACTGTGACCTTCTGACGAAGTTCACTCTCCGGAATCGCGGATACACCGGAGAAACTCAGCCGCGCGATGGAGTAGCGCTGCCCCTCATGGATCTCAATGGTGAGGGTGATCGACTTTGACTGTTCCTGCGCATCCTCTTCCTGGCGGGACGTTGCCGAGACATCAAAGAATCCGGCATTCCGGTAGAGCGCCTTGATCGATTCGAGGTCCGTTTCCAGCAGATCGCGGCTGAATATTCCCGGATTCAGGGCGCCGGAGGCCCGGATGCGCGTGATCTGCCGCAACTGTTCCGGCGTGAAGAATGTTGCGCCCGCAAACTGGATTTCGCTCAGGCGGCGCAACTCCCCTTTTTCGACCGTGTAGGTGATCTGGACGGCGTTGTTCTGAATCGCGTCGATTCGTTCCCACGTGGCCGTGACGTCAAAGTAGCCGCGCTGCCGCAGGAAGCGGATCAGGCGCGTTTTTCCTTCCTCGATGAGGTCGCTGTCGACCACGCCTTCCTCGAAGATCGGAATGAGCGTCCGCAGATCCTCCCTGGATACCTCAGTGACGGTCTCGCCACCCGTTGTACGGACGTTGACGTAAGCGAACTGGCCCGGGCTGATCCGCGCCAGAATCTCGACCGAATTCGTAGCGGCGTTGTACCTGCGCTGAACATCGATCTGCGTATTGAGGAAGCCCAGTCTGGTGAATTTCTGCTGAATCCGCGCCACCCCGGACTCCAGTTTGTCCTCGGAGAAGTTGTCTCCGACATCGATACCCAGAGCCTTTTCCAGTTCCACAACGGAAAATGTCTGTTCGCCGCCTTCAATGGAGATTCCGGAGATACGCGCGCGGGGAAAAACATCCGCGTTCAAAGCCACATTAACCAGACGATTCTTCTGGTCGAACATGAAATCCGGGCGGAGCGTCGCGTTGAAATAGCCCTGGTTTTCGAGGAGCCTCCGGGTTTCCTCCTCGATGCGATCCACCGGCGCCGTTGAGAACTTCGCTCCGTGGGGAACCCGGATGAAAGACATGAGCGAGCGGTCGAGCAAATTGGCCGGTTCCAGGTGGACACCGCCAAAGAAATAGAAAGGTCTGGTCCGGAATGTCAGGGCCGTTCCGGATTCTTCGGCGGCGGCTTCTACTTCGATGTATTGATAGTGGCGGGTGGCGTATAGCGCGTCGATCGACGCGCGAACGTTTTCGGGAGTGATGACATCACCGGCATGAACGGTAATGCGTAGCGAGTCGGATCCGTCAACGGGGTCCGTCAGCCGAACAGAAGCGGCTACCGAGCCGTAGTAGGGATGCTGTTGCGCCAGGGCCAATGTCGGCAGCAGCATCAAGAAACACATGCCGACCACCTTCATAGGTCCAGGTTCCTTCGAACAAGGCCGCTGCCCCGGCGGTCGTCAAGCCTTGGTGATTCGTCCGGAACGGATGCAGCCCGCGCAAACGCGCATCCGCTTGTGGGTTTTGCCCACGACAACCCGGACCTTCTGAAGGTTCGGATTCCAGCGCCGGTTCGTCAAATTATGGGCATGACTGACCCGGTGTCCGTATATCGGTCCTTTGTTGCAGATATCGCAGCGTGCCATGAGACCTCTTCTCCTGATAAATGAGACGGGAAGTATAGCACGGCGCCCCGGTCCGGGCTGTTGGAAACGCGTTTGGCGGAACGCGTTTTGCTGTAGGGACGGTCTATGACCGTCCGATTGCTTGCCAAATTCGGGCCGGTCACAAACCGCCCTGCAGCGGGAGTCGGCCGGCGTGCAGCCCCGAACTGCGGAAAAGGCGGTCTAGAAACCGATGGTACAATCCGGCGC
Source organism: Terriglobia bacterium (assembly GCA_036274645.1). Taxonomy (GTDB): domain Bacteria; phylum Acidobacteriota; class Terriglobia; order 20CM-2-55-15; family 20CM-2-55-15; genus DASUFH01. Next base: position 4,285 of record DASUFH010000076.1, read on the forward strand.
CGGCGGTATGGAGGTTTTCTTTTGAGTCGTTTGAAAGGAATTGGAGTCTGGCTGGCCTTTCTGGGGCTGGCTGCGGGGTGCGGTTCGGGTTCGAATTCGACCGCTTCCGCCGCGGTTGCCGCGCGGGTGAATGGCAAAGATATAACGATGGCCGACCTGGAACGAAAATTCCGGGTTCGCGCGAGCGGGGATACGCCGGTTTCAGAAGAGGAGGCCCAGGATCTGAAACTGCAGATTCTCAGCGAGATGATCGCCGATGAGATCCTGCTTTCCCTGGCGGCCAAACAGGATCTTTCCGTCACCGACGCCGAACTGGAAGCCCGGTTCATCGCGTTCCGCGGTCAGTACAGCGATGAGGCCTTCAAGACGCTTCTGGCTCAGCAGAATACGACCACCGAAGAGATGAAGTCCGATATCCGGCGCGCGCTGATCCTCGAGAAGCTCATCAATAAGGAAGTGACGTCCCACATCAAGGTGTCCGACCAGGAGGTCCTGGATTTCTATAACCGGTACAAATCCCGTTTCGATCTTCCGGAAGGGTTTCACATTGCGCACATTCTGGTGACGAACTTCCCCGACTCGGAGGTGCGAAACGCCAAAGGTGACGACGCCAGGACGCCGGACGAGGCCAGGGACAAGGCGGTGCGTCTGCTGAAGCAGGTGCAGGGATCCGCCGATTTTGCCGCGGTCGCCCGCGATTATTCCGAAGATCCGACCTCCGCCACGCAGGGCGGCGATCTCGGATTCCAGTCGCTGGATTCCCTGAACAACATCGATCCGCGGCTTGGCCAGATCGCGCAGAAGATGAAGCCCGGGGAAATCTGGCCGAAGGCCGTCGAGACGCGCTTTGGTTTTCACATCATCAAGCTGCTGGAACGCGATCCCGGCGGTCAGAAGGAGCTGTCGGATCCCCGCGTTCAGGCCCGCATCCACCAGGAACTCTTCAACGGCAAGGACCGGGCGTTGAAGGCGGCCCTGGCTGACGCCGCCCGCAACAAAGCTCAGGTCACCAATTACCTGGCCGAACGTATCCTCTCGACCGCGGGTGTCGAGTTGCCGAACTGATCAGGTTCCGAGCGTCAATGCTCGCAGCGTGATGCGCTGCTTCCACAGCAGCGCGACGAATGCGCGATCGTTCAGCCGGATGGCCTGCCGCACTTTGATCCGTGCGCGCCACATGGACGGCATGTGTGTGATGGCGGAGGCGTATGCGCGCACGATTGCAGCCGCGAGTCCGAAGCGGGACGCCGAAGCGGCAAACCGTCCGGAGGATCCAACCGAGAAAATCGCGCCATACGCGTGAAAGGCGAAACGGACGAGTGTGAAAAGTGGCGAAACCGCCAGCAACGGCAGCGGGAATGTTTTAACCGCCACGAAAATCCGGTTACGCTCGATCAGGAACGCCTTGAGCGGCGAGAACTCTCCCGCCGTTGCCGAGCGCGAGTGAAAAGCGATGGCCCGGGGCGCATACACGCAGTGCCAGCCGGCCAGACGTCCCCGCAGTCCGAGGTCCGCGTCATCGCCATAAGCGAAGAAAGCCTCATCAAAAAGGCCGGTCTCGTCCAGCATGGCCCGGCGGTACAGCGCCGCCGCGCCGTCGGGGAATAGTGTTTCGGTCAGGGTTTCATACTGGCCGCGATCTTCCTCGCCGGAGCCCCGGCCATGGTTCAGGCCGTCGAGGTAAATGAGGTGTCCCACCTTGTCGATGCGTCGCCGGTCCGCATCCAGCAGGATCTTGCTGGCGCACATGCCGATTTGTGGATCGGAGTCCATCGCGCCCGCGAGTTCCTCCAGCCAGAGCGGATCGGCGACTGCGTCGTTGTTCAGCGTGGCAATGTAGCGTCCCGTGGCGACTTCGATGCCCGCGTTACATCCCCCGGAAAATCCGCGGTTATTCCCAAGCGCGACGATCCGAAGCGCCGGCATGTCTTTCCCGCCGGACCAGGCGCGAAGAAAGTTCAGTGAATCGTCGGAGGAACCGTTATCGACAACCACAATTTCGAAATCCCGAAAGCGTTGCTGTTCGAGTGAGTGAAGACATCGTTCCAGCAGGGCGCGGCGATTGAAGTTGACCACTACCACCGACACCGTGGGATTCATGACTTGGCGGCCTCCACCATCAGGGTTGCGCCACAGCCGGCGGTTGCTTCGACGAGAGCAAAGGGACAGGCCATTGCGACCAGGCCCAGGTACACGAGATGCCGCGCCCAACCGGCCAGCGGTCCTTCCGGCTGGTTGCGGGCCGCGCGGCTGATAGGGTCGAGATGCGGCGCCAGGCTGGATGCCAGCGCCGGAGCGTTGTCGCGCAGGTTGAAGTGGCGGATTCGCCGGACATGAAACCCGCAGGCGCTGAGCAGCCGCACGAGCGAACGACGTGAATAGTTGATGGTGTGGCGTGGAATGTCGAGCCCGTGCCAGTTTGCGCCCAGCAGCCGGCGCTGCCAGCTGCCGATGTTGGGGACCTGCAGGATGAGCCGCCCACGCGGCTGAAGCACGCGGTGGGCCTCTGCGATCGCCGCGCGCGGGGCCGTGACATGTTCGAGCGTGTGGAACATCGTCACGATGTCGAACGCTCCCGTCTCGAATTTCGTCTGATCCAGCGTGCCGGTTCGTACCGGAATCCCATATTCGGTTTCAGCGGTGGCCGCCGCCTGCGCCGAAGCGTCGATTCCGGTGACCGAAAAGCCGGCGCGCCTGGCCTGGTCGAGCAGCAGGCCGGTCCCGCAGCCCACGTCAAGCAACCGAGGATGCGGACCGGCGCCTTGAACATGTCGCGCCGTCTGCCGGAGGAACCGCAGATGATCGGCCAGCGCGATGCGACGGTACAGCGCTTCCGCCGCGCCGAGCCGGCTGGGTTCCGTTTTGCGCCAGTAGGTGTCCGGATAGAACGCCGCCAGTTCACCCGCCAGAGGCTGCGGATCGATAAACAGGCATTCGCATGCCGGACAGGCGCTCAATTCAAAAACGCGTGTCGTGGAGCGCAGTAGCCGGTCGCGGCCAACGAGCGCCGGCGATGTTCCCGAATCACCGCAGACCGGGCAGGGCGCTGATCTCTTCAACATCGTAGTGGAATGTCACCTTCATCTTGAATCCTGAGGTCTGTCCGTTTTGAGAGGCCAGGCTGAACGTCCAGCGACGGAGGGACGCCGCGGTCGAGTTGTTCAGTTCCGGCAAGTCGGATTTTACGGCTTCCACACGCGTCACCCGGCCATCGGGACCGACGGTGACCTCAAACGTGATGGTTCCTCCAACGCCGTTGTCGAGCAGAACCCTGGGGAATTCAGGATACGTCTTATTGATGACGCTGACATCGGCGATGGATTCGATCGTGTAGCTCATATTTCCCACCCGCGTTGGCTCCGGCGGGGGCGGCGGTGGTGGGGGCGGTTCCGTCAGATCCACGGCCTGATCGACCTGTCGGCGAATCTGTTCCACGCGTTCCGCCTCGGCGTTGCGGCGGATCGTTTCGACCCGCTCTCCCAGCGTCTTGATCTTCTGTTCGTAGATCGTATCGACCTTTTCCTCGATGTGGGGCAGGGCTGCGCTGGTCTTGATGGCGCGGTAGGCGTCATCCAGACGTCGCAATGCCACGAGCGCCTGAGCCTGAATATCGTAGAAATGGTCCGCGAATTCCGGCTCCTCGGCGATGGCCGCTTCGATCAGGGGGAGCGCGTCGGCGGCGCGTCCCTGCAGCGTGTAGACTCGCGCGAGTTCCGCCTTGGCCCGGCCCAGCAGCGGAAACTTTGCGACGGCGCGTTCCAGGCCGAGAGCCTGCGCCGCAATGAGGTCCGGGGGCGAATCGACTTCAACGCTGCCGAAGTGAAATTGCGCCAGGCCGACGTCCGGGATTTCACGCGTCGCCCGTTCCAGCGCCCGGGACGCTTCAATGGGATTTCGCGTGAACCGGATGAGAATCGCCCTGGCGGCTCGCGCGTCGGCGTCCGCGCCGGAGTACTGTTCGCCGGCAAATCCATATTTTCTCGCCGCCAGGAAAAGATCGCCCCAGTGGATGGCCACCCGGTCGTTGTCCGCCATGATCGAGCGGATGTTCTCAGGGCGCGGCTCAAGCGGGACAGCCGTCTCCGCGTAGCCGTCCAGTTCGTCCTGCAGTTGATCCGTATCGAGATCGATCCGCGCGCTGCCGCCGCCCTCGATCCGGAGCGCTTCAAGGAACGGGTCCAGCGCTTCGTGGTGCTTCTCCTTAATCAGGCGAAGCAGTCGATGAGACTGCGTGCGGGAAGCCCCGCCCGGATCGCTGTCCCGATAGGAGGGGCTGGCCACGATCCGCAACAGGTCGCGGGCGGTGAAGGCTTCTTCCCTGGGCACGGATTTGGTGTCGGGTTTTCGGCCGGCCTTGCGAAAATATTCGGCGGCCCCTTCGGAAAGCCAGAACGGCCGCCACAGTGTCGTGCGTTCGAAGAACACGTGTCCCAGCGCGTGACCAACGTCGTTGGCGATGTCTTCGGGAGATTTGTCGCGCGCGACCACGAATACACGATCGGGTCCGCGATACAGATAAGCTGAATGTTCGGGCTCAGGTCCCGTAACCTCCGTAAAGTCCTGGCCCTTGTCGAACAAAAAGACTTCGACTGGAAACTGCCGTTCAGGGATGCGGCCGACGACTTTTGCCAGCGCGGCAACCCGTCCTTCCAGATCCTCAAGAAGCCGGCGGCCTTTGGCTTCCGTCGTGTCGGTGAACAAGAGAAAATGCGGCGACTGCGCTTCGACCCATTTCGCTTCTTCACCCCAACCCCATGTGGCAAGACCGGCTATCGCAAACACTGCGGCGCAGATCAACCGTAGGAGTTTCATGAAATCGATTATAGCGCTCGGGGGAATCTTACGGAGGTGTCAGCCGCTCCCGGGTTGTCTTCACTTAATCATTAACTGTTGGCTGTTCACTATTAACTGATTCACTTAATGGCATTCGTCCTTTCCGGCGACCGGCTCAATGAATCGCCAAAGCGCTCCGCGGGACAACCGACAAACCGATTAGTGGATTAATCATTAAGTGAATCAGTTAATAGTGAACAGCCAACAGTTAATGAATAAGTCAGGAAGACGCGGCCGCCGACGACCGGACGGTTCCGGTCAACTCGCGCCGCAGCGTTTCTCGATCCAGATCCTTTTCCCAACGCGCAATCACGATGGTTGCAACGCCGTTCCCGATGAAGTTCGTGATCGCGCGGGCTTCCGACATGAAGCGGTCGATTCCCAGAATCAGTGAGAGTCCGGCGACCGGGATGGAAGGAACGACCGTCAACGTGGCTGCCAGCGTAATGAACCCGGCGCCGGTCACCCCCGACGCTCCCTTCGATGTCAGCATGGCGATTGCCAGGAGCGTGATCTGTTCACGCAGCGAGAGGTCGATATTCAGCGCCTGAGCAATGAACAGCGCCGCCATGGTCAGGTAGATATTCGTGCCGTCCAGGTTGAACGAATATCCGGACGGCACGACCAGGCCGACCACGGATTTCGAGCAACCCAAACGCTCCAGCTTCTCCATCAACGGCGCCAGTCCTGTTTCCGATGAGGCGGTGCCCAAAACGGTGAGGAGTTCTTCCTTGATGTAGAACAGGAATCGCAGGACGTTGAAGCCGGCGAAGGCGGCAATCGGTCCGAGGACCAGCAGGACGAACAGCGTCGTGGTGGTGTAGAACGTCAGAATCAGGGCCAGCATCGGCCGCAGCGCGCCCACGCCGTACCGGCCGATCGTGTACGCCATGGCGCCGCCGGCGCCGAGCGGCGCGAGCTTCATGATGACGTTCATCATCCCGAAAAAGACATGGGACGCGTCGCCGATCAGTTTCTTCAGGGTGTCGGCGCGGGCGCCCATGCGGGCCAACGTATAGCCCACAAGGATCGAGACCAGCAGGACCTGGAGCAGGTCGCCCGAACCGGTGAACGCGTCCATGAGCGTCGTCGGAATGACGTGCAGCGCGAACGAGGTGGCGTTCTGCTCGGCCGCCTTCTGGGTGTAGGCCGCCACCTCCTGCGCATTCAGTTTGGTGGGGTCGACCGGAAACCCGGATCCGGGCCGCAACACATTCACGACGATCAGCCCGATGGCCAGCGCCAGGGTGGAGACGATCTCGAAATACAGGATTGCCTTCGCGCCCACCCGTCCGACCTTCTTCATGCTGCCGGTACCGGAGATTCCCAGCACGACCGTGCAGAAGATGATCGGAGCGATCAGCATCTTGACCAGCGCGATAAACCCGTCGCCCAGCGGCTTCAGCGCGACAGCTTGCGCCGGCGCCAGGTATCCCACGAGTCCGCCCGTGATGATGGCGAGAAAAACCCAAAAATAGAGAAGACGAAAGATGCGCATTGATGCGGGCGATTATACGGGCGGTCCGGCCGTCTGCGGTAGAGAGGTGGGAGGGAAGGAGGATTTCGGCGGCGCTACAGCGGAATGTTCCCGTGTTTTTTGGGCGGATTCGAATCCCGTTTCGTGTCGAGCATCCGCAGCGCGGCGATCAACTTGGGCCGCGTGGTTTTCGGTTCGATCACTTCATCGACAAAGCCGCGCTCCGCCGCGATGTAGGGATTGGCGAACTTTTCCCGGAATTCCTCGGCCCGCTTGCGCCGCAGCGCCTCCGGGTCGGCGGCTTCGGCGAGTTCGCGCCGGTAAATGATGTTGACCGCCCCTTCCGGGCCCATGACCGCGATCTCGGCCGTCGGATACGCGAAATTGACGTCGGTTCGGATGTGCTTGCTCGACATGACGCAGTAGGCGCCCCCGTAGGCCTTGCGCGTGATCACCGTGATTTTGGGCACGGTCGCTTCGGCAAACGCAAACAACAGCTTCGCTCCGTGTTTGATGATGCCGCCCAGTTCCTGGCCGGTCCCGGGCAGGAATCCCGGAACGTCTTCGAACGTGATGAGGGGAATATTGAACGCGTCGCAAAACCGGACAAAGCGCGCGCCCTTGACGGACGCCGCAATATCGAGACAGCCGGCCAGGACGGCCGGTTGATTGGCCACCACGCCGACCGGGCGGCCGTCGAGCCGGGCAAAACCGATGACGATGTTTTTCGCGTAGTGTTCGTGGACTTCGAAGAAGTAATGGTCGTCGGCGACGGCGTGGATGATGTCCTTGATGTCGTAAGACGCGTTGGATTCCGCCGGAACGGCGTCGTTCAAAGACTCGTCGATGCGGTCCCATGGATCCGCCGTCGCCCGCCGCGGCGGGTCGTCCGTGTTGTTGGACGGCAGAAACGACAGCAACTCGCGGATCAGCGCCAGACACTCCGCGTCGTCGGGCGACATGAAGTGCGCGACCCCGCTCGCGCTGTTGTGCGTCATGGCGCCGCCCAGCGCTTCCTTGGTGACCTCCTCGTGCGTGACCGTGCGGATGACGTCCGGGCCGGTCACAAACATGTAGCTGGCGCGATCGACCATCGCGATGAAATCCGTGATGGCCGGTGAATAGACCGCGCCGCCGGCGCACGGTCCCATGATGGCCGAGATCTGGGGAATCACGCCGGAGGCCAGCGTGTTGCGCAGGAAGATATCCGCATAGCCCCCGAGCGATACCACGCCTTCCTGGATGCGCGCCCCGCCCGAGTCGTTCAGGCCGATGACCGGCGCTCCCATCTTCATGGCGAGGTCCATGATCTTGCAGATTTTTCTGGCGTTGGTTTCGCTGAGAGAGCCGCCAAAGACGGTGAAGTCCTGGGCGAAGACATAAACCAGCCGGCCGTCAATCCGGCCATGGCCGGCGACGACGCCGTCGCCGGGATAGCTCTGTTCGCCCATCCCGAAGTCGAGGCAGCGGTGCCGGACGAACTTGTCGACTTCCTCGAATGAATCGCGGTCGAGCAGCAGTTCGACGCGCTCGCGAGCCGTCAGCTTGCCTTCGGCCCGCTGGCGGGCGGCCCGCTCCGGCCCCCCCCCCATTTCGGCCGCCCGGTTCAATTCCATGAGACGTTGAATGCGGTCGGACCGGGTGACGCGGCGCATTACTTGATGACGGGTACCTTTTCCCAGTCGCGCAGGAACTGCTCCACGCCCCGGTCAGTCAACGGGTGTTTCAGCATCATGTCAAACACCTTGGCCGGCAGCGTGCAGATGTCCGCTCCGGCAAGCCCCGCTTCAACCACGTGGATGGGATGCCGGACCGAGGCGACCAGCACTTCGGTCGTGAACTCGTAGTTGGAGAAGATCTCGACGATGTCGCGGATCAGGTCCATGCCGTTGCGGCCGACATCATCAAGCCGTCCGACAAACGGGCTCACGAAGTACGCGCCGGCCTTGGCGGCCATGATGGCCTGCGGCGCGGAAAACACCAGCGTCACGTTGACGCGGATCCCTTCGTCGCTGAGCGTCTTGGTGGCCTTCAGACCGTCCTTCGTCATCGGACACTTCACCACGATGTTCCGGTGCAGCTTGGCCAGATGCCGGCCCTCCTCCACCATGCCTGCGGCGTCGCGGCTGACCGTTTCCGCGCTCACCGGTCCGTCGACGATCGCGCAGATCTTCAGCAGCTGTTCTTCAAAGGGAGCGTTCTCCTTGGAAATAAGAGTGGGGTTGGTCGTAACGCCATCGAGGATGCCTGTGCTGGCGACTTCACGAATCTCGTCGATGTTGGCCGTGTCCAAAAAGAATTTCATGCAAGTTTCTCCTGTTCGGGCATCAAAGTGTAACACCGCCGGACGAGTCGGCGCCGGGAAGCGTCAGCCGGGGTGGTCTGTCGCAAGGTCAGCGCAATTGTTTAGCGGGAGTCTAGACATTTGGGGCTCAGTTCAGGCAATGAATTCGCGTTTACGTCTCGGACCTGCAGCTTCGCTGCAGCAGATTGACGCAAACGAAGCGTGAGTATGGGAGCCGACTGGAGTGGCGCCGCCCTCTCCCGGCTCCGCCGGGAGAGGAGGGAGC
>DASUFH010000077.1:0-5970 GCA_036274645.1 Terriglobia bacterium
TCCCCGTTGTCCGCTGTGCGCTGGCTGTTGTCCGCTGTGTAATGAACCTGGCGCACTGACCCACTGGCCCTCTGACCCACTGACCCATTGACCCATTGACCCAATGACCCATTGACCAGTAGACCAATGGGTCATTGGGCCGTTAGCCAGGTTCATTACACAGCGGACAACAGCCAGCGCACAGCGGACAACGAGGGGACAGGAGGGCTGGGCGGTCATAGACCGCCCCTACATTGGGAATCCGGGAAGCGAAGAGCAGTCGCTCTACGCTTCGGCGCGCTTCAGTTTGGCCGGCTCGGTCTGGCCTGTGGCCGTCTTGTCCGTTCCGAGCCTCAGCATGAGCAGCGTGCCGGCCGCGAGCGTGGCGCCCAGGGCCATCGTCAGAGAAACGGACGGGAGCTCATAGCCTGCCTCAAACAGGTATCCCGCGAGAATTGGGGCGAGAAACGACGCGCCACGTCCTATGCCGACCGCGAAGCCCGTGCCGAACGCGCGAACATGTGTGGGGAACGCTTTGGCGAAGATCGCGTATTGACCCACGATCGCGGCATTGACGAAGAAGCCGGAGATCGCGCACACGATCGACAGCATCGTCAGGTCGTGAGGAGTCCGGCCGAAGATCGTTACGGCGATCGTGGACAGGAACATGGCGCCGATCGTCAGACCGCGGAGGTTGAACCGCTGGGTCAGCAGACCCAGCAGCGCCCCACCCAGAGCTCCGCCGACGTTCGTCCAGACCAGCACGCCCGCGGCTGATGCCGGAGCAAATCCAAAATCCACCACGATCTTGGGGACCCACTTGATCAGGAAGTAGAACGTGGTGATGTGAAAGAGGTAGGTAAAGCTGACCAGCATCGTCGTGCGGATCAGGCCGGGTTTGAAGATATCACCCACGGTCTGCTTCCGCGCCTCCGGCGAAACCGCCGGCAGGCTGTTCACTACCGCGTGTCCCATGCGGCGCAACGTCTGGTTGATTTGATCAAGCGCTCGGGTGGGCCGCTTGTGCATGAGCCAGTGCACCGATTCGGGCACGAAGAAATAGACGAGGGGGAGGAGAATCAGGCTCGTGATTGCCCCGAGATAGAACACGGACCGCCAGTCATAAACCAGCAGCAGTTGCGCGGTGATCATTCCGCCGACCACCGCGCCAATCGGATATCCAATCGACATGATCGACACGCAGAGATCGCGCCGCTTGAGATTGGCAAATTCCGCCGCGACAGCGTTGGTGACGGCAAGCATGCCGCCGATGCCGAGTCCGGTGATGACGCGCCAGATGGACAGCGTGGTCGGGTTGGTGGGCGTGGTGCACATGAACATTCCCACGGTCATCACGCCGATGCAGCTCAGCACCGTTCTGCGCCGGCCCAGCTTGTCGGCGATTCCGCCGAGGAACAGCGATCCAATCGACATACCGACCAGTTCCGCCGCAAGCACGAACCCCAGCGCGCCGCGATCGATGCCCCATTCCTTGGCGATGCCCGGCGACGCAAAGCTGATGGCCAGCGCGTCGAATCCGTCCAGCGCGTTCAACGCGACCGTGACGGCAATGACCAGAACCTGCATCGGGCTCATCGGCGATTTGGAAAGAATCTCGCGCGGATCATCAGGCGCAAGTGTGTCCGTTCGGGGCCGGGAATCTGCCATGTGTTTCTCCTGTCCGAGTTTTCGGGTTGCCGCGGAATTCTATATCAGTCTCGCAGGCCGCGCAGCTTCAGCTTGTCGATCTTTCCGGGGCCTGTCTTGGGCAGCGCGTCGCGAAACTCAATCTTTCGGGGCACCTTGTAATCGACGAGCCGTTCCTTGCAATAGGCGATCAGTTCCTCCGCCGAGACCGTCATGCCCGGCTTGAGCGCCACAAACGCCACCGGGATTTCACCCCGGAAGGAGTCCTTGAGGCCCACCGTGGCCACTTCCAGTGTGGCCGGGTGGCTGTTGAGCACTTCGTCGACTTCGCGGGGGTAAATGTTGAATCCGCCCGAGATAATCAGCTCTTTTTTACGATCCACGACAAAGAGATAGCCCTCCTCGTCGAAGTAGCCGATGTCTCCCGTGTGAATCCAGCCATTGCGGACTGTATTGGCGGTTTCTTCCGGACGGTTCCGGTAACTCGAAAACATTTGCGGCCCACGCACCCGGATCTCTCCCCGTTCTCCCTGCGGAAGCACGCGTTCGCCGGTTTCGAGATCGACGATCTGGATTTCGGTATCCGGAGGTGGGACGCCGACTGAAAGAATTTTCTTCGTTCCGATCGCCGGATTGTTCGCATACGGCGCGCCCTCCGACATGCCGATACCTTCCAGGATGGCGCAGCCGGTGGTCTTCGACCATTGCCGGAGCAGGTCTTCGGAACATGCCGATCCACCGGCGCAGCAGATCTTGAGGCTCGAGAGATCGGCTTTCTTCATGCCTTCCGCCGCCAGCAGTCCGACATAAACCGTCGCGGGCCCGCCGGCAAAAAGCGTGACTTTATATTTCGAGAGCTGCTCGAGCACGATGTCCGGCTTGTATTGCCGTATTAGGACGTGGGTCGAGCCGATATACAACGGATGGATCACTCCATGGTGGTGGCCGAAGATATGGAACATCGGCGCGACCGACAGGGAGACCTCGCAGTCATATCCCAGCGTCGCAAAGAACGCGGCCTCCAGCCGGCAGAACGCCATGATGTTTCGATGCCGGTGTTCGGCCCCTTTGGGTAATCCCGTGGTTCCGCCGGTGAAAAACATCATCGCGTAATCGTCGGGGAGGGGAAGAGGCTGGGGCAACGCGTCGGCGCCCTTCTCCATCCAGGCCGCGATGGTGTTGTCGCCTTCCCCGATAATCAGGACGTGTTCGATTCCCATGTGCGCCGCAATCGTGGAAATCCGCGCCTTGAATTCGGGCTGCGTGATGAGCATCTTCGGCGCCGTGTCCTGGAGCAGCGGCTTCAGTTCGGACTCCGAATAGTTCGGGTTCATCGGCGCGACATACCCGTGAGCGGCCATCGCTCCGAGGATGCACACCGGCATTTCGAGGCAGTTGGTCATGAGCACGGCCACGCGCTCGTTCTCCACGCCAATGCTCTTCAGTGTTCGCGCAAATCCGGCGATGGCGCGCCGGTGCTGGGCGAACGTCAGGCTGCGGTCTTCACAAATCAGCGCCGTCCGGTCGGGCGTTCGGCGCGCGACGTCCTCCAGGGCATGGAGGATCGTCGGGTAAACGGGAGCGTCTTTTGGAACAGTTAGTTTCACGGCGCAGTATTCTACCGGGGCGGGAGCCTCGCCTCAATGGCCGAACAATCGGGGCGCCTTGATTTCTGCCTTGCCGGGGCGGCCTGGGACCGCCCAGCCTTGTGAAACCGACACCCGGGGAGGGCCTCCCATCGGAAGTGTTGCGCCCCTCCGGGGCGCCGGTTTTGCGCGAAAGTCAGGCTAATGAGAATCCGGCGCCCCGTCCTGAGTCAGGTCTGTTGATGTCCTGCGAAGGGGGACGGCCCCGAAGCGGCAGGGGGGCATTCACCGTAGTTTCCTGGGCGATCGCCCCTACAATCAAGGCGCCTCCACTCTTCGGTCATTTAAACCTTGTTCAGGCTGGGGGTGTCTGATGTCGTGTCATCATTGGTACCATGTTTTGCCGGCCATGGCAGGATCCGGCGGCCTAACCTGAGGAGATTTTATGAGCAATTGCCTTTGCCACAATCGGATGCGATTGGGTGAGACATTGACCTCCCGCCGGGAATTCCTTTCCCGATGCGGTATGGGACTGGGCTTTCTCGGACTGGCGGGCCTCATGGCCGATGACGCGCTGGCCGGCGTGGCCAGACAGGCAAAGGCCACTCATTTTCCTGCGAAAGCCAAACACGTCATTCACATCTTCGCGCAGGGCGCGCCATCGCAGGTGGATACCTGGGATCCGAAGCCCGAGCTGACGCGGATGAACGACCAGTCGCTGCCCGGGCTGAACGGCGTGGCCATGGCGTCTCCATTCAAGTTCGCGAAATACGGGCAGTCGGGCATCGAGGTCAGCGAGGTCTTTTCAAATGTCGCCCGGCACGTGGACGATCTGGCGGTTATCCGTTCGATGTATACCGACATTCCCGCTCACGACGTCGCCACGGTCATGATGAACACCGGTTCGCTGCGATCAGTGAAACCGAGCATGGGCGCCTGGGCGCTCTACGGGCTGGGCAGCGCGAACGAAAACATCCCCGGATACATCTCCCTGCGGCCCAGCGGTGGCGTTCCGCCCGGTGGCGCGTTGAACTGGGGCTCGGCATTCCTTCCCGGCGACCTGCAGGCGACCAGTATCAACACGTCCACGCCTACGGTCGAGGGCATGATCCAGAACATCCATAATGATTATTTCTCCGCTCGGGAACAACGTCGCGAACTCGATCTCGTTCAGAAGCTGAACGGGATTCACAGCCAGAATCTCCAGGAGGATCCGCAACTGGAGGCGCGCATCAAGTCGTTCGAGATGGCCTATCGGATGCAGATCGAAGCGACCGACGCGTTCGATATCAGCAAGGAGCCCCAGAATATCCGCTCCCTGTACGGCGAGACCGCCCAGGGACGGCAGTTGCTGATTGCGCGCCGGCTGGTCGAGCGTGGCGTGCGGTTCGTACAGGTCTGGGCCGGCGGCTGGGACCATCACCAGGATATCGAAGACCGGCTGCCTGCGAGCGCGGCGGAGATCGACGTTCCGGCGGCTGCGCTGCTCACCGATCTCAAGCAGCGCGGTCTGCTCGAAAGCACCCTCGTCGTCTGGGGCGGGGAGTTCGGCCGCACCGTGACGCGCGATCGCAACGGCAACGACAACCCGGGCCGCGATCACAACAACAAAGGCTTCAGCATGTGGCTGGCCGGCGGTGGCGTGAAGGGCGGAACGGTTTACGGCAAGACCGATGAGTTCGGCGCCAGAGCCGTGGAGAACAAAGTCCACGTCCATGACCTGCACGCGACGATTCTTTATCTGCTCGGCTTCGATCACACAAAGCTGACCTACCGGTACAACGGCCGCGATTTCCGCCTGACGGATAACTTCGGCGTCGTTGTGAAGGGAGTGATGGCGTGATGCGGCAACCGGAAACATCCACGTCCGGCCTGCGCCGTCGCGCGGCGACGTTCTGGAGCCTGGTCGGCGCCGGTTGTCTGGCTGCCGGTATGTTCGCGCTGCCGCAGGCGGGCAGTCTCACCGCGACCGCTTCGCCCCAGACCACGCTGACCAAAGACCAGCTCGATTTTTTCGAAGACCGCATTCGTCCGATCCTGGCCTCGAACTGCTACGGCTGCCACAGCGCGGCGAAAGGGAATCCGCGATCGGGACTGGAACTCGACTGGAAAGGCGGCTGGGAAAAAGGCGGCGCGCTCGGTCCGGCGATCACGCCGGGCGACCCGGAGAAGAGCCTGCTGATCAAAGCGGTTCGTTATGGAGGCACAATTGATATGCCTCCGTCGGGAAAGCTTTCGGATACACAGATCAATGATCTGGTGCGATGGGTGCGCATGGGCGCGCCCGATCCCCGCACGACGCGCGGCGGGGGCGACGCCCCGCCCAGTTATGGCGGCATTGGGAAGAATCACTGGGCCTTCCAGCCCGTTACCCGGCCGGCGGCGCCGGGGGTGAACAACACCGCTTGGTTGAACAACGACATCGACCGCTTCGTCCTGGCGAAGCTGGAAGCCGCCGGCATGACCGGCAGCGAGCGCGCCGACAAGCGTACGCTCATCCGTCGAGCATACTTCGACCTGATCGGCCTGCCGCCGACGCCCGCGCAGGTCAGCGCGTTTCTGGCCGACAACTCCCCGAACGCTTTCGAGAAGGTCGTGGACGAACTGCTCGCATCCCCGCGTTACGGCGAACGCTGGGGACGGCACTGGCTCGATGTCGCGCGCTACTCGGATACCAAAGGTCAGTTTGACCGCCGGCGCGAGAGCTCTGTGTACCCGTACGCGTGGACCTACCGCGATTACGTCATCAAGGCGTTCA
>DASUFH010000078.1:0-10075 GCA_036274645.1 Terriglobia bacterium
ATTTTCCGGTTCTCGCGGAGCCCAAGGGAAAATCGATCCAACTGCCGGCTGCCGCGCTTTCCAAGATGATCACGCGAACGATCTTCGCAATCAGTCCCGAGGATTCCAAATACACCCTCAGCGGCGCGCTTCTTCTGCTCAAACCGGGCGCCCTGACGATGGTGGCTACGGATGGGCACCGGCTGGCGCACGTTGAGCATCCGGAGTCCCTGGAAGACGTTTCCGAGGAAATCCGGGTCCTGATCCCCAAGAAAGCCATGGCGGAGCTTGTTCGAATCCTGGCTGAGAGTCCCGAACATGACCATATCGGGTTTTCGAGAGATGACAATCACCTCTTCTTCGACCTGGGAAAGCGGTTGCTGGTCTCCCGGGTATTGACCGGGCAGTTCCCGAACTACGAAGCCGTCCTGCCGCGCAACAATGACCGCGTGTTTACGCTCGACCGGGATGATGTGATGTCGGCCATCAAGAGGGTCGCCATTCTGTCCGATGAACGATCCCGGACGATCAAGCTGGCCATCGGGAACGGTACCCTCGAGATGATGGCCAGCCATGCCGAACTGGGCGAAGCGCATGAGACGCTGGAGATCGATTACCACCGCGAAGACATGCAGGTCGGCTTTAACTATCAGTATTTATTGGACTTCCTCAACACACTGGACGAACCACAGGTGAATTTCGAGTTCAAGGACAGCGAGAGCGCCGCCCAGTTCCGTTCTTCCCCGGGCGCGGCGTACAACTACCGCTATGTGGTCATGCCCATGCGGATTTAGGCGAGGGTAAACGGGTCCCGGTTTTGCCCGAAGGAGAAGGTCTTTCCAACCGCACAAAGCTTAACTTTGCGCATCGGGGCAGCCGCTCTTTTTGGTAAAATAGCAGCGGTCCTTTGCCGCCGACCTACGAATGTTATTCCCTTTACATCTTGAGGTTACAGAAGAACTCCGATCAGCGTGGCCCGGCGCCTCGGACGGATCCTAATGCACAATCAAATGTCCGATAAAGTCGATCCAAACAACGAGAGTCCCCTTCTGAAAAATTCTACGGAGTCCGAATACGGCGCGGAACAAATCAAGGTGCTCGAAGGCCTTGAAGCAGTCCGGAAGCGCCCGGCAATGTACATCGGCTCGACCGGAGCTGAGGGATTGCACCATCTCGTTTACGAGATTGTCGATAACTCCATCGACGAAGCTCTTGCCGGCTATTGCAGCGAGGTCCACGTCGTTATCCATATCGACGGGTCAATCACGGTCATTGATAACGGCCGCGGCATTCCGACCGAGATGCACAAAGAGGGAAGGTCCGCGGCTGAGGTTGCCCTGACCGTTCTGCACGCCGGCGGAAAATTTGATAACGACGCATACAAAGTTTCCGGCGGCTTACACGGAGTGGGCGTTTCCGTGGTGAACGCGCTTTCGGAATGGCTCAATCTTGAGATCTGGCGAGGGGGGCGTGTCTACCTGCAGAGCTACAGCCGCGGCACGCCAACAACGCAACTTGAAAATACCGGACATACGGATCGTCGCGGAACGAAAATCACATTCAAGCCCGACTCCGTGATCTTTGAGACGACAAATTTCGAGTTCGACAAACTCTCGCAACGACTGCGGGAACTCGCGTTCCTCAACAAGGGATTGTTGATCACGATCGAGGACGAGCGGGACGAAAAGAAGCACGACTTCCACTACACCGGTGGCATCATTTCCTTTGTCGAGCATCTCAACAAGAACAAGACCGCCTTACACGACAAAGTCATCTACTTCCATGGCGAGAGGGAAGATATCGAACTCGAAATCGCCATGCAGTACAACGACGGATACCAGGATCAGATCTTTACCTTCGCGAACAACATCAATACTCACGAAGGAGGCGCCCACCTGATCGGATTCAAATCCGCCCTGACTCGGACGCTCAATAACTACAGCGTTGCCAACAATCTTTTCAAGGACGTCAAAGAGAACCTTTCCGGCGACGATGTTCGCGAAGGTCTGGTCTGCGTCATCAGCGTCAAGCTGCGTCATCCCCAGTTTGAGGGCCAGACCAAGACCAAGCTCGGAAACAGTGAAGTCAAAGGCATTGTCGAGCAACTCGTAAACGATGGCCTGGGTCAATACCTTGAGGAAAATCCGTCGCTGGCCAAGCGGATTATCGGAAAAGCGATCGAAGCGGCGCGCGCGCGTGAAGCCGCCAGACGCGCCCGAGAGTTGGTACGCCGTAAGGGAGCGCTCGACAGCATGTCGCTTCCGGGCAAGCTGGCGGACTGCCAGGAACGATCCCCGGAGAACGCTGAGATCTTCATCGTCGAGGGCGATTCGGCCGGCGGCTCGGCCAAACAGGGACGCGACCGGCGCACACAGGCGATACTTCCGATCCGCGGCAAGCTTCTGAACGTCGAGAAGGCGCGATACGACAAGATGCTGACGCACAATGAAATCGCCGCCATGATCACGGCGCTCGGCACGGGCATCGGCGTGGATGATTTCGATGTGACCAAACTGCGCTACCACAAGGTCATCATCATGACCGACGCCGACGTGGACGGGTCGCACATCCGCACGCTTCTGCTGACGTTCTTTTACCGGCAGATGGTCGATCTGATTGAACGCGGCCACGTCTTCATTGCGCAGCCTCCCCTCTTCAAGTTGAAAAAGGGACGGTCGGAACAATACATCAAAGATGAGAGACAGATGTCCCGGTATCTCCTCAAGAAAGCAACCGAGAGCTTGAGCGTGGAGATTCCGTCGACGGGAAAACAGGTTGCCGGAGTGGATCTCTCGACCTTCCTCGAAAAACTGATTGAGCTGAACGGGGTATTTTCCCGCGTCGATCGCCGGCTGCGCGATGCGCGAGTTCTCGACTTCCTGCTGGTTTCCGGCGCTGCAGGGAGGTCTTTCCTTGGCGACGCTGAAAAAGTGGCGGATCTTGCTCGGAAGCTGCAGGAACTGGGCTATTCCACTGAAACATCTATGGACGAGGAGCATGGCGTCCACACGCTGACCTTCCGTCAGGGAAGCGAAACGCCGCGAACCATCGAATACCAGTTACTCTCGAGCGCGGAGTACCAGCGCCTCATCATGCTGCACAAGTCGGTGGGCGACATGGACCGTCCGCCGTTCGTGGCAACGGCCACGTCCGCGTCGGGCAACACCACGTCAACAACCCTGAACAGCCGCCAGGAACTCATCGACTATGTGATGGACCTCGGAAAGAAAGATGTGCAGATCCAGCGGTATAAAGGTCTTGGGGAAATGAATCCGGAACAGCTCTGGGAAACCACGATGGATCCGGAAAAGCGGACGCTTCTCCAGGTGCAGATCAACGACAAGGTTTTCACGGACGACATCTTTACGGTACTGATGGGCGACGCCGTGGAACCCCGCCGGCAGTTCATTGAAGAAAACGCGCTCGACGTGAAAAATCTGGACATCTAACGATCACAAATGGCTGAAGAAAACACGCCTCCAACGCCTCCGGTTCCTCCAACGCCTCCGTCGCCGCATGTTCCGGTCAACATCGAAGATGAGATGCGCCGGTCGTATGTCGATTATGCGATGAGTGTCATCATCGGGCGCGCGTTGCCCGATGTGCGGGACGGCCTGAAACCGGTACACCGGCGGATTCTTTTTGGAATGCATGAGATGGGTCTGGCGTCCAACCGGGCCTATCGCAAGTGCGCGAAGATCGTGGGCGAAGTGATGGGCAATTATCACCCGCACGGCGACGCGGCGATCTACGACACGCTGGTGCGTATGGCGCAGGACTTTTCGTTCCGGTATCCGCTCGTCGACGGACAGGGCAACTACGGATCGATCGACGGCGATCCTCCGGCGGCCATGCGTTACACCGAAGCGCGCATGGCGGCGATGGCGGAAGCCCTTCTCGAGGACATCGACAAGGAGACGGTCGACTTTGTTCCGAACTACGACGAAGAGCGCGAAGAGCCGTCCTATCTGCCCAGCAAGGTTCCGAATCTTCTCGTCAACGGCGGCGGCGGAATCGCGGTCGGCATGGCGACCAACATGCCGCCGCACAACCTCAATGAAGTGTGCGAAGCGGCCATTCACCTGATCGAGCAGCCGTCGGCAAAACTCGAGGACATCGTCCGGATCATTCCTGGACCGGATTTTCCGACCGCGGGCTTCATTTACGGGCGTAGCGGCATCCGGCAGGCCTACCGGACGGGCCGCGGCCAGATTACGATGCGCGCGCGCGCCGTGATCGAACGCGCGGCGAAGGACCGTGACGTCATTGTCATCACCGAGATTCCATATCAGGTCAACAAGGCGCGTCTCATCGAGAAGATTGCGGAGCTGGTCAACGACAAGAAGATCGAGGGAATTTCCGACATCCGCGATGAAAGCGATCGCGACGGAATGCGGATCGTGGTCGAACTGAAACGTGGCGAGCCCGCGGCGATCGTCCTGAACAATCTGTACAAGCTGACCGCGATGCAGTCGACGTTCGGTGTGATCAACCTTGCGATCGTCCATGGCCAGCCGCGCGTTCTGACCCTGATGGAGCTCCTGCGGAATTTCATCGAGCATCGCGTCGATGTGGTCCGGAGGCGCTCACAGTTCGAACTCCGCCAGGCGGAAGCCCGCGCCCACATCCTCGAAGGCCTGCAGAAGGCTCTCGATCACATCGACGCGATCATCGCGTTGATCCGCGCCGCCAGGAACGCCGCCGAAGCGCGCGAGGGTTTGGTCCGGCAATACGAATTCACGGAGATTCAGGCGAAGGCCATTCTCGAAATGCAGCTGCAGCGCCTGACCGGCCTCGAGCGCCAGAAGATCATCGATGAGCTGAACGAGATCCGCCTGCGGATTGCCGAGTTGAAGGAAATTCTGGGCAATGAGGCCCGGCTCCGCGAAGTGATCATCAAAGAGCTCCGCGAAGTACAAAAGAAACATGGCGACGAACGGCGCACGGAGATCATCGACGAAGAAGCGGAAATCCATCTCGAAGATTTGATTGCCGAGGAAGACGTCGTCATCACCGTGACACACACGGGATATCTGAAGCGGACGCCGCTTTCCGTTTACCGAAATCAGGGACGTGGAGGCAAAGGCCGAATCGGGATGAAGACACGCGATGAAGACGCCGTCAGCAACGTCTTTGTCGCCAACACGCACAGCTACGTGTTGATTTTCACCGACCGCGGCCGGCTGTACTGGCTCAAGGTCTATGAGATTCCCGATGTCGGCGCGAGCGGCAAGGGGAAGGCGATCGTCAACCTGGCCAACGTGTCTGCCGAAGAGAAAGTTCGGGCGCTCGTTACCGTCAAGGATTTCGATCCCAGTGTTCACGTGCTCATGGCCACCCGCAACGGCCAGGTGAAGAAAACATCCCTGGAGAACTTCAACAATCCGACCAGTCGCGGCATCATCGCGATGGGTGTGCCGCCGGATGACGAGTTGATCGCGGCCGAGCTGGTGTCGGCCAGGGAAAGCGTCTTCATCGGGACGCACGACGGCATGTGCATCCGGTTCCCGCATGAAGATGTCCGCGAGATGGGACGGCAGGCGTATGGGGTTATTGGTATTCGCCTGGATGAGGCCGATTATGCCGTGAGCATGATCGCGTCGAGCAGCGACGATGACCAGGTTCTCTCGGTGACCGAACTGGGATTTGGCAAACAGACCAGTGTGGACGAATACCGAACCCAGGGGCGCGGCGGCAAAGGCGTGATCAACGTGAAGACGACGGCCAGGAACGGCAAAGTGGTGGCGATTATGCGCGTTCAGGAAGGCGCCGACGTTCTTGTCATGACCGCCAACGGTAAACTGATCCGTGTCCGGTCCGCCGATATCCGCTCCGTTGGACGCGCCACGCAGGGCGTGCGGCTGATTCATCTGGACGAAGATGATCGCGTCACCGCCGCGACGCTAGTCGAGGGGGATACGGGCGAGACCGGCGCAGAGATCGAAGAGACTTCCCCCCCGACAGTTCACTGACGTACCCGTCCGCTTGTAGGGGCGGTCTATGACCGCCCCTACCCGCCAGCAGGACCGATCCCGCCGTGGGCACAACAGCCCCGGAATGACAAGACCGGCGCCGGTTCTCTAGTGAGGCGCGATTGCCGGACCGTACACGGGCGCGTGAATCAGCGCCACCTGCCAGTCATTTTCCACCTTCTTGAACACGATGCTCGCCAGGGCCCTTCATCGGGTTCTGTATCTTGGAGGGTTGACCGCGAGGGGTTACGGTTTCATCCAGCGTGTAGTTGAATCCGGCCCATGCGGTATCGGCGGTAATGTCGCCGACGCCGAGCGCGGCCGGAGTCGTGACGATCGCGAACTTCTTCGGCGGTGTACCCTGCAACAGCCGCTTCGGCACTCACGGGAAATGACCCGGGTTTGCTTGCGGAAACTGACCCACTGAAACGCCGTTGGCGCAGTCCTGGAGCTGCGATTTGCCGCGCGCCAATCAACTGCGCCAACTCGTCGAATGGCAAGGCGTAGATCGAAACTTGTTCATTTCCTTACTGAGCACGCCTCCGGCGTGGATGATGTTGATATAGACCAGCACCGCCGTTGGCGCGCGCCAAATCGTGTTTTCAATGTGGGTAACTTTTCGTGAGTACAAACGGGTCATTCTTCATTAGCGCCGAGGACAGCCGCGCCATCCACGTCCTGGCGCTGCAATGATTCTTATTGACCTCGCCTCATGACGGGGTCAGCGGTGGGGCGGCTCAAAAACTTCGGGATCCAGGTTCTGAAAGAATTCTGCGTGGAGGTTTCGCACCGCGGTATCGGCGTCCTGTCCGTCAACGAGGAAGCTCATGTTGATAGTGGAGGCCCCATGCGAAATCATCAGGACATTGATGTCGCGAATGCTGCTGAAGATTCGTGACGCAATCCCGGGGGTATATTTCAGGTTGGCGCCGACCAGGCAGATGAGTGTGCGGTTCTGGTCGACCGTGACTTCGCCGAACGCCTCGAGGTCCGGAATAATCGCGGGGAGGGCGCTGGTGTCGTCCAGCGTGAGTGAAACGGAGACTTCCGACGTGGCGATCATGTCGACCGATGTACGCCGTCGATCGAAGACTTCAAACAGGCTGCGCAAGAAACCGTAGGCCATCAACATTCGCGACGATGTCACGGTAACGACCGTGATGCCCCTCTTCATGGCGATCGATTTGATGGGATTGGAGCACTTCTGGGCCTCGCGCGTGATGCGGGTTCCGGTGCCGGCCGGTTTGCGGGAATTCAGAATCAGGACGGGAATGTTCTTCTCGATGGCCGGCACGACACTGAGCGGAAACAGCACCTTGGCCCCGAAGTACGCGAGTTCCGACGCTTCGGAGAAAGAGATGTTTTTGACTTTCCACGCGTCGGCGACGATACGGGGATCGGTGGTCATCATACCGTCAACATCGGTCCAGATCTGGATCTCCTCCACGTCCATGGCTGCGCCGGCAATGGCTGCGCTGTAGTCGGAGGCGCCGCGGCCGAGAGTCGTCGTCTCGCCGTTTGTGGTGGAGCCGATGAATCCACCCATGATCACAACCGTTCCAGCCTCCAGATGGGGCCGTACATGGTCGCGGAAGCGCTCCGCGACGAGGGCTTCCAGGGGCGCCGCCTTACCGAAGTTGCCGTCGGTGATCATGATGTCGCGGGCATCGACGTGAACCGTCCGGTGTCCGTGTTGCCGCATCCGGTCGGCGAAAATGCGCGAGGACATGATCTCACCGAAGGAGGCCACCTGATCCCTCAACCGGGGTGTCAGTTCCGGACTGTTTCCGATGGAGCGCAACACGTCCCGCAATGCCGCAAAATCCGTTGCCGTGTCGGGCAACAATGCGATATGGCGTTGTTCGAGCGTCGCGATGGTGGAAAGCGCCCTGTCGAGTTCTCCGGCGGCGGCGAGGCGCGCCGCCTCAAGCAATCCGTTTGTCGTGCCCGCCAGCGCGGAAACGACGACAAATGGTTTTCGCCCAATGCGTTCCGCCACGATGCCACAGGACCGATCGATGGCAGTGGCGTCCTCCACCGACGTCCCGCCGAACTTCATTACGATCATTTAGCGTCTGCTCCCCCGGTTGGTGTCTATATCCGACCGTCCGCGATTATACCTGCGCATGCGGTTGCCGCCCCCGGTTGTCCGCCGTCCATTGCCGGTTGTCGATTGTGAAATGGACGTCTTTCATTGTTCGTTGGCCGGCTGGCCGGAGCGAACAATGAAAGAAGTTCACACAATCGACAACCGGCAATGGACGGCGGAACCGGGCGGTTCAACGGACCTGCAGCGCGGTAATCGCGGTCACATCCAGAATGTCTTCCACGGTGCAGCCGCGGGAAAGGTCGTTGGCCGGTTTGTTCAGCCCCTGGAGGATTGGGCCCACAGCGCGCGCGCCGGCCAGCCGCTCGATCAGTTTGTAGGCGATATTTCCCGAATGCAGGTCGGGAAATATCAGCGTGTTGGCCGACCCTCGAATGGCGCTGGTCGGCGCCTTGGAATGGGCAATTTTGGGAACCAGGGCGGCGTCCGCCTGAAGCTCGCCGTCAACGATCAGCTCTGGAGCGCGAGCGGAAACGGTCGCCACCGCTTCGCGGATCCGTTCGAGTGAAGGATGGCTGGCGCTGCCCTTGGTGGAGAATGCGAGGAACGCCACGCGCGGCGCTGTTTCCAGAAAAATCCGGGCATTTTCAGCGGCGTGCAGCGCAATATCGGCCAGCTGCATGGCGGTTGGCGCCGGGATTACAGCGCAGTCGGCGAACACCAGAGTGCGGTTGTCCAGCGCCATCAGGAAGAAACTCGAGACGCTGGACGATCCCGGGGCCAGACCGATGCAGTGGATGGCCGCGCGGACCGTGTCCGCCGTGGTCGTGGCGGCGCCGCCGACGAACCCGTCCGCTGCGCCATCGCGCGTCATGGCTGCGGCAAAATACATCGGATTGTCCAGCCGCCGCCGCGCCTCGAGTTCAGTGACACCCCGCGCCTTCCAGTCCGGCAGCAGCATGCCCGCGTAACGGTCGATCCGATCCGCCGTGGGCTCGACGATATCGATCCCCTGCAGGCTGACACCGAGGTCTCGCGCCCGCGACTCAATCGGCGGTCGGGGACCCGCCAAAACGGGTTGAGCGAGACCTGTTTCCACCATCTGGCGCGCGGCACGGAGGATTCGGGGATCCGTCGATTCAGGAAAGACGACGCGGCGTTTCCGGCGGGCGGCGCGCGCGCGGAGCGCGCTCAACAAATGGGTTTCCATGTCAAAAGTCCAACGGCAATGTTATCGCACGTTTCTGAGTTGCGTCGCGTGCCGATTTTCAGTGATGGGCCCTGAAGACACCGGTTGAATTGGACGGTTTCCTTGACCTTATCAGCCCCGTCTGTCTCATAATCCCAAACATGGGCCAACTAAATGTTGACCGGCTCAGTGTGGAAGCGCGTCGAGCTTTCACAAGAAGTCTCCTTGCCGATGTGCGCGCTCTCGACAGGATGCTCGCGTCCGACGCGCTGGAATCGGGATGCCGCCGGATCGGTTGCGAGCAGGAAATGTTTCTCGTGGACCGCACATGGATGGCCAATCCTGTCGGGCCGGACCTGCTGGAAAGCCTCGAGGACGGTCATTTTACGACCGAGCTCGGACGATTTAACCTCGAGCTGAATCTCGATCCCATCACCTTTGGAGACGACTGCCTGTCGCGGATGGAGTCGGAGCTACACGCCCGATTGTCAAAGGCGCGGGAGGTGGCGAAGGCGTTCGACACCGAGATTGTCCTGACCGGGATACTTCCCAGCCTGCGAAAGTCCGATCTTACCCTCGACAACATGACCCCACGGGAGCGTTATCACGCGCTCAACGACGCGTTGGGCCGGTTGTGCGGAGGAGACTGGCAGTTTCACCTGGAAGCGGCGGACCAACTCAATGTGCGGCAGGACTCCATCATGCTGGAAGCCTGCTGCACGAGCTTTCAGGTCCACTATCAGGCGGACGCAGCCACGTTCCCACAGCTTTACAATGCCGCGCAGGCGATTACCGGTCCTCTATTGGCTGCGGCCGCCAACTCCCCGTTGCTGTTTGGACGACGTCTCTGGTCGGAGACGCGGATTCCCTTGTTTCAACAAGCCGTGG
>DASUFH010000079.1:0-3602 GCA_036274645.1 Terriglobia bacterium
GGGCGGGTTATCAGGGACGCTCGGAATGCTGGACCGCCGGAAACAGCCTGCCGGACCTGACCCGAACCCGGCGGGACTGGGACGACCGGATCTCTTCCATCCGCGTCTTTGGCCGCGTGACCGCGGATATCTATAGCGAGACGCGCTACAAGGGTGATCACCTGATGGTGGATCACGACATCTCCGACCTGTCCCAGATCCGGATTGGCCCCGGCAACGGCCGTGGACCGCAGGGCCGGGGCAATTCCGCGGACCGCGGGCGGGGACGTGGGCGCGGTAACCGCTCCTGGGACAATGAAGTGTCCTCAATGCGAGTGCAGGCGCCTCGCCGAAACGCGGACAACCGCCGCTAGCGACTCTCCTCGAGTCTCTCTCCCGGCAGGAAAAGGGAGAGGGACTCGAATCCACCGTCAGTCACCTTCCCGGTTGTCCATTTTCCATTGCCTGTTGTCGATTGTGAGATCGTTTGTCCGGCTCGCACCCTTTCCCCACTTATTCATTAATCATTGGCTGTTCACTATTAACTGTTTCACTTAACCATTTGTACTTCCGTATCCGGCCAGCGGACCGTCAATCGGCAAAACCGATCAATACACAAATGGTTAAGTGAAACAGTTAATAGTGAACAGCCAATGATTAATGAATAAGTGGGGAAGGGACCTCCTCCCGGAGCGAACAATGAAAGAAGTCCATCTTCCAATCGACAACAGGCAATGGAAAATGGACAATCGGGGAGCGACCCGACTCTTTGCTTTTCGGAGGCGTAGAGGGTATAAGGATGCGGTGCTCACTTAGGAGGGCTTATCCCATGGCGCAACGGGAAACGAACGTTCGCAGGCATGTCGTCTTTGTGCTGCTGGCCGCGGTTGCGGCAACCGGAATCTCCATGCAGGTCGTGGCCCGTGAAGAATCCAACGCGGTGACGTTCTACCGCGACGTTCTGCCCATTCTGCAGAAGAACTGTCAGCACTGCCATCGCCCGGGCGAAATCGGTCCGATGCCGCTGCTGACATACAAGGACGCTCGTCCGTGGGCAAAGGCCATCAAGAGCGCGGTCGTCAGCCGCCAGATGCCCCCGTGGTTTGCGGAGCCAGGGCTGAGCCATTTCGCAAATGACCGTACGCTGTCCGACGAGGCCATCAAGATCCTGACGGCATGGGCCGACGGCGGCGCCGTGGAAGGCAGCAGCGCGGACGCGCCGCCCGCGATCAAGTTTGTCGACGGCTGGAATATCCAGCCGGACATGGTCATCGAGATGCCGCTGGACATTCACCTTCCGGCGGCGGGAACGATCAACTACAAGAGCATTCTCGTCAAAGTGAATTTTCCCGAAGACCGCTGGGTGGTCGCCGCGGAAATGCGTCCGGGAAATTCGGAAGCCGTGCATCACATGCGCGCCATTGTCCGTCCTCCGGGCTCAACGTGGATGAAGAACGCGATTCCCGGCGTCGCTTATGAATCCGGAGATCCGGAAGTGGGCCGGCAGGCGGAAAGCGCTGACCTGCTGGGCAAGTTCAACCCGGGCCTGGGCGGTCAGGACTTCAGCCTTTTCCAGTCTGCGAAGTTCGTTCCCAAGGGATCAGACATCGTCTTCAGCATGCACTACACGGCAACGGGAAAAGCCGCAACCGACCGGTCGAAGGTCGGGCTGGTTTTCGCGAAAGAGCCTCCGAGGTATCGGTACTTTGTCAGCGACGGTCCCACGGCCTTCAACCTCGCAATTCCGCCCAACGCCGAAAACGCCGAGGTCGTTTCCGAAATGACCACCGTCAAAGACACGCAGCTGGTCTACCTGCAGCCCCACATGCATTTGCGTGGAAAGGATTATGAGGTTCGCGTGATCTTCCCGTCCGGTGAGGTACGGACGATCTTTAAAGCCAAGTGGGATTTCAACTGGCAGGTGGGTTACGACCTGGAAAAACCCATTCCGCTCCCGGCGGGCACGCGCATCGTCGGCATTGCCCACTACGACAACTCCGTGAACAACAAGTTCAACCCCGACCCGACGAAGCTGATCATCTGGGGCAACCAGAACTGGGACGAGATGCAGAACTGCTTTATGGGGTTCCTCGTGGATCCGAAAGTCGAGAATCCGAAGACGCTCTTCCAGGCTTCGGGACCCAGCCTGCTGCAGCGTGGACAGTCCGGCCCAACACTGGCCTCACTGGTTTTGCCTGAAGCGGCGCGCCGTTAGGCTTCCCCGCCTGCCTGTCGGGCGGTCTATGACCGCCCGACGTTCCGGAGTGACCCCTTGATTACAAAGCATTCACCCTGAAACACTGGGCGGTGATAGACCGCCCTGCAAGCAGTTTTCCGCTACTTCTTTTCCAATGCGCGTTCTTCCTGCAACGCTTTGACAACGCGGTCGTGGATGACGCCGTTCGTGGCAACGACGCCGCGAAGGTTGCGCGTCTCACGCCGGTTATAGGTGAGCGCCGCCCCGTCCGTATCGGTGAGACGGCCGCCGGCTTCCCGCAGAATGGCGTCTGGAGCGCACGTATCCCACTGCGACGTGTGATCGTTGATATGCAGATACAGGTGGGCTTTCCCTTCGCAGATGAGGGCGATCTTCAATCCGATGCTTCCGCGCTGAATGGAGTTCCGGATATTCATCCGCCGCCGGACCCGGTCCACGCGAATGGAGGGATGGGACCGGCTCAACGCGATCCGCGCCCTGGCCGGATCGGACTCTCCGTTGACCCGCATCGGACGCGTTTCGCGACCGTCACTGACAAAGGCGCCCTGACCGGCCGCGGCGAAGTAGAGCGTCGCGTTGGTTGGATCGTACACGGCGCCGACGACGGGCCGTCCCCCGACAGACAGGCCGATCATGACCGCAAACTCGCCAACGCGCGCAATGAACTCCTTGGTACCGTCCATGGGGTCGACGATCCAGACTCGCGGACGGGATAGCCGCTCCATGCTGTCGGATTCTTCTTCGGACAGGATGAAGTCGCCGGGAAACCGCCGTTTCAGTTCGGCGCTGATGAATCCGCTGGCGGCGCGATCCGCAGAGGTCACGGGATCGCCAACCCCCTTCCATTCGACGACCGGCGCGCCCGCATAGTGTTCGAGAAGGATGGCGCCGGCGGCGACCGCTATTTCTTTCGCAGCCTCGAGTTCTTGAGAGAAGGATTCAGGCATAGTGTTGTCATTCGACCCGCGCCACGGCCACGGTGATGTTGTCGCGCCCCTGTGCGGCGTTGGCCAGGTCCACCAGTCGCTGAACGAGTTCGGCCGGATCCGGCGTCTGTTCCACCACCTGCAGGATTTCCGCGTCGGTCACTTCCTTGTTTAAACCGTCTGTACACAGCAGAAGGACGTCTCCTTCCGCAAGATTCCGTTCTTCGAGGTCGACAGGCACGCGCTCGTCAGTGCCCAGCGCGCGTGACAGAATGTTGTGATTGGCCGTCGCGGCCTGCTCTGGAGTGATGACACCGCGGCGCAGTTGCTCGGTCACAAACAGATGGTCTTCGGTGATCTGCTGCATGACGCCGCCGCGAATCAGATAGCATCGGCTGTCGCCGACGTGCGCCAGGCTGAGTTGACCGTTATGGATATAGGCCGCGGTGCACGTCGTGCCCATACCGTAATCCCGCGGA
>DASUFH010000080.1:0-33646 GCA_036274645.1 Terriglobia bacterium
AGTTGGGCCCTCTCTCTCCGTTGGCGGCGAGATTCGTGGGCACGCATTCCAATGTCGTATGACATTTGGTCTGGATTGCCAGGTTCTTGATGAATTCGTTGCCGTGCTCGATCCCGTCTTCGAGGAAGAAGCAGTGACCGACGGTGTTGTAGGTCACGTTATTTTCCACGCGCAGGAAGTTCGTGCCGTGCACGGTCACACAGCGGTTGTAGGTGTCATGGAGCGACGCGTTCTTGATGTACTGCCCCTTTGCGTCGCCGATCAGATGCCAGTGGATCGGATAGCGGGCGAGAGTCATGTGCTGGCCCATGCGATTGAATTCGACGCCCTCGACAAACATCTTGCTTCCGGCCATCGCCATGACGTGCCCGCCGTAGAAGGACTGTTCCGCGTCGGCCGATGCCTGCAGCCTGATATTGCGTGTCAGCAAGCCGACTTCGCCGCGTTCATCCACGTCGAAGGTGATCTTGCCGAAGTGCATGTAGTCGAGCTTCTTGTCGAGCGTGATCGTATTCCCCCTGATGGCGACGATGGCGCGCCGCTCGGCTTGCCGCGGATCGAAATCCGTGGACGCGAGGACAATCTCGTCGCCGACCCGCCAGCCGGCGGCGTTCAGAACCTGAATCGAGGTGGCGCCCGCGGCAGCCGTGCCGGACAGCCTGGTCCAGGTATTGGCGCCGGCGCCGTGCAGGTTCAGGGTTCCGCCCATGAGCATGATGCCGCGGTCGACCTTGCCCGTCGTTCCACCGCCGCTGATGTCTTCGTCTTTGACGTTGTTGGTGAAGGTGATGGTGGCCTTGCGGGTGTGCGGGGCTTTTTCCGTGCCGATCTCCAACTCGCCGTGCAACATGATCCACTCGGTGGTCAGTTCCAGATCTCTGTCATCCGCGAAGCTCAGCTTGCCGTCGATCGTCAGACCGTGCAGCGCCGGCGGCGTCACGTCGAGTACCACGTTCATGTCCTGGCCGATCGTGACCGCGGCGTCTTTGGCCGGGACCTTCTTGTCAGGCCAGGTCGCAGGATCGGACCAGCGTTTCGCGTTGCCCGGAGTGGTCGCTCTCTGCTGACCCTTCACTACGGCGTATCCGCCGAGGCCTAAAAAGGCCGGAACCAGCAACGAAAGGATGAAGAGTGTCTGTTTTCGCATCGCTAAGCCTCGTTGATTTTTAAGCGGTCGGCCGGAAGTATACTCCGGTGTTCGGAAGTCCGGCTACCTTCGCGAAAACAACCTCCGGCTTGGCAGCGCCGCGTGTGATCCTGACGATGCTCATGTTCGTGGAGGCGGCAACGAAGAAATGCCGACCATCCTCGGATACGATCACGCCGTTCGGAGTGGAAAGAGTTTCCGTCTCCGGCAGGGTCTCCCAGCCGCTTTTCGGATGCCACTCTCGTGCCCAGCCGACCGGCTCTACGCCGCCGTCGAAGCGCGCTGGGCGGAAGCCATCGATTGTTAATTTCCACGCAGTCGAACTGGTATAGTGGACGCGTCTTCCCGGAACGGAAAGGATTCGTCATGAGACTCAGTCTGTGCGGCGCTCTTGGCGCGATCATCGCCTTTGTGGGTTCGGCATCCGCTGATTTCCCCGGTGGAAACTTTCTTACCGAATTTCTCCGGGCTTATGAACTCAGTGTCGGGACGCACGCCTCAATCCCCACCCCTCCTTCATCGTACGGCTTCGAGGTCCTGGTAAGCTACGAGTCGGCAGTCCGTTATATCGAGATGGTGACCGAAAGAGGCGTCCGTGAAACGGAACGGGAAACACTCGAAAAGGTTCGGGCGTCGCGCGAGAAGCTGCCTGCGCGAGCGGGCGAGTACATTACGCCGATTGTGTTCCGCCTGAACGCGCCAGCGCGTCTCAACGATCTGCTGGACACGAATCGGATCGTGGAATTCAACCTTGATGGAACCGGCCGCCCTCAGCGCTACACCTGGCTTCGTCCCGATACGGGAATCCTCGTCTGGGATCCACGGAACGAGGGGAAGGTTACGTCAGGACATCAGCTGTTCGGTTCGGTCAGCTTTCGCATGTTCTGGAATAACGGCTATCGCGCTCTTGACGCGCTGGACGACAACCGCGACGGCGAACTTCGCGGCGCAGAACTCGATGGACTGGCGGTATGGTTCGACCGCAATCAGGACGGTCTCAGCGATCCTGGCGAAGTCATTCCCATCGACCAGACCGGCATCGCGGCAATCTCTGCGCGGGCGACGACCGCGGACGGTCCTTCACCGGCCAATGAAGCGGGTCTCGTGATGGCGGATGGCCGCGTCCTTCCGACCTATGACTGGACCACGGCGCCGCTGACCGACGATGCCTCAGCGCCCAACAGCATCCCACGTTCGTAAGTGGTAGACAGGCTGAACTGTCCGTGCTGTTCTGTTGTCATCTAAATTCGCCAGGTTGATCACCAGCATTAGGAGCGCACATGAAGATTGAAATTCACGATCCGATCCTGGAGGCCAGAATACAGAGACAGATTCAGGCTACGGATTCCGGCAGTGTGGAGGACACGCTGACCCGTCTCCTTGAGACGCAAGAAGAGCAGGACCGCTGGCTTCTTGAGAATCAGACCACGATCAACGAGAAAATTCGCCGAGGCATCAGCCAACTCGACCAAGGCGAAGGGATCCCTGAAAACAAGCTGGACGCTTACCTGGCCAATCTGAAGAAGCAGTTTGAATGAGGTCGCTGTGTTCTGGCGCCGGAAGCTGCGCTCGACCTGGTCCATATCTGGGGATACATCAGGCAGAAGGCCAACGTTGAGACCGGGTTGAGGCCGTAATTCGCCAGAAGATCGAGTTTCTGGCCCGGAATCCGGAATGTGGCCACGGCCGCAAGGACCGATGAACCTGTCAGATTCTTTCCGGTCTATTCCTATCTGATCGTGTACCGTCCTGAGACGAAGCCGCTCCAGGTTGCAGCAATCCTCCCGGTTATCGAGACGTGGAATAAATCCTCAAGGGCCGCCATTAACTGCGACCTGCGTCCGATGACCCCGCAAACTATCCGCCAGCGTTCAATCATTTGACTGTCGTCCGTTGGAGTCTATTCCGGCCTGTTCAGGCGCGTTTGCCCCCATTTTTGCCCCCAGCTTTGCTCCCGGCAATGGCCGCCTCTCATCCGGTGGCAGAAGCGATGCAGAAACGCTTTGACCCCATTTGGCAACCCGCCTTACGATGGCAATCAGGTCGTGCACGATGAAGAGTACAGTTTCCCCAATTGAGATCGACGATCAAGGCGTCGCCTGGATCACTGGCGTCAACACAAAGGTGATTGAGGTTGTCCTGGATAAGCTCGCATACGGCTGGAGTCCGGAAGAAATGCGCCTCCAGCATCCACACTTGTCGTTGTCGCAGATTCATGCGGCTCTGTCCTACTACTACGAGCACCAGGAACAACTGGACTCCGATATAGAGCGACGCCGCAAAGAGATCGAACAGATGGCGGCGAAATCAGCCGACTCGCCTCTCCGCCGCAAACTCCTGGATCTCAAGAAATCTTAACGTGAGCCTGGGGCTCTTCATGGATGTTCATGTTCCCTATGCCATCACCATCGCCTTGCGCTTGCGTGGTGTCGATGTGCTCACGGCACAGGAGGACAATTCCCACGAACTGGAAGACGCCGACTTAATGGACCGCGCAAGTTCCCTTGGCCGGATTCTGTTTACTCGGGATGATGATCTGCTTCGAGAAGGAGCGCTCCGGCAAGAGAAGGGAGAGGGATTTGTAGGCGTTATCTACGCTCACCAACTCAGTGTGTCCATTGGTCAGTGCGTAACCGACCTCGAACTTGTCGCCAAAGCCTCGAACCCCGACGAATGGATCAGCCGTCTCGAGTACCTGCCGCTAAAGTGACACATCTCTAGGCGCTGCAACGTGCCCCAGGGATGTCCTCCGGTAGTTTGAAGGGTAGGTTTGCTGTCCACCAAGGCTCTCAACGGTGTTGAGAGAACCTTCCGCTGTCAACGACAGCAGCGTCCACCGGTCCTTATTAATCGTTAGTTGCGGCGCCGGCCTCCGGTGCGTCGCGCCGCCCATCGGGCTCTCATCTTTTCCGACAGTGCCTTCCTTCCTGCAGCCACGGTCTTCATAAGCTGTGGTCGTGCTGGGGATTTTCCAGGCAGGAAGGCGTCCGCAGCAATTGAGGTACGGTCCGGAGTCTTAGTGGCCCGCTGCGCTGCCGGGCGCTTTTCCTCCTTCGCGATTCGAACCGTTTTCCGCTGGACCACCGAAGGGGCCGACGGCTTCCTTTTCTGGCTTGTTGTCTGCTTTGCAGGCGCCATGGCTGCTGGAGTTTCCGCCAGTTCGATTCCGAAAATGGACGACAGATCATCCGCCGCCAGGACCCTGAGCGGGCAGTTTTTGGAGATTCTGTTCCCAATCGTTCCCAGAACGGGGAACAGGAACAGTAGTGGCGATCCACAGCAAGGAAAGGAATTCCTTCTAACCTAAATAAAAAAGGCGGCTTGTTCAGCCGCCTTCGATTGCGGGGGAAGGATTTGAACCTCCGACCTTTGGGTTATGAGGTCGATTTAGTCTTGTCCCGTGTTGTCTCTTCAACCGTTTACGTGTCCCGTGGCGCCTGGTGTTTGCCGGTATTTGGAGATTGCTGTCCACCAGGATGTCCACCAGACTTGTCCACGAGTTGTCCACCAAGTCCCCGATCGATGTTTGCGGGACGCGGAACGCATTGTCGCGATCCTCGTTTACAATGACTCATCATGAGCAGCCAAGACACTGTTCACCTGGATATCGAGCTGCCCCGCGAGATGGCCCGCCTTTCATTGCCCGAAGGGGTTGACCGGCGGTTGCAGCAGTTGCTCGACCGGCAGGACCGGGGTGAAGCGCTGACGGACGATGAGCGGGCAGAGGCGGAAGGTCTCGCAGATCTTGCCGACTTTCTCTCACTCCTGCGCTTGCGGGCGGATCGACAGGGGTGATCTCGGGTAACGTCCCGTCCTCCATGGCGCGCCGCGTGAGGGCTCGCGCCGGAGATCGGTGCGAATACTGCCTTCTCCAGCAGCAGTATCAAGAGGCAACGTTTCATGTCGACCACATTGAGCCTCGCGCATCCGGTGGCCAGACTGTTTTTGGGAATCTGGCGCTTGCCTGTGTGTCGTGTTCATTGCGGAAGGGGGCCAAATCCGAAGTTGTGGATCCAACCAGCCAAATGATCGTCCGTCTGTTCAATCCACGAAAGGACAATTGGCAGGATCACTTCGAGTTGCTTTCGGACTTTCGCATCGTGGGACGAACTGAGATCGGCCGGGCGACGACCGAAACTCTTCGCATGAACCGGCCACTCGTCATTGAGATTCGGCGTGAGGAGACTGCGCGTCGCGGATGAAAGTGGTAGATCGGCGCCAAACCTGTATCAACAAGCCAGAGTCCAGTAACCCCAAAGACCTTACTTGTCCCGGTTCTGACACAAGCTCCTCCGCGATGATTGTCTATTCCGCAACGAAGGGGCAGTTTCGCGCCGACGTGATGACCAATGACATTGGGGGCATCATTCTGGAAACCTTCGAGGCCCGGACGGGTAGGAGTACCGGAGACGCTGAGATCCAATCCTGGGTCAATTCCCTGCAATACATGGACCGTGTGCTCGACGACAACGCCATTCCCGAGGACGCAGGCGTCGCCATTGAATACCACATTCCGCTGACCTCGAAGCGCATCGATTTTATTCTGAGTGGGCGTGATGGCGAAAAACAAGACACTGCGGTCCTGGTGGAATTGAAACAGTGGGAACGGGCTACGCGGACCGAGCAAGACGCCGTGGTTCGCACCCAACTGCAGCGTCGTGAAGTAAACACGCTGCATCCTTCGTATCAAGCGTGGTCTTATAAGAAGTTGCTGGAGGACTTCAATCAGACCGTCCAAGACGAACGCATCCAGTTGTATCCCTGCGCGTATCTTCACAACTACGAGCCGGACGACTGTCTTACTCACGCGTTCTACGCAGAACACATCGAGCGCGCGCCGCTGTTCCTGAAGAACGACGCGCTGAAATTACGCGCATTCATCAAACGGTTTGTCCGTTTCGGCGACACAGCCGACATTCTCTACCGGATCGACCACGGCAAAATCAAACCTTCAAAGAACCTTGCCGATCAACTCGATTCGCTGCTCAAGGGCAATGAAGAGTTCACGCTTGTGGACGATCAGAAAGTCGCCTTCGAAGCCGTTCTCAGCGCAGCGAGGCGCGCGGTCGACGGACAGAAACAGGCGTTGATCGTTGAAGGTGGACCGGGAACGGGAAAGTCCGTGGTGGCGATTAATCTGTTAGTCGCAATGACTAGCCGCGAGATTGTTGCCCGGTACGTCACGAGGAACTCCGCTCCAAGGCTCGTCTATGAAGCCCGGCTGACGCGTTCGATGAAGAAGTCGCACATCTCAAACATGTTCAGCGGTTCCGGATCATTCCATGACATCGAATCCGACACCTTCGGGTGCCTCATCGTCGACGAAGCGCATCGCCTTAATGAAAAATCAGGCCTGTTTCACCACCTTGGCGAAAATCAGATTCGGGAAATCATTCGGGCAAGCCGCTGCAGCGTGTTCTTTCTCGATGAGGATCAAAAGGTAACGTTGAAGGATATCGGCGAAAAACGTCAGATTCACCAATGGGCCCGAATTGAAGGCGCTGTGGTGACTGAACTCGCGCTCGAATCTCAGTTTCGATGCAACGGCTCAAATGGATATCTGGCCTGGCTGGATAACGCGCTCCAGATTCGTAGTACGGCGAATGAGACACTCGATCCTGAGGAATACAACTTCCGGATCTTCGATTCACCGCAGGACCTTCATGAATGGATTCACGAGAAGAATCGAATCGCAAACAGGGCTCGCATGGTAGCTGGGTACTGCTGGGACTGGATCAGCAAGAAGCACCCCGAGTTGCGCGACATCGTGATCGGGTCCTATGCAGCCACGTGGAACCTCGACAGCCACGGGCAGGCGTGGATTATCCAACCCAACTCGGTAAACGAAGTGGGCTGCATCCATACCTGCCAGGGCCTGGAACTTGACTACGTCGGGGTGATTGTGGGGGAGGACCTTGTGGCGCGGCGAACTGCCGTCGTAACGCGTCCGGAAAAGCGATCAAACATGGATCGTTCGATTCAGGGCTGGCGAAAGCTTAGCCGGAAGGATCCCGCTGGAACAGCAGCGCGCCTCGCCGCCATTATTAAGAACACTTATCGCACCCTGATGACGCGCGGGCAGAAGGGATGCGGTGTGTATTTTGTGGATCCCGAAACTCGGAGCTATTTTGAAGGGCGGATCGGCCAGGGTGAAGCGACGCTAATGCCGTACTTTAACGCGCTTCCATTGCTGACGATGCGTGCTGTAGCCGACTCATCTTATCTCGACCTCGATGGATACTTTTCAAATTCCGACGCGGTGGTCTGGCGCCGAGTCGCCGGCGGCCCATTCCCGAAAGATCGATTTCTGGCGCGCGCTGAAGGGGATTCCATGGAACCCCGAATCCGCGATGGCCAGTTGTGCCTATTTCGCCGTGACCCGGGAGGCAGCCGCAACGGCAAGATCGTTCTGTGCAGAATCGAATCCTTTGCCGGTGACGCCCCGGTGGCCGTGATCAAACGCTATCGTAGCGCTCGCATCCCAACGGCGGAGAGCATCGGCGAAGCCCGCGCCATTATCCTTTCCTCTGAAAACGATCGGCACGACGACATCGTTTTCACCCGCGATGAACATTTGTCCATTATGGGGGTATTCGAAAGAGTCGTAGATTGACCGCGGCAGTTCGGGTTGAGCGTCGCGTTTTCGTCCGGACCGGGTCAATCAAGGCGGCGTTCTGGATTACGGGCGACCGCAACAGTACGAAAGCTTTCGCCGATGTCACCGCGCCCTTTACCGCGGATGCGAGTTGTGACGAGAGCCGTTGGCTGATGCCGAACCCCAAATGCGCGATTCCTGGCGGCCACGAGATGGTTCCCCGTAAGGTTCAAAGCCCAAACCGGTTGCAGCAGGGTCAAGCAGTTACGGCCTTTGGTGGACAGCTGGTGGTCAGGTTGGTGGCCAGCGAGTCTCGCTTCGCTGTCCACTGAATTGAGAAAGGAGTGAAAAGGCGCTTTCTAACCCAAAGAAAAAGGGCGGCTTGTTCAGCCGCCTTCGATCGCGGGGGAAGGATTTGAACCTCCGACCTTTGGGTTATGAGTTGATTGAAAACATTGCCCGCGTTGCTTTTTCTATCGTTTAGCTCGACCGTTTTGGTTCGTGTTAGCTGGTGTTTGGGCGGTGTTGCCCCGCAGAGTGCCCCCCAACTTGCCCCCCAAGTGCCCCCAGATTTGCGATGACAAGCTGTCCTTGTGTCGGATGCGGGCAGCGGCCCAGCATTTCCGCGAAGCGGCGAGCGCTTTGCGCGAATCGGTTGTTTGGCCCGAAACCCAGCCCGGAGGAACGGCTCTGCTGGGCTACAATCCCGGCATTCGGGTTTTACCCTACGGGGACGCCGGACGCTGAACGGACCAGACTGGCGATTGTCGGCCTCGTTGAACTTCAACCGCTTCTAAAAGCCGGTGGCGAGGATTTCGATTCCTATCACGTCTCGTCCCCTGGTTACAGTGACGTTGATGTCTCCTCCAGTCGCAGAACCCGGCGGGGCAAAACGCAGGGAGTAGGCGCCAGGAGAAACGATCGGGAACTCGAAGGCGCCATCGGGGGCCACGCTGCTTTCAAGTGTGCCCAGCAAGCCGGTCTTGTCGGTCAGCCAGACATGGCTGGTATTGAAATGTTCCCGCGCTTTCTCTGACCCAACTACGTGGCCGCGAACGGCAGAAGGCGGGGGCGAATCCAAAGCAATTAGCAGCATGTGGGTTTCAGTAGAGAAGCGCAGCGGTTGGCTCAACAGATTGAGCGCGCCATAGGCCATGGAGCGGATCGCATAGCCTGCGGGAAGCGACTCCGGGCGTATGGTCCAACTCTGGTTGTCTGGCGCTATCAGGGCGAAGGTCCCGTCGGGTTGCGTTTT
Source organism: Terriglobia bacterium (assembly GCA_036274645.1). Lineage (GTDB taxonomy): Bacteria > Acidobacteriota > Terriglobia > 20CM-2-55-15 > 20CM-2-55-15 > DASUFH01. The sequence goes on from DASUFH010000080.1 coordinate 8,998, forward strand.
CGCAGAGATTTCGACGCCCGACACCGTGAATCCAATGGCTCGCGGCAGCGGGGCGCCGCGGTCGACCGTCACGCGTCCAGGAATCTCCCGAGTCGATGGGACGGGGATTTCGACGGTCAGGTCCTTTGGGCCAACGAGGAGCGTCACCGGAATCGCACCCGGAATGCGCGGAACCACTTCCGCCTGGTAAACGCCGGGAGGAACGTGCGCGAATTCAAACGATCCATTGCGATAGATCAACGCGGTCAGCGTCTCGGAGTTTGATCCGGTGAGGCGGACGCTTGCGCTCGGCGCCGCAATGGCGTGACCCGTGATTGCGCCGCGAACACGCGGTCCGTAGGTCGAACTGGATGGCGGGGCGTCATCGGAGTCAGGAACCTTGATCACGAGGTCGTTCACGTCGCCAGCGGTAACGTCGGTCTTCGGAGGGTTGAGAGAAAAGCTAGTGTTTGGGGGCTGGACAAGGTATTGGCCCGGCACCAGGCGCGGGATCTCGAACGTTCCATCCAGATAGAACACTGGCGACGGCCTTGTCGCGGAATCCCTGATCAAGGACTGCTTGGCAACATCATCCGAAACGATGACCCCATAGGTAATTGACGGTCCATAGACAGTGAAGGGCGCGGAGGTGGGCGATCCGCGTCCGGAAATCCGACCACGGATGGTTCGCCAGGGCGAGGTTCCGACGGTCTTGAGGACGACATGAATGGGCGGCAGGCCGGCCGCCGAAACCTTCAATGGGCCGGACATCAAATCCAAGGCGCCCGCAGTGATGGACTGGACTTCATAACTACTGGAGAGGTCGACAACGGAAACACGGTACACGCCTGTCGGGATCAAAACGTTGATGATCGCCGCAACTTCCGCGGATACCATACCGGTGCGCGAGTCCATTCTTCCCGGAGCGTACAGTGTTGGATTGGGTGAGGACAACTTCACCAATGCGGATGCCAGATCCGGAGACGGTTTTTCGGGGTCCGAAAAGATCAACAGAAAGTGCGGCTGCGGCGCGCCATCATCGGTCGCGACGGAACCGGTAACTGTAACGGTGTAGGGGACGACGATGCGGTAGTCCACAACATCCTCGTCGCCAATCGTGACTTCCGTTCTGTATCTCTCGAACTGCCGACCCAGGTTGATGGGGTACTTGTCCGGTCGAAGCATGGTGAATTCGAACGATCCGTCCTTCGCGACCGGAGCGAACAAGCCTGGGTAGCCCTTCGCCAAGTTGATCTCAGGGATGGCGGACCCCGGATCAAGCGTGGCGGGATCTTGTGACGGCTGGTTCGGATCGGAAAGATCCTGCCAGACAATGCGGCCGGCGAATCGCGCAAAGGCGATACGGAAGTCGAGTCCCGTCACGGTTGCGTCCGCGCCGAGTTCCACCGTTCTTGCGTTCGATCGCTCCGATGTTCCAGGAAAGTAGGTCGTAGTATCGAGCGGCCCCGCGGTGATGATATAACGGCCGCGCGGCACCGCGTCGAGACGGAAACGGCCTTCACTATCGGTTTGCGCGAGGGACACCATGGACACGTTCGCGCCCCGAACCGGCCCGTTCTCCTCAATCGCTCCTACGCGTATACCTGCCGCAGGCATGCCGTTCCGCCAGGAAATCGTTCCGGCAATCGATCCAGCCCCGACGCGGTCGGATCGCTGTTGCGCGATTGCCGTGAAGGCAAGGCAAAGGAAGGCTACGATGGCGCACGCGGCTCCGAGCGTAAGCGCGGAGTAGCGTGGCAATGAAGTTCGACGTTTCATGAGTTGGCCGGCCCCTTGGCTGGATGCGAATACAAGAGGACATCCCACGTTGGGCGCGTATGTCCGCCCTTGAACGTGACGCCCTTTTGAGAAAACGCGACATAGTCACGACGGTTGCTGCTGTCTTGATGCGCGCAATTGAGTGACACGATATTCCATTCGGCTAACGACTTCACCTCGCCCTCTTCAGCGATACCATTCCGATTGGCGTCGCGCCAGAGCCCAAGTCCTTCCAATTCCGTGCCACTCAGTATGCCGTCACGATTATCGTCGAGCGCGTTCATGGGTTCGTATCCATTTTCCCAGAACAGCCAGAACGTCACGCTGCCGAACAGCTGCAGCGCGGAAGTGACGGGATACGATTTTTTCGGAACGTGAACCAGCCATGCCGCGTCGGGAGTAATCCATGTCCAGCGGTTTGGCAGTCCGCTTCCATCGGCGTCAAACGAGACGCGCGCGTTGCCGTCGAGGAATGTCTCCGGCCGGGCGCTGTCGCTGAGTGGAATCGCGATTGGCGTAACAAAGAAGATCCGCGCCGCATTAAGAATCTGCATGCGGTCCTGGAGTGTGACAATCTCGTCGTGATCTTTCTCGCGATCGAGAAGCGGCAGAAGATAACGCGCCGCTTCGGCAGTCAGGTAGGTCGGGGACTCGCCAAATCCTGCGGTGCTTCCTCCGGTTTGGCCTGTCGTCTCGGTAGGCTTTGCGGATCGCTGTTCCGTCGCCCAGGCTTCTGCGATGACCTGCCGGTACGCGGTCACGGCCTTCGCGCGATCCCCCGACTGATCGATACACCAGGCATAGCCGAGCTTGGCCCTGAGGTCTTTCGGGTTCAGGGCCACGCCGCGCCGGTACGCATCGATCGCCGCATCTATATGGTTTTTCGCTTCCTTCAGGCGCGCAGCGTCCGTGCTATTCACAACCGTCGGAGGCACAATCGGGTTCTGTCCAATACCAAACCAGGGTTGCACGGCATTCGCGCCCGGACCGACGACCTCCACCGGGTCCTTCGCCTCCAACTTTTTCGCGAACGCCATCGCATGGACGCGCCCGAGATTGAAAAGGATGTCGGCGTTTTGGGGATTGTCGGCAGCAAGGGTTTCGATGTTCCGAATGAGCCGTTCGATCGGAACAGTGTCCGTTATCGGCTGCATGTACATTGCAGCCAACCGGCACACGTACCCGAATAACAGCAGCGCGCCCGCTAATCCCATTGCGCGCTCGAAGCGCAGGCTGCGGCGGCGGTACTGACCGGCGCTGTGCTCGTGGTTGGATGGACCCATAAGAAAGTTCCTCCTTTTAGACTACGGCCGGCGCTCACGTGCCAGCCTGAAGCCTGCGAGATCGGACGGCCCGGGGTTTCGAACGGAAAGCAGCGCCTCATTGGGTTCCGAACGGGCCGACCCTCCGCGTAATACATGCGCGTTGCCGGACCGTGGACCGATGGGATCGAGAGCGGGAGCGTTGGAGTAGTACGCAATGTCATACCAATCCTCGACCCATTCGGCCACGTTACCGCGCATGTCGAAAAGCCCCCACGCGTTCGGCTCTTGCGCTCCGACCGGCTTCAGCGGAGCATTCATGTTCCGGAATCGTTCGCGCGCCGGCACTGTGACCGGACCGGGATCGCGTTCCGCGCTTCCGGCCCGCGCGGCATATTCCCATTCCGCTTCGCTGGGCAGGCGGTAACGGTATTCGCCGCCGAGCGCGTTGAGGCGCGCGATGAATTCCTGCGTGTCCTGCCAGCTGACGCCATGGATCGGAATATCGTCGCCCTGCAACAAACTGGGGTTCGTTGCCATCACGGTTGTCCATTGCTTCTGTGTCACTTCGTATTTGCCCATCTCGAATCCGCGGGTGACGGCAACACGGTGCGCCGGTTTCTCATTCGGGGAGCAGCGCGGGTCGTTCACGGAGCAGCCCATGCTGAATTCTCCGGGAGCGATCGGCACAAACTCGCCCGCCAAATCCTCAGCCCTCGGGCCCGCCAGTTCCAGCACGGCAACTCCGTCAGGCCCCACAACAACTGCGCGAGGGAAGTCCACCGGAGAAGGCGTCGTCCTTGCGGTGTAGTTGCCGGGCAATACCTTTGGGAATTCAAATGCGCCATCCGGACCCACCGCCGCCTTCATCGGGGCCGCAGCGCCCTCGCCGTCGAGCGTGACTGCGCTGATGACGGGACTGTCCGGCCCGCTGACGACGCGTCCGCGGACACGAACCCACGGCGCCGGCGCCGATACGCCAAGCGTGATGGTGATTTGGATCGGATCGGGACCCGTCATATTGATGTTGACGGGTGTCATGCTGAACCCTTTCGGCAGGCCGATCGCTTCCAGGCGGTAGGCGCCACCGGCAACCTCTGCAAGGAAACCGCCTGCGGCAGGGACTTGATTCCGTGGATCGCCCGTCGCGGCGTCGTTGAAGCGTATTTCGAACGGAGGAGGAGGTCCGCCACCGTCGACCACAACGGTTCCGAAGATCACTGTGGGAGTCAACCCGAACGGCACGTCGACGTCCCGGTCCACCACTCTGATGTCGATGGGCTTCAACGATGTCTCCGGCAAAATTGCGACGCGATAAGCTCCTGGCGGAATGGCTTCGAATTCGAATGAGCCGTCCACAGTCAGCACGACTCTTGCCATCAAATCCATTCCTGTCTCGGTCTTCCCCCGAATTTCGGCGACATTGCCGCGCGCCGGCAATGCGGGCATGGGAAATCCTTCGACTGGAGTTCCGACGGTTCGATGCTCATCAGGGTAGACCCGCCCCTTGACGCGATGTCCGGGCTCTACGCCGCGTCCGACCACAACGGCAGCGGTTCCGCAGAGAGATAGCAGCAGTAATACGGCACCCGGCAGAAGGCGGACGGCTCTTCGTATCACAGGCGAATGTAAGGTCATTGCAGTCCTTGTGTTTGGGGGCGCCCAATAATACTCCGAGCGGCGCCGGAGAAGAGAAGAAATTAACGCTGATTCGCGTCATGGACAATTCGAGTTTCCGGCTTGCCGTTCGTGCTACCGATTGGCGTTCTGAGGAGTTCATGCCTGTAAAGAACGCCCAATAAACTTACGGGAAGAGGCTCAGGTCCAAAGCGCGGAGCACCTCCCAAAATTCAAATCGACGTTCTTCTCCTTCTTCGAGCAGTTTGATCGCCCCCGCAATCTGTTCGTCACTGGCACGTGGGCTCTCTGGCGACAAACTGCAGGAGGTCAGTCTTCGCCCTGCCAGACATGAATCGCCATTCGCTGGCTGTCGATGTCTTCGACCTTCAACGGGGAAAAGCTCGGTTCGCTCGCCGCAATGCCCGTCGCATCGAGCGTCGTGAGAATGACGCGGGCGATCGGGCATAGGGATTTGACTCGACGCGAAAGTTGAAAGCCCAACCCCTTTGCGGCAGTTCAACGAGTCACGGGCGTTAGTGGGCAGTTGGGGGCAGCAATTTTCCGCTCGCCGGTGATCAGTTTAGGAAAATCGCGGAATGGAGTTTCCTAACCAAATGAAAAAGGGCCGCTTGGAAGCGGCCCTGATTGCGGGGGAAGGATTTGAACCTCCGACCTTTGGGTTATGAGCCCAACGAGCTACCACTGCTCCACCCCGCGGTGAATCCAATAACTATACGGACTGGATTGGAAACCGTCAATGGGGCGTTCAGCGCAACGGGGCCCAGGGAGATTGTCCAACGGCGGAGACGAACTTGTGGAGGGCGCGTTCGAATGGCGAGTCCTGGACGATCATTGTTTGATGTTCCGGGTAGTCGGACCACAGCGCGGGCGCGATGATGTGCGGGCGGTAGCGGTAGAGTTCGAGCATTTCGTTGAGCAGGTCGTTGACGTCGCTTGTCGGCGGCATATCGGGGGTGGAGAGAACCGCGGGGTTGTATTCGAGAATGGCCCAGGAACTTCCGGCGCGCGTGACGAATTCATAGAGGGCCGGTGTGGCGGTTTTCGAGTACGTCTTGCCGTTATAGATATTGAAGGTCGTGACGCCGGTCGATCCCAGCGATCCGATGAACGCGGTTTCGGTTGGGCTCGCGGAGCTCTTGAGGCGGGCGATGTCCCGGGCGCCGAACAGGAATTCGGCTGGAATCTGATGCGAGAAGAATCGATCCGGCGGGATTGAGAGTCCTCCGGCGCCTTCGGGTGCCGTGATCCATGCGGCGAAGTCTTTTTCCCAGCTGGCAATGGCGTCTTTGCGGAAATCCATCCACGCCTGCCAGAACGCGCTCCTGGGATCTTCCATCCGCGGCGCGTCGAATCCGCCGTTGATGAGGTAACGGCCCGAACGAGGCAGCTTCTGATCGAAACGGATGTACTCCTCGAACGGGATCGGGCCGCTCGCGTCGAAGTACTTCAGCTTCCAGGTCTTGAACGACTGTTTGAAATCCTTGTTGAGCGTGCGCCTGTCGTGATTGTCGTCGGAACCGGGGCTGAGGTCGCCGCGATAACGAGTGTCGCGCAGCCAGTCGCGAAACTCTTCGATCATGAATGGACTGTAATCGGCGAGAAGGTCCGGCGCCCAGGCCGCCTGTTGCAGTTCAACTTCACCGTCCCCGCTGACGGACAGCAGCGTTTCCGGGTTCTCCCGCATGCGCATGGCGAGACGCCGTCCGATGATGCGGATGCCTTCCTCCGCGCGTCGGCGCAGCAGCAGCGCGCGCCGGGACGGCGTGGCCCAGATGGAGTCCGGTGGCGCCACAGCGCCGCGAAGGTCGTCCGGGGCCGCGATGGAGCCGTCTGCGAACCATTCGACGTTTCGCACGTCTTCGAGAGCCGCCCTGGCCCGCAGTTTGTTGGCGCCGTGAAAGAAGCCGGACATGACGCTGATGTGGACCGGGAGACCGTTCTTGCGCGCGCGATCGACAATGGTGTCGATGTCGGCGAGCGCGTCGCGCATGTCTGCTTCGGTGAGGGGGCGGTTCAAATCGGCATCCGCAAACTGCGGGTTCAGAAAGACCGAAAATCCCACCTTCACGTATGGCGCCTGGCCGATGCGTTCACGCAGGATCGTGGCCTGTTCGGCAAACTGGTCGTCGCTATGTTGGAGATAACGAACGTAGAGCGGCGCGATGAACAGGGAATTGTCGAACGTGGCGGGCGGCGCCTGAAACGGCGCCTGAAGTGGCGCCGGAAACGTCGCCTGAACCGTCCAGGACGCGATCACTGCAGCGATCAGGACGGCGCGCGCGCAATTCATGGGTGAGGTCTTTAACGATCCTGGGAGAACAAGGACCAGTCGAAGACATTGAGGTCGAGCGTTCGCCCCTTCGCCAGGCCGAACACATTCGCGTCGAGACTGTATTGGCGGCCCCTGCGCTCAGTCCATGCGCCGTGAGGCGAGAAGTTTCCCAGTTCGGGCGAGCCGTTCTGAACGTCCCATAGCGGAATCGGGCGCATGGGATCGTTGATGGTGTTATGCAGGTCGCGGCAGTCGTTGTCTTTCGAGTCGGACGCGCAGCCGGTGATGTCGGCCCAGTGTCCGTCGGCGTTACGGGTGTAGATGACGGGGAGGTGACCGCGTTCGCGCGCGGCGGTGATCGCGTCCGTTATGGACTGGCGGCGGCGAGCCCGCGCGGCGGCGGTCGCGGCCGGCGCCTCGTTGAGAAACCATTCGACATCGATCGCAATGAAAGAGACGTTGGCGGCTTCCTCTCCCAGGGCTGCGATGCCCTGTTCCAGTTGCCAGCGGCCTCCGGGCTTTTCCTGTGCGACCAGCTTTCCGGCGCATCGGCCTCCCGCGTCTCGCTGCGGGTCGGCAAAAGTCGGGCAGACCTTGTCGTCGTAGTTCAGCAGGACGTAGGCGGCAGTTTTCATTCCGGCGATCATTCGCGCGCCGGCCAACTGGGAAGAGGCGAATTCGTTCCGGCTGCGTCCGCCCCAGGCCTGGACGATGACGAATTCCTGGCCGGCCTGTTTCATGCGGAGCCAGACGTCCCGGGAGATCGGGCCGGTATAGAAATCGACGTCCACGCCCTGAACAGCCGGGCGATCCTCGGCGGCCTGCAGGGAAAGGCCCGAGATACTGAGAACCGCGGCGAGCAGAGTTTTTAACAGGGCGGTGTGGCGACGCATGGATTCTCACATCGTACGGTTGATGGCGGGGCCCGGGCAAGAGTGGGCTTTGGTGGCTTGCCTTACCCGGATGCTTCATTTTCTGCGTCGCCCGTTCAGGTTTGCGTCTTGCCGGAGAGAGAGCAGGACCGTTTGCCGCTGCCGGGCATATGATGAAGACATGCTCTTCAGAAATCGGTGGGATGCGGGAGTCCAACTGGGCGAAGCCCTGTCACGCTATCGCGGTCAGGATGTGGTGGTCTATGCGTTGCCGCGGGGAGGCGTGGTTGTCGGAGTGGAGGTTGCGCGCCTGCTCGACGCGCCGCTCGATTTGATCATTGCGCGCAAGGTCGGTCATCCGGCTCAGCCCGAATATGCCATCGGGGCGGTGGACGCGGACGGTCATCGGGTGATCAACGAAAGCGAAGCAGGCGCCGTCGATCCGCAGTGGTTCGATCGCGAGGTTGACGCCGAGCGCCGCGAAGCGGAACGGCGGCGCGATCTGTATCTCGGTGGACGGCGGCCCATTCCGGCGACGGGCCGGGTCGCCATCATCGTCGACGATGGGCTGGCTACCGGATTGACCATGCAGGTGGCGATCAAGCGTGTTCGCGCGGAAAAGCCCCGTCGTCTGGTGGTGGCGGTCCCGGTCGCGCCGGCGGAGTCCGTTGCCACGCTGGAATCGCAGGCGGATGAGGTGGTCGCGCTCTATACCCCGGATCCGTTTTTCGCGATCGGACGCTTCTACGATGACTTTCAGCAGGTCAGCGACGCCGAGGTCGTTGGCCTGTTGAACGTGCGCCCGTCTAGGTCTTGAGACGCAGCATCAGCCACAGGCCGCCGCAGCCGAATATCAGGTTGGGGAACCATGCCGCCACCATGGGCGAAAGCGTGTCGACGTCGCCCAGCTTGTTGAACAACTCGAAGGTGGCCCAGTAGAGGATGCCGAGCGCAAGGGATATGCCGATGCCGTGGAACGCGCCCTTCTTTCCGGTGGCGAATGAAAAGGGGATGCCAATCAGCGTCATGATGAACGTGGCCAGAGGAAACGAAAGCTTCCGGTAAAGATCCACGCGAATCCGCCGGACGTCGAAGCCGCTCTGATTCAGGTCTTCCACCACTTTCTTCAGTTCCTGGTAGGTCATCTGCTGGGCGGTCCGCACTTCCTTCTTGAAGTAGTCGGGCGTGTCGAGTCCGGTGAACGTCATGGAGTTAAACGGTTCGTAGCTGAGTTTCCCGTCGGGTCCGCGGCGGCGAATCCACCCTTCATTCAGGTTCCAGGCGGAACGGTTCCACTGGCCGCTCTTTGCGTAGATCCACTCGCGCAGGTCGAACGTGTTCGGCTCGAATTCGTAAAGGGTGACTCCGCCGAACAGGTCCTGGTCGGGATCGAAATAGTTGTAGTGGTACATGCGGTCGCCGGCGCCCATCATCCATTTGCGCTGGGGATCGCGATAGGTCTGGGGGGCCCGGCCCTTGATCTGATCGCGGTATTCGTCCTGCCGCTGGTTGGAATAGGGCAGAAGGAAATCCTGCATTGCATACACGGCGCCGGAAAGAATCAGTCCCATGGCGATGAGCGGCAGTGAGAGCCGGTACAGGCTGATGGCGCCCGCCTTCACCGCGAGAATTTCGTTCGTCTTGGTCAGTGTGCCCAGGGCCACGAGGATTCCCAGGAGCATGGCCAGCGGCGCCATGAGATAGAGGATGTAGGGGATCAGCCAGGCAAAATATTTCACCACCACGCCGACGCCCACCTTGTTGCTGATGATGTCGGGCAGCAGGTTGAAGAGTGTGACGACGATGTAGAGCGAGATAAACGCCGCCAGCACGAGGCCGTAGTAAAACCAGAATCCGCGAAGGACGTAGGCGTCGAGGAGCCGGAAGATCTTGGAGTGGCCGCCTCGAGCCGTGGCGGCGCGCTGTTTCGGCAGGGTCCGGTCTTTCTTCCGGAACGAGATCAGCCGCGTGGCCCGGCTGGTCAGGTCGGCCAGCCAGATCAGGAACCGGTTCTCACGGCTCTGGTCGGAACGGGCCAGCAGGATCAGGCCAAACGCGGCAAACACGATGTTCGGCGCCCAGGCGGCGAGCGCCGGAGGCAGATTGGGATTGCCGGTCCCGGCAATGACGGCCAGGTAGTAGGCCAGCATCAGGATCAGGCTGAGAACCAGGCCGACGGACTTGCTGCCGCGCGCCGTCGAAACGCCCAGCGGCAGGCCGATCAGGGCAAAAGCCAGGCTGGCGCAGGGGATGGCGAGCCGCCGGTGAAATTCGCTCTGAAAACTCGTCCGTTCCTCCGGGGGTGTTTCGGACGCCCGCATGCGGTTCCACAGCTGGCGGGTCGGCGTCTCGCTGGTTGTGGGATGGGTCACCGCGTTGATCGTTTCCATGTCGATCGTGACGGTTGTCCGGTCGAACGTGTAGTAATCGAGCGTCTGGTTGGATGACCGTGGTTCGCCGAGCAGCGTGATGCCGTTGTTCAGCGTGAGCTGATATCGGCGTCCGTTTTCATCCCGCGCCAGTGCTCCGGATTCGGCGAGCCAGACTTTGGGATTGTCCGGATCGGAGACATTGGCCAGCATGATGCCCTTCCAGGTCCAGGGGCCCGGCGCGTCCTGGACGTAGAGCTTGTAATCCTTCAGCCGTTCGTTGAATACGCGCGGGGTGAGCTGGATCGAAACCTGCTTCATGGCCAGCTCCTGCGAGAGCTGCCGCAGGCGCGCGCCGCTCTGGGGCGCAACCCAGACGGAAAGGCCGATGCCGGCCAGCGTCGAAAGCAGGGCGAGTCCCAGCACCGGGCGAAGAATCCGGCGCATCGACACGCCCGCGGCCCGTAACGCGACGACCTCGTGATCCGACGACATGCGCCCGAAGCCGGTCAGGATGCCGACGAGCGTTGACATCGGGATCGTGATCATCAGCGCATTGGGCAACAGCGCCAGCGCCAGCTGCCATACTTCGCGGGCGCTGGCGGACTGCAGGACCACGATTTCGAGGAATCGTCCCATGTCCCGCGCGAACATGACGAACGTCAGCGCGGAGAGCGCAATCAGGGTCGGCGTCGCGATTTCCCGGAAGAGATAGCGGTCGAGTCTCGACATCGGAACGAGGATACAAGATTGCCCGGCGGATGCAACCGCCGCGGTGTCAAAAGGCCGGGATCTCGCCTATTAAACGAGTGTTAAAGCGGTTGCGTTAGCGGGAAGCGCCGCCTATACTTTCGTTCGTCGAGGTTTTTGGAGTGGGCGTTCCGCCCACTTTTTTGTTGTTATGAGCATGGGAGTGGACCGGCGCAGGATTGAACAGGTCGTCGCGAACGTGGTGGAAAGCCAGGGTTATGAGTTCGTGGAGATGGAGTTCAGAGGCGCCGGGAAGAACGCCCTGCTGCGGGTTTTTATCGACAGGCCAGACGGTATATCGCACGAGGATTGCGAACGGGTCAGCGAGCAGCTTGGGACGGTTCTCGACGTCGAGGACCTGATTCCTTATTCCTACACCCTGGAAATTTCGTCGCCCGGTCTGGAACGTAAGTTGGTCAAGCCGGACGACTACAACCGCTTCGCCGGAAAACTGGCCAAAATCCAGACCCGGCTGGCCCTTCAACACCAGAAGGTTTTTCGAGGGAGGCTGAGGGGATTCGAGGACGGAAAGGTCCGGCTGGAAACGGCTCCGGACACCGTGCTGGAAATTCCTCTGGATGTTATCGCCGAGTCCCGTCTGGAAGTCGACTGGGCGGAAGAAATGGCGCGGCCGAAGGCTTAGCGCCGGAGAAAGTGCGAGGAACGGATGTCGAGCCAGCTGTTTCAGATGATCGACCAGATCAGCCGGGAGAAAGGGATTGATCCCCAGATCGTGATCCACGCCATCGAGGACGCGATCGTGGCGGTGTCCCGCAAGTCTCTCAAGTCGAACGAGGAGTTGCGCGGGCGGATCAATCCGGAAACCGGGGATGTCGACGTGTACGCCATCCGGAAAGTCGTCGAGGAAGTCACCAATCCCGTGCGGGAAATCTCGCTGGATGAAGCCCGCCAGACAAAACCCGACGCCGGCATGGACGAAGAGATCGAATTCATCCGTCCCGCCGCCGGCCGCGGGCGTATTGCCGCGCAGATGGCCAAGCAGGTGATCCTGCAGAAAGTGCGCGAGGCGGAGCGGGAGAGTGTTTTCTCCGAATACCACAAGCACGTCGGCGAAATCGTCAACTGCGTCGTCAAGCGCTTTGAGAACGGCGACATCATCGTTGAATTGGGAAAAACCGAAGGAAAACTCGGCCGCCGCGACCAGTCCAGGCTCGAAAACTTTGCTGTCGGCGATCGCATTCGCGTGGTGATCCTCAAGGTTGAAAAGAGCGCCAAAGGCCCCCAGGTGATCGTTTCCCGCACCGATCCGGCATTGGTTCAGCACCTGTTCCAGACCGAAGTGCCGGAGATCTACGACGGCACGGTCCAGATCCGCAGCATCGCCCGCGAGGCCGGCGAGCGGACGAAGATTGCCGTGACGTCGCGCGAAAAGGATGTCGATCCCGTGGGCGCGTGCGTCGGCATGAAGGGAACCCGCGTGCAGTCGATCATCCGGGAACTGCGCGGCGAGAAAATCGACATTATTCAATGGAGCGACGACACGGTCACGTTTGCCACCAACTCCATCAGCCCGGCGAAGGTCAGCCGCGTTTCCATCGTGGATCAGGCCGAGAAGATCATGGAAATGGTTGTCGAAGACAGCCAGTTGTCCCTTGCGATCGGAAAGAAGGGGCAGAATGTGCGGCTGGCTTCCAAGCTCATCGGCTGGCGCATCGACATCAAGAGCGAGGAAGAGAAGCGGGCGGAGATCGAGAGCCAGATTGACCGCATGCGGGAAATCATTCCGACGCCGCTGGCCGATCTGGAGGGATTGACGCCCGGTTTGATGCAGAAGCTGACCGAAGCCGGGATCTCCACTGTTGAAGAGCTGGCGAATCTTTCGCCCGAGGACCTGGAGAAGATCCCTGGCATTGGCGGCAAGACCGTCGAACGGATCAGCGACGCGATCACGGAGTTCTACGCTCAGATGCCTTCCTATCAGGACGAGATGGAGCGGAGCACGGCCGAACGCATGTTTGCGAAGGACGATCCGGTCGTCGAGGAACCCGCTGAAGAAGCGGCCGAGTCGGCCGCGGAGTTCCTTGAAGCCGTTGCCGGGCAGGAGCCGATGACGCGGGCGGAAGGGGAAACCGCGTCGCAGACTGAAGGGGAAGCGGCCGCGGCCGCGGAGTTCCTTGAAGCCGTCGGCGGGCAGGAGCCGATGACGCAGGCGGAAGGGGAAACGGCGCCGCAAAATGACGGGGAAGCGGAAGAGAAAAATGAACAGGCTGCGCCGCAGGACTAAGGCCGGAGTACAATGGATCGATATCTTGCGTTCAACATTTAACGCATTGGAGTCATTTAAACCAGGATGCCAAAGCTTCGTGTGTACCAGTTAGCTCGTGAACTGAACAGGGACAATTCCGAAGTCATCAGGGAATTGCAGCACATGGGCGTGCCGGTAACATCACATTCCAACACTGTTGAAGATCGCGTTGCCGACATATTGCGGAAAACGCTCGGTGTGTACGTGCCGGAAGGAACTGCCGAAGCAGCGGCGGAGCCCGAGGCGGTAGCGCCGGAAATTGTCGCGCGCGAGCCTGAGGTCGAAGCCGAGGCGGAAGCCCCTGTGGAGATGGCGGCGCCCGTGGAAGCGGCGCCGGTCGAGGAGCCAGTCCCGGCGCCTCCCGCGCCGCCGAAGCCGGAGGTTGTGGAGGAGGCGCCTGCCGCCCCTCCCGTGGCAGCCAGGCCGCCCGTAAAGCCGGAAGAGAAACCGTCCGTTCCGGTTCCACCGCCTCCGCCGGTTACTCCGCCTCCGCCGCCTGCGGCGCGCGTGACGCCCCCGGCTCGGCCGCAGGCGCCGCCCCGGTCTCAGGTGAGTGCGCCGCCTCCGCCACCCAGTTCGACGCCGAAGCAGGAGCCGCGCGGGGTCCGATTTGTGGAGCAGCCGCAGCTGGTCAGCCCGATTGTGACGCCGCCTCCGGACCGTAAACCGGCGCCGCCGGCGCCGGACAAGTCGCGAACCATGCAGCAGATTGCGCAGGAACGGTTGCGGCAGCAGCACCGGTTACCACCACAGATGCCGCGTCGTCCGGGCGCTCCCGCGCAACCGGGCCGTCCGCAGCCGCCCGCGCGAGGCGCCGCGCCCTCCGCTCCAGGAACGCGACCGCTGACTCGTCCGGGCCCGCCGGGCGCGACGCCGGTGGCGCCTGGAGACCAGCGCCGCCGTCCCGAGGCCCGTCATGAAACCGCGATGGCCCGCAGCCAGCAGCGCTACGAACGCCAGGTTCAGAAGCGGCTGGATGCTCCGTTTGTGCGGCCCCAGCCCAAGCCCGAAGTTGTCCGGGATTTTCGCCGCGTGACCCTGACCGAAGGTCTGACGGTGCGCGATCTGGCGGAAAAACTCGATGTCAAAACCGGTGATCTGCTCAAGAAGCTGATGGTGGAGCGCGGGGTGGTCGCCACGATCAACCAGACGCTCGATCGGGAAATGGCCAGGGAAATCTGCAAGGACTTCAACGCCGAGGCGGATTTTGTAACCTTCGAGGAGAGCGTCATGCTCGACGCGGTTGAGGTCAGCCAGCCCGAAAACCTGAAGCCCCGTCCTCCGGTGGTCACGATTATGGGTCACGTGGATCACGGCAAGACCTCGCTGCTCGATGCGATCCGCAAGAGTCGCGTCACCGAGCAGGAACACGGCGGTATCACCCAGCACATCGGCGCGTACCAGGTTGAGGTCCGCAGCCGGAAGATCACGTTCCTCGACACCCCGGGCCATGAGGCGTTCACGTTGATGCGCGCGCGCGGAGCGGGAGTGACGGATATCGTGGTGCTGGTTGTCGCCGCTGATGACGGCGTCATGCCACAAACCATCGAGTCCATATCCCATACCAAGGCCGCCAAGGTCCCGTTCGTCGTCGCGATCAACAAGATCGACAAGCCTGGAATCAACATCGACCGCGTGAAGCGCGAACTGGCCGATCAGGGATTGCTGGCGGAAGACTGGGGCGGCGATACGGTCATGGTCGAGGTGTCCGCCAAGACCGGCAAGAATCTGGACGATCTGCTGGAAATGATCCTGCTGGTGACGGACATTCAGCAGCTGAAGGCGGATCCCAGCCTGCCCGCGATGGGAACCGTGCTCGAGGCCAAGATCGACAAAGGCCGCGGCAATGTCGCCACCGTGCTTGTGCAGAATGGAACGCTTTCGGTGGGCGACAACTTCATCGCCGGGGCGATCTACGGCAAGGTTCGAGCGATGTTCGATGAGAACAGCCATCCGGTCAAGGCGGCCGCGCCGTCGACGCCGGTGGAAGTTCTGGGGTTGCAGGGACTGCCCCTGGCCGGAGATTCCTTCCAGGCCATCGGCGATGAAAACAAGGCCCGGCAGATGGCCCAGTATCGCCAGGACAAGCTTCGCGATATCGCCCTGGCCAAGACTTCCCGCCTGACGCTCGATCAGTTGCACCGTCAACTGGCCGAGGGTGAGGTAAAGGAAGTGCCGATCATCCTCAAGTGCGACGTGCAGGGCTCGCAGGAAGCGCTCACGGAGATGCTGGGGAAGCTGAGCACCGACAAGGTCAAGGTGCGCATCATCCACTCCAGCGTCGGAGCGATTACCGAGACCGACGTTTTGCTGGCCGCCGCTTCCAACGCCATCATCATCGGATTCAATGTCCGGCCCGAGCGAAAAGGGGCGGAACTGGCCGCTCGCGAAAAAGTGGACATCCGGCTGCACACGATCATCTACAACGTCGTCGACGAGATCAAACGGGCGATGGCGGGTGTGTTGGAGCCGGTGGTCAAGGAGACCTACCTTGGGACAGCCGAGGTGCGCAATACATTCCGGATTCCGAAGGCCGGCACCATCGCCGGCTGCTACATCACCGACGGCAAGGTCACGCGCAACGCCGAAGTCCGCCTGTTGCGCGACAACGTCGTGATCTATGAAGGCAAGATCGCCTCATTGAAGCGATTCAAGGAAGACGCCTCGGAGGTTGCGCGCGGATACGAGTGCGGCATCGGAATTCAGAATTTCAACGACGTCAAGATCGGCGATTCGATCGAGGCGTTTGTCACCGAGAAGGTCGCCGGCACGGTTGAAGTCTGATCCGGATTCCACCGTGTCTGGCGAGCCAACGCGCCTGGAACTGTCCCTCCGAAGTATCGCGATATTCCCATGAAGGCAAGCTGCGCAACGTCGGAACGGCATTCGGCCGTTCCGACGTTGCGGCATATGAAGGTGTAACCATGTCACGCGCCACGAACCGGAAAGGTTCCGGAAAGCGCTCCTCTCAGCGCCCCAATCCGCAGCCGGCTGGAGGGCCACGGCCCGCGTTAGGAGCGTCGGCCGAAGGCGGAGCTTCTCCGCAAGGGGGCTGGATGGCGCGGCGCGCCGCTGTCATTGTCGTGGCTGCGGTGATCGTTTTTCTGGCCGTCGTGCGTCTGCGGGTGGCGAACATTCCTCTGGAGCGCGATGAAGGAGAGTACGCCTACAACGGCCAGTTGATTCTCGACGGTGTGCCGCCGTTCAGCATGGCGTACAACATGAAGTTCCCGGGCGTGTACTACGCGTACAGCGCCATCATGGCCGTGTTCGGCCAGACCCCCTGGGGAATCCACACCGGGGTGATGATCGTCAACGCCGCGGCGATCCTGATTCTGTTCTTCCTGACGCAGCGTCTGCTGCGTAATTCCACCGCGGCGGTCGTGGCGGCCGTGTCCTACGGTTTCCTTTCGGCCGATCGCTTCATTATGGGAATCTTCGGACACGCCGCGCACTTTGTGGCGCTTGCCGCGCTGGCCGGCCTGCTGGTTCTTTTTCGCGCCATCGACTCGCGGCGATATTCGCTGTTCATCGTGGCCGGCGTCCTGCTCGGGATATCGGTGTTGATGAAGCAGAACGGGGCGTTCTTCCTGGGTCTGGGCGGCGGACTGGCTCTCTGGTCGGGGTTCAAGACGGGAATGCGGGGTCTGACGGCGGGGATCGGACGCGCCGCCCTGGTGGGCGGCGGCGCGGCGATCCCGCTGGGCGCGCTCGTTGCCGTATTGCGCGCTCAGGGCGTCCTGGAAAAATTCTGGTTCTGGACGATTGCATACGCGAGCCAGTATGTGTCCCAGGTTTCGTTGGGCGAGGCCTGGCAGTTGTTCTGGGACACGCTCGGCCGGATTACGGAGGCGACGGCTCCAATCTGGCTGCTCGGGCTGGCGGGCGCCATCCTGTTGTGGATTGCGCCCTGGTCCTGGGAAGTTCGTGGACTTCTGACCGCGTTCTTCGTCGTTTCGGCCGCCGCCGTGTGTCCGGGATTCTTTTTCCGCCAGCACTATTTCATTCTGCTGCTTCCCGCCCTCAGCGTGTTTTGCGGTGTCGCCGCGCTGTCGATCGAACGTCTGATTGGCGCGCGCATTTCCGCCGACCTGGGGCGCGCGGTGGCTGTGGGCCTCGTTTTGATGACGATTGGAGTCTGCGCCTACCGGGAATGGGATTACTTTTTTGCCGTCCCCATGCGACAACTGAGCCGTGAGATTTACGGCGACAATCCCTTCGTCGAGGCCCCGGAGATCGCCAAATACATTCAGGCCCATACGACGCCTGACGATCGCATTGCCGTTCTGGGATCCGAGCCGGAAATCTATTTCTACGCGAAGCGAAAGTCGGCGACCGGATACATCTATATGTATCCTCTGATGGAGCGGCAAAAATACTCGGGGCAGATGCAGGATGAAATGATTTCGGAAATCACGGCCGCGCATCCGAAGTACATCGTGTATGTCAACGTTGCGACGTCATGGCTGGCGCGCAACTCCAAAGAACGCATATTGACCTGGAGTCGCGCATACCTGGACGCGTGTTATCAGATTGTCGGCGTCGGTGACATCGTTTCGGCCGACGAGACTCATTGGGCGTGGGACGATCAGGTCAGAGGCTTTCAGCCTCGTTCCGGCGCAGTTATCTTTACGCTGGTTCGCAAATCCGACGTCCCGTGCGCCGTTTCCTGAGCCTGCTTGCCAGACCGGCGGGCGCGCGAGTGACTTGTGATCGAACTGGCCCTGGTCATACCAACATTTAACGAACGGGACAATATCGAGGAATTGCTGGGACGGCTGACGACCGTTTTGAGCGGGATCGCGTGGGAGGCGATCTTTGTCGATGATGACTCCACGGACGGGACCGCCGCGCTGATTCGCTCGCTGAACGGCCGCTATCCGCACGTCCGGGCGCTCCAGAGAATCGGTCGGCGCGGCCTTTCGTCGGCGTGTATCGAAGGCATGCTGGCCACGTCGGCGCCCTATATGGCCGTCATGGACGCAGACCTCCAGCACGACGAGTCGATTCTTCCCGTCATGCTGAACACCATCAAGGCGGAGGAACTCGACCTTGTCGTCGGGAGCCGTCACGTCGGGACGGGCAGCGTAGGCGATTTTGCCGCACACCGCCAGGCCCTGAGCCGCCTGGGCAAAAATGTCGGGCGCCGGATCTACAAGTGCGACATCCAGGATCCGATGAGCGGATTCTTCATGGTCCGTCGGACATTCTTTGAGAAGACGGCTCATCGACTGTCCGGCATCAGCTTCAAGATCCTGGTCGATCTGCTGGCTTCCGCTCCCGAGCCGGTCCGCTTCCGTGAAATTCCGTACCGCTTCCGTTCAAGGATCCATGGGGAGAGCAAACTCGACACGACGAATCTCATCGAATACCTGTTCCTGCTGGCCGACAAGACGGTGGGCGCATGGGTTCCGGTTCGTTTCATCATGTTTTCGATTTCGGGCCTGTCTGGAGTGGTCATTTTCCTGGCGTTGTTTTGGGCCCTGTACGCCCGCTGGCAGGTCACATTCGAGCTTGCCGAAGGCGCGTCGACCGCCGTCGCCATCTGCACGAATTTTCTCGTCAACAACTGGGTGACCTACCGCGACCGGCGTCTGAAAGGCGCGCGTCTGATCCGCGGTTTTCTGTGGTTCTGCCTGGCGTGTTCCATTGGGGCATGGGGGAGCTTCTCGATTGCCAGTTTTGGATTTCAGAAGGGACTTCCGTGGCAGGTTGCGGGACTGACGGGCCTTATCATTACTTCCGTCTGGAATTACGGCGTCACCGCGGCATTTACCTGGCGGGCCGTCGGCCGCCGATAAGCCGGCCCAGGCATTTCAGTGAATTCCACGTTTACGTCTCGAATCTCCCGTACACGAAGTGTAAGTAACGTCACTAATAGAAAGATTTTTGGTTCCCGCCTGCTTGTAGGGGCGAACAGAGAGGCGCCCTGAAACGCTGGGCGGTCATCGACCGCCCCCACAATGCGATTTGGGATGGGGCGAAACCTTTGATACGATCGAAACTGTCATATCAATGGTCGTCATTGCCTTGCTCACGCTCGATGTTCACATTCCCCACGCTCAATCACTGAAAGACAAACGAATGGTTGTGCGTCGTCTGAAGGACCGCCTTCGCGCCAAGTTCAATGTGGCGGTGTCCGAGGTGGACCATCAGGAATTGTGGCAGCGAGCCCGGCTGAGCGTCGTTACCGTGGGCTCCGACGAGGCCTATTCCCGGCAGACGCTCCAGTTGGCGCTTGAAGAGGCGGAGCGCAGCGCGCCGGACTGCGTGATCGAAGGCAACATCGAGGTGGTTTAAGCGCTGGACTGCGCTGCCTGTTAGCGAACTGTATGCAAGGAAGAAGAATTGACCGGATCGAAGAACAATTGCGGATCGAACTGGGACAGATCCTTGAACGCGAAATCAATGATCCGCGAGTTGGACTGGCAACCGTCACCAATGTGAAGGTGTCGGCGGACCTCAGCCATGCCCGCGTCTATTTCACCGTTCTGGGGAACGCGGACGATCGCAAGCGGGCATTGGAAGGCTTGAGATCGGCTTCGGGTTTTGCGCGGCGCGAGCTGGGAAAGCGCCTGCACCACATGCGCCGGATTCCGGACCTCACTTTCGAATACGACGAGTCGGTCGAGAAGGATATCCGCCTGCAGGAACTGTTGAATCAGCTCAAGCCGGACTCTGAGTGAACGGAATCATCGTCGTGGACAAGCCGGAGGGGAAGACGTCGCATGGCGTGATCCTGCGCCTGCGCGCCACCCTCAGAATCGCGCGCGCGGGACATCTGGGAACGCTCGACCCCATGGCCACCGGGGTATTGCCGGTTCCGGTTGGCCGCGCCACGCGGATCGGGCGCTTTTTGCCTTCCGGTCCCAAGGAGTACGTCGGGAGCATCCGTCTGGGTTTTGCGACGACTACCTACGACCGCCAGGGGACGCCAACATCACCCGAGACGCCGTTTCATGGCGGAACCGCTGAGATTGTGGCGGCGGCGGCGCAGCTGACCGGAACCCTGGAACAGGTCCCTCCCCCGTTTTCCGCCAAGAAGATCGACGGTAAGCGGTCTTATAAGCTGGCGCGCCGGGGAGTGGCGGTGACGCCAGCCGCTGCGCGTGTCACGGTCGAGACGTTTGAGGTTGGGGATCTGGATGGCAATGTGGCGCCGTTTCGGGTGGTCTGTTCGGCGGGCACGTATGTCCGCAGTCTGGCGCATGATCTTGGCGGTCTGCTCGGATGCGGGGCGCATCTGACCGCGCTGCGCCGGCTGCGCTCCGGACCGTTCACCATCGACGAGGCGCGCCCGCTCGATCAGATTACGGTGGCGGACATCATTCCCATGGAGCGGCTTCTGCTCGACTGGCCGCTGCTGGAAGTGGACACGGCCGGAGAGATACGCGTGGCGCACGGCAATCCGGTGGAGTGTTCCTTCGGGGAAGGGATGACACGCATCTTCAACAAAAAAGGCGAGTTCATCGCCGTCGCGGACATAGAAAGTGGTTGGGCGCATCCCCGAGTTGTGCTAACCTCAACCGCGCAAGTTGAATCATCGGAGATGAAAGCGTAGGCATGAGCTTAAACAAGGATTTGAAGGGCAACATTATCGGCCAGTATCGCGTGCACGCTACAGACACGGGATCGCCGGAAGTCCAGATCGCGTTGCTGAGTGAGCGGATTACGTACCTCACGGAGCATTTCAAGACACACAAGAAAGATCATGGATCGCGGCGGGGTCTGTTGAAGATCGTAGGCACGCGCCGGCGCTTGCTCGATTACCTGCGGCAGCACAACATCGATCGCTATCGCGATGTGATTGGAAAGTTGGGCATCCGTAAGTAGATAGCGCATTCTGCATTATGGAATAGCGCTCGACCGCAATTCAGATAAAGAAAACCCGGGGCATGCGCTTCGGGTTTTTTCGTTTTGTCGCAAGAGGAGAAGGAGAACAATTCAATGAACGTTCATAAAGTCAGCGCGACCGTTGGAGAGCGGGAGCTCTCTATTGAGGTCGGAAAGCTGGCCAAGCAGGCCGATGGCGCGGCGTATGTGCGCTACGGCGACACCGTGGTTCTAGTCACGGCGTGTTCGGCAAGGGAGCCCAGACAGGGTCTGGATTTCTTTCCCTTGACCGTCGATTATCGGGAAAATTTTTATGCCGCCGGCAAGATCCCCGGCGGTTTTTTCAAGAGAGAAGGAAAACCGTCTGAGCGCGAAGTGCTGACCAGCCGGATGATCGATCGTCCGATCCGGCCGCTGTTTCCGGAGGGGTATCAGAACGAGACCCAGGTGATTGCGCTGGTGCTGTCCGCCGATCCGGATGTCGATCCGTCCATGCACGCCATCGTAGGCGCTTCCACGGCGCTGTATTGCTCGAACATCCCGTTTTTCCAGCCGATCGCCGCGGTGCGGGTCGGCCTGATTGACGGCCGGTACTATCTCAATCCGACCTATGCGGAACTGAAGGAGAGCCGCCTGAATCTGGCGGTGGCCGGCATGGAAGACGGCATCGTGATGGTGGAGGCCGGCGCCCAGGAAGTTTCCGAAGATGTGATGGTCGAAGCGTTGAACTTCGGTCACCAGGCGATCAGGGAAATCATCCTGCTTCAGAAGGCGCTTTATGCGCAGATCCAGCCGAAGAAACGCGTGGTCACTCCGCCGGCCACAGATCCCGCCCTCGCGGCGGAGATCGAGAAGTTGATTCGCGCGGAGTTGGAAGACGCGCTCAATACAAAGAAATACGAGAAGAACGACAGCTATGCGCGGATCGACGCCGCCAAGGCCAAAGTCGTGGCGAACTATCCGGACGCCGCCGAAGATCAGGTCAAGCTGGTCAAGCGGTTGTTCAGCGAACTGAAGGAACGGATTTTCCGGGATCAGATCCTGCGCAAGCGGGAACGTCCCGACAAGCGGCGGTTCGACGAAATCCGTCCGATCTGGATCGAAACGGGCCTGTTGCCGCGCACGCACGGTTCGGCGATTTTTACCCGCGGTGAGACTCAGGCTCTGGTCACCGCGACCCTGGGAACGGCGGACGACGCCCAACGGATGGACTGGCTGGAAGGCGAGGCCTACAAGCGGTTCATGATGCACTACAACTTTCCGCCATTTTCGGTCGGAGAGACCTCGCCGTTGCGCGGTCCCGGTCGTCGTGAAGTCGGACATGGCGCTCTGGCGGAGCGGGCCATGATTCCGGTCCTGCCGGGTGAAGAAGCCTGGCCGTATACCATCCGCGTGGTGTCCGACATCCTCGAATCCAATGGATCGTCGTCGATGGCCACCGTGTGCGGGGCGACCCTCTCCCTGATGGACGCGGGCGTTCCCATCAAATCGCCGGTGGCCGGCGTGGCCATGGGGCTTGTCAAGGAAGGCGATGACTATGCCATCCTGAGCGACATCGCGGGCGCCGAAGACCATTACGGCGACATGGATTTCAAGGTTGCCGGCACCAGTTCGGGCATCACGGCCCTGCAGATGGATATCAAGATTCCCGGCGTGACGTCCAAAATCATGGCCGAAGCTCTCGATCAGGCTCTGCGCGGCCGGCTCCACATCATGGAAAAGATCGTGGAGGCCATTCCCGCGGCGCGGTCCGAAATCTCGCAGTTTGCGCCGCGCATCTACACGATGAAGATTCCCACCGACAAGATCCGCGACGTGATTGGTCCGGGCGGCAAGATGATCCGGTCGATCATCGAGCAGACCGGCGTCAAGATCGACGTGTCCGATGACGGGCGGGTCAGCATCGCGTCGTCCAACGGGCCTTCCGCTCATAAGGCGATTCAGATCATTTCCGACCTTACGGCGACTCCCGAAATCGGGAAAACCTACAAAGGCAAGGTGGTCCGGATTGCCGAGTTCGGGGCTTTCGTCGAGATCTTCCCGGGAACCGACGGTCTGTTGCATATCTCGGAGATTTCCGAGAATCGCATCCGTACCGTGCGGGACGAACTCACCGAAGGCGATCAGATTCTGGTCAAGGTTGTCGGACTGGAAGGCAACAAGATCAAGTTGTCACGCCGCGCGGTCCTTCGCGATCAGAAGGCCAAGACGGAACAGAAGTAGCGGCTTCGCCTGCAGGGGCGGTCTATGACCGCCCCTACAAGCTGCTTCTATCGGGCAAACGCCCGCAGATCCACTGTCTGTTTCGATGAACTTCCCACGTTGATCGCCTTACCCTGCTGTCCGGCCTGCTGTATGAGCGCGGGATCAAAATACTCATAAGCGTCCAGAAACTCCCACGAAACGACATGGTAGTTTCCCGGAGGGATATTGCTCATCCGGAATTCCCCGCCGGGTCCGGTCGTAACCATACGGAACAACTCGGGCCGGCTTCGTCCGGCGTCGGGAATCAGCACAACCGCCGCGCCGGGAACGGTTCGTCCGGTGGAGGCGGTGACGGTCCCTTCGATCTGGCCTACGCCCGATCCGAGCACGATTTCCAGCGCGCTGGGTTTTTCAGCCGGAAGGCGGAGAGATGCGCTCAAGGCGTCAACGTCTCCGAATCGGGCGCTCTTGACGTAGAAGCCTGGCGGCAGCCCCTCCACTCGCAGCCGGTATTCCGCGGTGGGGACACTGTCGATCCGGAACACGCCGTCAGGTCGGATGGCCTGTTGCGGTTGCCATTCCAGCTGCGGAGCGCGGCTGATCAGCGCGATTCGCAGCGCTCCAAACGCCGGCGCGCGCCCGGGCGCCTGGCCATCGACGCGTATCCGGCCCGTAATGGAAGCTCCCCGGGCGACTCTCAGGACGACTCCGTCCACGTCTTCGCCGCCCACCGTCACAACCGTAACGCCGCGGGGTCTTTCGGCTTCCGCGTTGATGGCCGCCGCTTCCATTGTCTGGAAGTATCGTTGACGTTCAGCCGGAGACA
This sequence comes from Terriglobia bacterium, assembly GCA_036274645.1. Classification (GTDB taxonomy): domain Bacteria; phylum Acidobacteriota; class Terriglobia; order 20CM-2-55-15; family 20CM-2-55-15; genus DASUFH01. The sequence goes on from DASUFH010000080.1 coordinate 33,052, forward strand.
TCGCCTGCAGCGCTGCCTCGTCGAGTTCCGGAAGGAATCCGGGACTCCAGTCGGGCAGATCCGCCATCAGCGTATACGAACCGGGAGGAACGTTCCGCACTTCGAACGTTCCGTCTGCGGGGTTGTAGGACTGATGGTCAGGCGCGCCGCCCACTGTCTCATCCTCCGCGACCACGCTGATAAAGGCCGATTGGGGCGGCCGGCCACTCGCGTCGTCGATGACGAGACCACGCACGGTGTGGTCGCGCTGGGGAGTGACGGAGAAATCGATTCCCGCGAGGTCCGATCCGGCGGTCACTCCAATGGCTGCAGCGGACGCCACGTCGGGAACTCCCGGATAGAAGGTCAACGTGAAGTTCTGCAGAGACCGGTTCGCGATGCCTGGAGGGGCCGTCAGGAACGGAGGGTCAACGGGACTCGGCGTCAGGAGGTCTGTTGCAAAGACGCCGCCGCCCCCGGTAGCGAAGGAAGGGAAGTCCGGATTCCAGATTGATCCCCCACCCGCGCTGACGTAATACGCTCCGGGCGTCAGAAAGTAGAAACGGTATTCGCCGCGATCATCGGTCTCGGTGGAGAGAACGGTCTTCACGCGCTT
>DASUFH010000081.1:0-8006 GCA_036274645.1 Terriglobia bacterium
AACGATGGCGTCGAACCCCAGACGGTCCGCCAGGATCAGCTGCTGAAAATAGCTCTGGTAGAGCTCATAGCCTTTTTCCGGATCGTAGAACTGATTGGGAAAATTCACCCACGTGGTCTTGTAGTCCTTGTGGTTTTCCGGCAGATGCGCGTACGGCATGAAGTGCATCGCGTTAAAACGCAAAGCTGTGCCCATGAAACTGGCCTCCTGAATGGATCGTATTGTAGGTAGCGGGGAATGCGGTTTCAAATTGAATCGGTTTCGCCCGGCCGCGGGCCGGCGTCCAGCAACTGGCGCAGGTCCGCCGGACCCAGCGCGACAAAGCTGCCGACAGGCAGGGGACCGAGTTCGTAAGCGCCGATCCGGATGCGAACCAGCTTGCGGACCGGACGCTCGATGGCTTCGCACATCCGCCGCACCTGACGATTGCGGCCTTCGGTAATGGTCAGCTCAAACCAGGTGTTCTTGTCGGATCGCCGGACCTCGCGCGCAACCGCCGGACCGGTGATTTCACCGTCGCCGATGTCCAGACCGGATTCCAGCGCGCGATAGTGTTCGGGCTCCATCGATCCCGCAACCTTGACGTAGTAGGTTTTGGGAATCTTCGAGACGGGATTCAACAGGCGTTCGTTGAACGCGGTGTCGTTGGTGAGGATCAAAAGTCCGGACGTATCCATGTCGAGCCGGCCGACCGGAAAGACCCAGCGGTTGAGAGTCTTCAACAGGTCGTAGACCGTCGATCTCCCCTGACGGTCGCCGTGGGACGTGACCACGCCGGTGGGCTTGTTCAGCGCGATGTAGAGCTTCTTCTCGGCGCGGACGGGCAGGCCATCGAGGTGGATCGCATCCCGGCCGTGTTCCACCCAGTGATCGGGATCGCGGATGACCTTTCCGTTGACCTTCACCCGGCCTTCTTCGATCCACTGGCGCGACGTTGAACGGGATGCCGCGCCGGCGCGCGAGAGGACGCGATCCAGCGTGAGATGCGTTTTGCTCACAAGGAAAGATACCAGTTTGGAAGAGCTTCGGATTGCGCCGGGTTGTCCATTGCCCATTGCCTGTTATCGATTTTCCGATGAACTTCTTTCATTGTGCGTTGTGCCAGCCGGTCAACGAAGCAATGAAAGAGGTCCATTTCACAATCGATAACAGGCAATGGACAATGGACAACGGGCGTTGTGGGAGTACGGGAACGATGTATTCTTAAGAGCCTTGGTCAAGCATAAGCGGCCTGCCGGACACACCCAGCCATCACAGAGTTCGCGTCTCCAACACACGCTGCGCGCCCTGCGGCATCGCAATTACCGGCTGTTCTTCATGGGACAGGGACTCTCGCTCATCGGCACGTGGATGTCGCAGGTGGCTACGGGCTGGCTTGTCTATCGACTGACGGAATCGGCGTTGTTGCTGGGGCTTGTCGGCTTTTCCGGGCAGATTCCCGCTTTCCTGCTGACGCCGTTTGCGGGTGTCTGGGCGGATCGATGGAGCCGCCACAAGGTCCTGAAAGTGACGCAGACGCTGTCCATGCTGCAGTCATTCGCGCTGGCGTATCTGGCGTTGAGCGATCGCATCCACATCGCTCACGTCATCGTTTTGGCGATGTTCCAGGGCGTCGTCAACGCGTTCGACATGCCGACCCGCCAGAGCTTCGTCGTGGAAATGCTGGAGGACCGCGCGGATCTTCCCAACGCGATCGCGCTGAATTCCTCGATCGTCAATGGCGCGCGCCTGGTCGGTCCGTCTATTGCCGGCCTGATCATCGCCGCGGCGGGTGAAGGATATTGTTTCCTGATTGACGGGTTCAGTTATCTGGCGGTGCTGGGCTCGCTTTTCCGCATGACCCTGCGGAGGACGCGCATCGAACGATCGCGCCGGAACGTGTTCTGGGAGCTCCGGGAAGGGCTGTCGTATGTCCGCAACTTCGCGCCGATCCGCAACATTCTGCTGCTGGTCGCGTTCACCAGTCTCGCGGGAGCGCCATACTCCGTGCTCCTCCCGATCTTTGCCAGTGAAGTGCTGCATGGGGGAGCCAATACGCTCGGATTCCTGACCGCCGCGGCCGGACTGGGAGCGTTCCTGAGCGCCCTGCGGCTGGCCATGCGCCGGACGATTCTCGGACTGGGCCGCGTGATCGCGGTGACCGCCTTTCTGTTCGGGCTGGCGCTCGCGTTCTTTTCCCTGTCGCACACGTTGTGGATATCGATGGCGCTGATGTCGACAGTGGGCTTCTGCCTCATGCAACACCTGGCGGCCAGCAACACGATCATGCAGACGATCGTCGCCGAAGACAAACGCGGCCGCGTGATGAGCTTCTACACGATGGCGTTCATCGGCGTCACGCCGTTCGGGAGCCTGATTGCGGGGACCCTGGCCAGCCGGTTTGGAGCGCCGGTCACTGTCGCCGCCGGCGGTCTGGTGTGCATGGGCGTTGGATCGTGGTTTGCGCTTCAACTCAAGAAAGTGCGGCCGATTGTGCGGCCGATCTACCAGGAACTCGGAATCCTGCCGGAAGTCGCGAAGGGAATTCAGGCCGCTGCTGACCTGCAGACCCCGCCCGAACAGGCGGATTGAACAGCTTTCGATCCGCGCCTCTGCTTGCAGGGGCGGTCATAGGCCGCCCGACGTTTCGGTGTGGAACCCTGTTTTCACAAGAATTCACTTTGAAACACCGGGCGGTCATAGACCGCCCCTACAAACTGCCCGTTTCGCTGCCCGTTTCGCTTCTAAGGCCCTCAGTCCGCCGCCAGCCCGATGATGTTCTGACCGGCGCCAACTTTCACGGGCGATTTCCCGGCGGGCAACTCCGTCACCGTCCGCTCCGGCCCGATGCTGAACACGGCGATGGCGCGTTCCCCCGAGGCAACCGCATAAAGGAACTTGCCGTCCTTCGAGATCACGAGGTCCTTTGTGTCAGGACCGGTCGTGCCGCGGCGTCTCGTGGTCCCGAGAAGGGTCAGCTTGCCGTTCGGATCCACGTTGAATGCGCTGATCGAGTTGCTGACGTAATTGGCGACATAGAGCGTCTTGCCATCAGCCGAAATCGCCGTCCAGCAGGCGGCTGCGCCGTCAGTTGTATAGGCTCCGCCCACCTGCTTCACGCCTCCGGTCCGCTTGTCCACGTCGAAGACCGTCACGGCGTTCCCGCGGAAGTTGGAAACGAAGACCCTCGCTCCATCCGGACTCCACGAGAAGCCCACGTCGCCGGAGGCGCCCATCTCGCGAGCGGGCGAGCCCGGACCTTCCTTCAGGGTCCCGTCGGACTGAACCTTGAAGCCATGGACGCGGCTGGTCGCTTCATCCTGGAATCCGGAGGTCACCACGAGCGTTCCCCCGGTCGGGCTGAACTCGACCTGAGCCGGACCATGCCCTTCGGCAAAATTGACCTTTGAATTGGCGATCGGGGTCAGTTTTCCGTCCGCGCCCATCCTGAAGCCCATGATGTTCGGCTGGCTCATCGGCCTCGCAAACGGAGGCGCCTGATTGGCCACGTAGACGAGGTCTCCCCACACGGTGAGACTGATCGGGGCCGAACCGCCGGAGGCAAACGGCGAACCGGCGACCGGCGTCAGCCTGCCGCCTTCTCCTTTGCGGAATACCGCAACGCTGTCACTGCCGGCGTTGACCGCCAGAACGTAATCTCCGCGCACACGGATGGCGCCCTGCTGATCGATATCCCCTCCGCCAAGTCCCTTGCCACCGGCCGGGAATGGCGAACCGGCGATCTGTTTCAGCGTGCCGTCCACATGCCGTTCGAGCACGGCCACGGCGTTTTGTTGCGTATCGTTATTGATCGTATACACATATCCGGTGACTGTGGTGGAATCGTTGCTGCCGCGAGCCGACGGCGTCAGGATGGCAGCGGCCAGAACTGCAAAAACCACACGTCCCCAGTGTTTTGGGAAATGAATGCTCCATCGCATAAGAATTCCTTTCGGTCCTTATCCAGTCCCTGATTGGGTATGAATTCAAACTCTTTTAATGATTTGGACGCGTGTCTTCGCCGGTTGTCGAAACGCGCGCTCCTGAAAGATCAAATCTCATGAATACCATCGCGATCCTCTACGCCACGCGGGAAGGACAAACGGAAAAGATTGCGGACTTTCTCGCCAGACATATTCAGGAACACGGCTTCAGAGTGGAAATCTGGAATCTGCGGGAAACACGGGAAATCGATCCCGAACGCTATTCGGCGATGGTTCTGGCGGCGTCCGTGCACGCCGGAAGCCATGAACGCGAAATGGTCCAGTATGTTCGGGCCCACGCGGCCAAACTCCATTCGGTTCCGACGGCGTTTCTCTCCGTCACGTTGAGCGAGGCCGGCGTGGAGCGCCCCAACGCCACGGCCGAGGAACGAGCCCGGTTCGAAGCGGATGTCCACAAAGTTCTCGAGCAGTTTTACAAGGAAACCGGATGGCGCCCGCCGCGCGTCCAGCCGGTGGCGGGCGCGCTGCTCTATTCGAAGTACAACTTCTTCGTGCGGTTCATCATGAAGAGGATTGCGCGCAAGGCTGGAGCGGAAACCGACACGTCCCACGACTACGAATACACCGATTGGGCCGCCCTGGAACACTTTGCGGAACAGTTCTCCGCCGAAGTAGCCGCCGGAATGAAGGACGCCGGCTGAAGATGTAGGGGCGGTCTATGACCGCCCATCCCGATTGCCGCGACTGAATTGGAATCTTGCATCCCCGGTCCATTTCAAAATCGATAACAGGCAATGGACAATGGACAACCGGGGTTCCGTGGTACAAGAGCTATTCCATGCCACCTGAAGCGTTACCGTACGGCTCCTGGCCCTCTGCCATCACGAGCGCTCTGCTCACTTCGAGCGGAGTTTCGCTGGCGGCCGCGTGCCTCAGCGGTGGCAGCGCCTTCTGGCTCGAAGGGCGGCCGCTCGAAGGCGGAAGGGTGGCGATCGTTCAGGACGGCGTCGATCGGATTTCTCCGCCCTTCAATGCGAGAACCCGGGCGCACGAATACGGCGGCGGCGCCTTCACAGTTCATGATGGCGTCGTGTACTTCACGAACTTCGCGGATCAACGGTTGTACCGTCTCGACCGGGATGGCGCGCTGAAGCCAATCGTTCCGGAGCCGCCCGCGGCGTGCGCATGGCGTTACGCGGACATGCGCATTTCACCCGACGGTCAACGGGTGATTGCGGTTCGCGAACGTCACGAGGCGGACCGCGAGGCGATCAACGAACTGGTGACCATCGCGTCGGATGGTTCGGGCGAACCGCGGATTCTCGTCGACGGACACGACTTCTTCGCTTCCCCACGTCTTTCTCCGGACGGACGCCGGCTCGCATGGCTCACGTGGGACCACCCCAACATGCCCTGGGACGGCACGGAACTGTGGCGGGCCGACCTCACCGCGGATTGCCGTCTCGGGCCTGTCGAAAAGGTCGCGGGGGGACCGTCCGAGTCCATCTTCCAGCCCGAGTGGAGTCCCGACGGCCGCCTGCACTACATCAGCGACCGGACGGGCTGGTGGAACCTGTACGCCGAAGGCCGCGCTCTTCATCCAATGGACGCCGAGTTCGGCCTGCCGCAGTGGGTATTCGGACTGTCTCGATACGGCTTTCTAAGCGACGGAAGAATTGCCTGCATCTACACCCAGGCGGGCGAAGACCGGCTGGCGATTCTGGCGCCGGCGACGGGAAATCTCGAAACGCTGGCGTTGCCGTACACGTCGTACTCACACTTGAGCACGGACGGTGACTATGGAGTGGTGATCATTGCCGGCTCCGCAACTCGGCCCACCGCGGTGGTGACGCTGGATGTCCACACGCGACAGACCGAGGTCCGGAAGCTCGGCATGCATATCGAACTCAGCGAAGAAGACCTGTCGGCGCCGGAGGCCATCACCTATCCATCTGAGAACGGCCGCTCCGCCCATGCGCTCTATTACGCGCCAAAGAGCGGTCGCTACATCGGACCGGCGGACGAGCGGCCGCCATTGCTCGTCGTCAGTCATGGCGGCCCGACGTCGGCGGCGTCATCCAGTTTGAAGCTATCCATTCAGTACTGGACCAATCGCGGTTTCGCCGTGGTGGACGTGGACTATGGAGGGAGCAGCGGCTACGGGCGCGCGTATCGCGAGTTGCTCAACGGACGCTGGGGCATCGTCGATGTCGAAGACTGCGTCGCCGCCGTGCGCTACCTGGCCCGGCGCGGCGACATCGACCCCGGACGCGCCGCGATCCGGGGTGGAAGCGCAGGTGGATACACGACGTTGTGCGCGCTGGTGTTTCAAGACGTGTTCGCCGCGGGCGCCAGCCATTACGGCGTCGGAGATCTCACGGCTCTGGCCCGGGACACCCATAAATTCGAGTCTCGTTATCTCGACCGACTCATCGGTCCCTACCCCGCCGCGACACAGCTCTATCACGACCGGTCGCCGCTCAACTTCGCCTCGCGACTGTCCTGCCCGGTGATTCTGTTTCAGGGACTCGACGACAAGGTCGTTCCACCGAACCAGGCGGAAACGTTTGCGGCGGCCCTGCAGGCCAAAGGGATCGATCATGAATACGTCGCTCTGCCCAACGAAGGCCATGGCTTTCGGCGCGCCGAATCCATCCAGCGCGTGGCGGAGGCGGAGCTCCAGTTCTACCGGCGGGTGTTCGGAATGGCGCCCCCGCCCCCCATGTAGGGGCGGTCTATGACCGCCCGTTTTTCGGAGCGGGACCCTTGATTTCACATGGATCCACCCCGAAACGTTGGGCGGTCATAGACCGCCCCTACAAGGCGGCACAGGGCGGCAGGGGGCGCATAACACGGTCGGGTTCTCTTGCGAAGTGTTCCGATCTCATCGGTGACTTTTGTCGGGGTTGGCAAAGCCCCGCGCCGACGATTCAGCCGAATGCCGCGAAACGTTCACAGGAGCGCAACATCTTCCTGATACGGTCGGGCCGACGGATTTCAGAAAACCGGGAGAACGTCCCCATGTCGAAAGCCTTACTGGACGGGATCAAGGACACGAAACATTTTCGGGATTACGAAGCGGAAGCGCGCGCTTCAGTCAAGGAACTGTACAGGCTCAATCATGCCAATCAGACGCTCGACCTCGTTCTGGCGAAAAAAACCGAATACGGAAAACTCGACAAAACGGAGATGGGCATCTGGGAGGCTTTCGACTTCCTGAACAACCTGGTTGACGATAGCGATCCGGACCTGGGCGTTCCCCAGACCGTTCATGCGCTCCAGACGGCTGAAGCGATCCGGCAGGATGGCCATCCGCGATGGATGACGCTGGCGGGATTCATGCATGACCTCGGCAAAGTTCTTTGCCTCTGGGGCGAGCCCCAGTGGGCCGTCGTCGGCGACACGTTTCCGGTCGGTTGCGCGTACTCCGGCAAGATCGTCTACCCGGAGTTCTTTACGAACAATCCCGACTACGTCAACCCCGGCCATCAAACCGCCAACGGCATTTACGCGGCAGCCTGCGGACTCGACAACCTTCATATGTCCTGGGGCCACGACGAGTATCTGTATATGGTCACGAAGGACTATCTTCCGCAGGAAGCGCTGTGGATGATTCGATATCACTCGTGCTACCCGATTCATCGCGAGGGCGCGTACACGCATCTGCTGAACGACCGCGATCGAGAAGCGCTGCGCTGGATTCGCGCGTTCAATCCGTATGACCTGTACTCGAAAAGTGAGGTCGCGTTGAATCTGACGGAACTGAAGCCGTACTACGAAGACCTCGTGGCCGAGTTCTTTCCCGCCCGATTTCGCTGGTAGCGCAACCGTCAGTTACGGCGCGACCTGCAAGACGTGGACGTCGGCGTTGTCGACGTCCACCTTCGTGGCGGGCGCGCTTTGCGCCCCGGCCAACCGGATCTCGTAGGCGCCGTGGAAGACATCGGAAAATGTGAACTGCCCGTCGGGGCCCACGATTGTTTCTCGGGAAACGGACATGGGGAAGGTTCCGGGAACAGAGGTCGTTCCGACGAGAACAACCTTCGGGCGATCCGTTGACGGTAATACGCTCGTTATCCTGCC
>DASUFH010000082.1:0-6830 GCA_036274645.1 Terriglobia bacterium
TGGTCCTCACGCCGCATCCCAACGAGATCCCTCAGCGTTACCGATCCTTCGCCCACTGCGTTTCCTTGCCGGAACTTCTCGAATCCAACCTCCGCTGGCACATCCGGTTGGCCCAAACGATGCGCCGCTACGAAGAGATCCAGGCCCATTTCGAAAACGCCGAATCCATCCTCATCCTGCTGCAGGATGACCCCGACCCGGACGCGATCGGCAGTGGACTGGCTCTGCGGCAGGCGCTGGGCCGGAACAAGCAGACGGCCCCGCTCGGCTCTTTCGGTCAGGTGACCCGGCCTGAAAACATGGCGATGGTGAAGATTCTGGAAATCGAGATCGAAAAGATCACCACCGCCCGGCTCAAGGAGTTCGACCGGATAGCGGTGGTGGATCTGCAGCCGCCGCACCTGGCGCATCCTCCCGAATTCGTCGACCTCGTCATCGATCACCATCCCGAGCAATTCACCTACAAAAGCCACATTAAAGACATCCGGCCACGATACGGGGCGACCTCAACGATCATGCTCGAATATCTGGTTTGCGCGGGCGCCAACATCGGGACCCGGCTGGCCACGGCGATGCTCTATGGCATCAAGAGCGATACATTCTTCCTGACCCGCGATGTCAATGAGTGGGACGTCGAAGCGTTTTCCTTTCTTTATCCCCTCGCCAACCAGAACCAGATGCGCCGCATCGAACGGCCGGAACTGCCGCCGGCCGCGCTGGATGCGCTCAGCAAGGCGCTCAAGACGCGCCATTTGGTCGGCAAGGTGGCGTTTGTTCATCTGGGACGCGTGGAGCGTGACGACCTGATTCCGCAGATCGCGGACTTCAGCCTCTCGTTCGAAGGCATCGAATGGGCGGTCGTCAGCGGCTTCTTCGATTCCAATCTGATCATCTCGGTGCGCAACGTCGGTTATGTGCGCGCCGCCGGACGCGTGGTCAAGGACGCGTTTGGGGCCGTCGGATCGGCGGGCGGCCATGCGTCCATGGCGAAGGCGATTATCCCGCTATCGCAGGTATCCGCCGTCTGGGGCATCGATGCCCGCAACTCCCGCTCCGTCGACAAACGGGCGGAACGAGAATTCCTCAAGGCTCTCCATTCCGAACGCGACAAGTGAAAGCGGTCATTCAGCGGGTCTCGGCAGCGCGCGTCGTCATTGCCGGAAGTGAACACGCCCGCATCGGATCGGGTATGGTCATCCTCCTGGGCGTGGAAAAGGACGACACCGCGGATGACGCCGCCTGGCTGGCCAGGAAGGCCGTGGAATTGCGCATGTTCGAAGACGACGCCGGCAAAATGAACCGGTCCATCGAGGAAACCCGGGGCGAAGTCCTCGCCGTCTCCCAGTTCACCCTGCTCGGCGATTGCAGAAAGGGCCGCCGGCCCTCATTCGATCGCGCCGCGCCGCCCGACTCCGCGCGGGGTCTCTACGAGCAATTCGTCACCGCCCTCCGGGAACGCGGCGCGCGGGTCTCGACCGGCGTGTTTCAGGCCATGATGAATGTCGAACTCACCAACTCCGGACCGGTGACCTTTATCCTCGATACCCGCGCCTGATTGTTTGCCCCGAGCTGTCCGGAGGCATCGGAGTCCACGTCTGCCCTGTAGGGGCGGTCATATAGACCGCCCCTACAGGCAGACGCAGACGCAAAACGTCATGCAACCCTTCGAATAACCGCAAACCACGTCTTCGGACCGCCCTTGCTGAACGCATCCTTGAATTCATCCCGGATCTCAAACCGGCTCGGCCGGATCGACTCGATGACCCAACCGGACGCAAACGCCTGTTCGATATTCTTGCGGGAAATTCGCCGTGGGCCCTGTTCACCGGGCTCCTCGTCGGAAAAGCACATCATAAACAGGCGGCCGCCTGGCTTGATCGCCGACTCCAGTCCTTTGACGTAGCGTGACCGATCCTCGTCACTGAACACGTGGAACAGCCCGGAATCAATGACGCTGTCGAAAGTCTTTGAAAGCTGCTCCAGCGCCAGCGCATCCATGACCAGGAATGTCGCGGCGATCCCGCGCTCTTTCGCCTTCTCCCGGGCCAGTTGAATCGGACGCTCCAGAAAGTCGATGCCGGTGACGTCATGGCCCCGGCCGGCAAAATACAGCGCGTTTTCACCTGTGCCGCAACCGGCATCGAGCGCGGCGCCCGTGACCTGATCCGCCACTTCCACAAACGCTTTCTGGGGCCGGCCAATCTCCCATGGCGGCTGGCGGGAGTAGATGTCTTCGAACATGTTCCTGTCCGGTATCGGCATGACGTAATCCTCTCTATGAATGGCAGTCGTTCGGGCACTCCTAAAATACGGAGTTTTGAAAGCAGAAATCCACAGACAGATGCGATCCTCCGAACGGGAACCCTTTTCCGCCGAAACTCCGGATGGGACTGCGCGTTGCCGGGTATACTCCGCCGATGGCGTCAGAGGCCGTAACGGCATCGTCAATCAGCCGGACCTTTGCGGAATCGGGGTTTATCTGTTCCCCTGAAGTGGCCGTGTCGCTTTTTCTCACAGAGCGACTTGGCAAGCCGTTGCTGCTCGAAGGGCCACCTGGTGTGGGTAAGACGGAGATCGCGAAGTTGTGGGCGAAATATCACGGAGCGCAACTGGTCCGGTTGCAGTGCTATGAGGGGCTCGACGAAGCAAAAGCGCTGTATGAGTGGTCGTATGGGAAGCAGATGCTCTACGCGCAGCTGCTGCGCGACAAGATGGGCGAAGCGCTGGCTCGCGCGGCCGACCTCGCCTCCGCGATTGCGCTGCTGCGCGATGAAGCCGACGCCTTCTTTTCCCGGGACTTTCTGCTGGCGCGGCCGCTCCTGCAGGCGATCCTGTCGGAGCGGCCGGTGGTTCTGCTGATCGACGAAGTCGATCGTTCCGATGAAGAGTTCGAGGCGTTCCTGCTCGAGGTGCTGTCGGACAATCAGGTTTCGATTCCCGAGTTGGGCACTCTCCGCGCATTGTCGCCACCGCGGGTTGTGCTCACCAGCAACGATACGCGTGAACTGTCGGACGCGCTTCGCCGCCGGTGTCTCTATCTTCACGTGGATTACCCTTCATTCGCAGACGAGTTGCGCATCATCGAAGCCCGCGCGCCGGGGCTGGCCGCCGGTCTCGCCGAGCGGGTCGTGCGGTTTGCGCAGTCGTTGCGCCGGGCCGACCTGCGCAAGGCGCCGGGGATTGCGGAAGTGGTCGACTGGGCGCTGGCTCTGATCGCGGTGGGCGCCGACGGACTGCCGCACGACGTGTTGCGCCAGACGCTCGGGGCGCTCCTGAAGAACCGGGAGGACGTGGAGCGTGTTCTGTCCGACCCGGCCCATTTCCGCGCATGATCAGCGCGCTGGCGCGCTTCGTCGACGCGTTGAGGGCGGAAGGGGTTGTGGTTTCGCCGGCCGAAACGCTCGACGCCGGACGCGCGCTGGATCTGGTGGGGCTGGAAGAGAAGCGCGCCGTCCACGCCGCGCTGAAGGCCACCCTGGTGAAGGATCGGCGCGCGGCGGAGGTCTTCGACCGGCTGTTCCAACGTTTTTTCGCTCCGCCTGTCTTCCCCAGGCGAGAGCAACGGCCTGGCGCCGGCGAGGGCGAACCCTCCAACCGGCGGAACCAGGGCGGTGGGATTCCGCCACCGGACGCCGATCGGAAGCCGAAGGCGCCGGACAACGCGACCGAAGGACAATCTCCACGACGACGCGCCGAGCCGGGCAAAGGCGTCAAGCCGCCGGCGCCGGCCCCCGACAAGCGGCGCCGGGACCGGGCGCTTCGAAACGACCGCCGCCAATCGGAGATCCCGAGCCGCGCCCAGGCGTCCAGGCCAAAGCCCGGTTCAGCCAGAGCCGAAGATCCCACTCACCGGATTCTTGCGGCCCGCATGTCCACCGACGAGGAACGCCGGATCGCGCATGAAGTTCCGCGGTTGATCGAGGCGCTACGGCTCGGCCTGGGACGCCGGCTGGTTCGCGCGTCTTCCGGACGGCCCTGGGTGAGACGGGCGCTCCGTGAAAGCGTCGCTACGGGCGGTGTGCCGTTCACGATTCCCATGCGGGCGCCCAAACCCCGGCGCACACGCGTGGTGGTTCTGGCGGACGTGTCCTTTTCGACGGCGCGCGCGGCCGGGTTGTTTTTATGGATGGCCGCGTCGTTCCTGAAACTGGGACGCAACACCCGGACGCTCCTCTTCGTCGATCGCCCCGTCGATGCAACCGAAGCCATTCGGCGCTGGGCGGCGCGCGCCGGAGCCGCCCTGCCCGCCTCCCAAACGGCGCCGTCGCGGCGCCCGCGCCCCGGAGAGTCCATCGCGCCTCACGGCGTCTCCTTTGCGGACATGATCGATACCCTTCCCGATCTGAATCCGCACGCGCCGTCAGACTACGGAACCGCGTTCCATGCGCTGCTCACATCGCCAAAGCGGCCACGCGGCCGCAACACCGTGCTGGTCATTCTCGGAGACGCTCGTACCAACCGGTTCGATCCGCTGCCCTGGACGCTGGAGGAACTGTCGCGTGGATGCCGCGCCGTGATCTGGCTCGCTTCGGAGCCCCGGCCCAAATGGGGTTCAGAGGACTCCGTCCTGCCTCTTTACCTTCCGTGGATCGACCTCGTGGTCGAGGCCACGGACCTGGCAGGGCTGGCCCATGGTCTGACCGAACTCATCCGGAGGTTGTAGGACCCAAGCATGTTGAGCCCCCGTCTGCATGTAGGGCGGTCGATGACCGCCCCCCCCGTTGTCCATTGCCCATTGACTGTTGTCGATTGTGACCTGGACCTCTTTCATTGTTCGCTCAGGCAAGCCGGCCAACGAACAATGAAAGAGGTTCATCGGACAATCGACAACAGTCAATGAACAATGGACAACCGGGGGCGGGCGGTCATAGACCGCCCCTACAGGGCAGACGGGGAATCAACCTCTCTCGATCAGCTCAGCCGCACCGTATTGGGACCACAAACGCGCTCGATGGCCTCGACAAACGCGCGGTCCGGCAGGACCTTCACATACGGATTCGGGCGGACAAACACGCGCTGGCCCGGATACTCAATCTCAAAGACCACTTCGGCCGAGCCGCGTCTTTCGTCGATCACGGGCTGCAGCATTTCCGCAAGGGTCTCCGGAGCGTTTGCGGCGTCGATCCGGATCGTGACGGTTTTGCTGAGCATCTCCCGGACGCGTTCCATCGGCAGGACATCGGACGCAAGAATCTTCGTGGACGCTTCGTCGCTATCCAGGCGCCCGCGGATGAAGACCGGCGCGTCGGTCTCCAGAAGGCGCTGCACGCGGTTATAGGCTTCAGGAAAGATCAGGACCTCGACCATCCCTTCCCAGTCCTCGAGCAGCACGATGCCCATGTTGTCGCCTTTTTTCGTCCGCATGACCCGAAGCGAGGAAATGATGCCGCCGACCGCCACTTCGAATCCTGACGCCTTTTCCGACAGCGCCCCGATTGTCGTATTGCCGTAGGTCCTCACTTCTTCGGTGTATTTCCGGAGAGGATGGCCGGTGATGTAGAAGCCGAGCGTTTCCTTTTCGTGTTTGAGCTGAAGGCCTTCTCCCCAGGGAGCGGCGGGATCCATTTCGTGATTCTCTTCCCCGCCCGGCGCCATGGCGAAGAGGCCGCCCTGCCCGATTTCCTTCTCGCGCTGCTTCCGCTGTCCCCACTCCATGGCGCGATCGATGTTCCCGTAAACGAGCGCGCGGTCGGCGTGCACGCTGTCGAAGGCGCCCGACTTCACGAGGCTTTCGACGACGCGCTTGTTGACGGAGCGCAGATCCACGCGCTCGCAGAAATCGAAAAGACTCCTGTACGGTTTGGCGGCGGCAATCGAACCGATGGCGGCGTCCCCCACGTTCTTGATGGCGGTCAGACCGAAGCGGATGCCGTCTTCCTCCGGCGTGAAATACACATCGCTGCGGTTCACGTCCGGCGCCAGGATCGGAATGCTCATTTCACGGCATTCGTTGATGTACTTGACGATCTTTTCCTGGCTGCCGCGCTCACTGGTCAGGATCGCCGCCATGAAGTGTTTCGGGTAATGCGCCTTCAGATATCCCGTCCGGTACGCCAGCACCGCGTAAGCCGCCGAGTGCGACTTGTTGAAGCCGTAGCCGGCAAACTGCTCCATCAGATCGAACAGTCTCGCGATCTTCTTCTCGTCCCTGAAACCGCGCTCGCGCGCGCCGGCCAGAAACTTCTGGCGGTGTTTGGCCATTTCTTCGGCTTTCTTCTTACCCATGGCGCGGCGCAGGAGATCGGCTTCGCCGAGCGAGTATCCGGCGATGATGTTGGCGATCTGCATCACCTGCTCCTGATACACGATGACGCCGTACGTTTCCGCGAGTACCGGCTTGAGTTCCTCGAGTTCGTATTCGATCTTCTTCGCGTTGTGTTTGCGCTTGATGAAATCGTCGATCATGCCGCCGCCAATCGGCCCCGGACGGTAGAGGGCGTTGAGAGCGGTCAGATGTTCGATGCTCGAGGGCTTGAAACGCCGCAGGATGTCTTTCATGCCCGAACTTTCAAACTGGAACACGCCGCTGGTCAGGCCCGCGGTGAACAGCGCATAAGTCTTTTCGTCGTCGAGTGTCAGGGCGTCCATGTCGAGCGTGACGCCTTCGCGTTCCTTCAACATCTTCAGGGTGTCGTCGATGATGGTCAGAGTCGTCAGCGCGAGGAAGTCCATCTTCAGCAGGCCGATCGACTCGACGTCCGTCATCGGGTACATGGTCGTGATTTCGTCCTTGGCCGACTTGTAGAGCGGCAGGAACTCCGTAATCGGCCGGGGCGAGATCACGACGCCGGCGGCGTGCGTCGACGCGTGACGCGCCAGGCCTTCGAGCC
>DASUFH010000083.1:0-4010 GCA_036274645.1 Terriglobia bacterium
AATCTCTGGAAGTCGTCGGCGCAGGGAGCCGCTTATGAATTCCTGCTGAACTTCGACGAGACCGAGGGCGTATTCCGGGCGAGCGGAATGGTGCCCAAGGCCACCGGACAACAGACGGAAAGCTATCCGGCGGTCAATGACGACGGGACGGACGCGATCTTTGGCGACAACGGCAACGACTGGCTCGTTGGCGGCACCGGTCGCGACGACATGTACGGCGGCTGGGGCAACGACCTGCTGAATGCGGACGACGATCAGGATGGATATCTGGCGACTCCGAGTCTCCTGAACGACCATCCGGACACGCATCCGACGTTTGAAGATCGCGCCTACGGCGGCGCGGGCCGCGATGTCCTGATCGGCAACACCGGCGGCGACCGTTTGATTGACTGGGTCGGCGAATACAACAGCTACCTGGTTCCGTATGCGCCGTTCGGTCAGGCCTCCGTCAGCCGGACCATGCAGCCGTTTCTGCCGGAGTTCCTCTACGCCCTGTCGTTCGGTGACGGCGCGGATCCGACCCGGTTTGCGGACGCGATCGGCGGAATGCCGCCTGCGCCAACGAACAACAACCCGAATCCGAGCCGCAACGGCGAGCCCTTTGGCGAACTCGGTCTGGTGCTGCAGAAGGATTTTGCCTGGGGTGACCAGACCGGCGCGCCGGCTGACCCGCAGGCGGGCAACATCCCGGGCGGTCCGCGAGACGTGCTCCGCTCCGCCGGCTTCAACACCGGTGAAGCGGACGCCTTCTTCGTGGATAACGGCTCCTGGTCGGTGACCCAGGGCGCCTATCAGGTGGCGCCGAACAGTATCGGTGAGGACGCCACGAGCGTGTTCCTCGTCGACCAGTACATCCCGAAATACTTCGAGATCCTGGCCACCCTCAGCGCGGGCAAGCCGACCGGTGGATTCAAGAGCAACGCCTACATCATCTTCGACTACCAGTCGGATACCGACTTCAAGTTTGCCGGCATCAATGTGTCGACCAACAAGCTGGAAATCGGTCACCGCACCGATGCGGGATGGATCGTGGACAAGCAGCTTCCGGTCACCTCGTCGCTGAAGGCCGACACCGCCTACAACGTGTTTGTCTCGGTCAACGGAACGCTGGTGACGATGATCGTCAACAACCAGTACACGTTGAGCTATGCGTTTGATCCCCGCATCGATGTCTACGGTCTTGCCCACACCATCAGTGAGGGAATGGTCGGTCTTGGCGCGAACAACTCGAAGGCGAAGATCGACAATGTGGTCGTCCAGCGAATTCCGCCCATTACGACGTTCAGCCAGACAGTGGACTTCACGACAACCAAAACGAGTCTGTTCGACAGTCCTTTGAGTGGAACATGGACGCTCAGCGGCGGCCGCTATGCCGGCGCGGCAGGGAGCGTTCCGGCGATCGACCTGGTTTCGTTCAACGTTCAGTCGTCGTCGATGATCGACCTTTCCGGCAAGCTGAAGGTCACGGGCGAAGGCGGGTTTGTCTTCGATCAGTATTCCAGCACCGATTACAAGTTCGTGACGATCTCCGCAGGGAAGATCACCCTTGGGCACCGTACCGCCAAGGGATGGTATGTCGACGCGGTGGTCAATAACTCGAGTATCGTGGCGGGCGCGGACGTTACTCTCGGCGTCACGCTGCGGGGCAGCGTGGTCAACGTCACCCTGAATGGCGCTCTCGTCATGAGCCGCGCCTACAACGCGCTGGTGACGGACGGCAACTTCGGTCTGTTCAGCCGCACGGGAACGACGTCCTTCGATACGGTCACGGTAAAGAGCGACGATCCCGGATTGTTGAACGCCGCATTTGCCCTGACCGTAGACGCGAGCGCGCCGCTCAGTTCGCAGCCGCTGGAGGTTCTGACGGAGGCGCAGGTCTCGTCCGTCGCCGGAGCGGCTGTCCGGCAATGGGCCGCGGCGGCGCCGGATGAGAAGGCAACCCTGAATACTCTCCAGTTCGTTCTGGTCGGCGACCTGCCGGGTGACGCCGTCGCGTGGAGCATCGGCGACGGAATCACGCTGGTGGATATCAACGCGGCGGGCCGCGGCTGGTTTGTGGATTCGACCCCGTACAACAGCGTCGAGTTCAGTCCGATTGGCGGCTCTTTGCTGGCGCCTTCGGCGAGCGCGGCGTTCGGGAAAGTGGACCTCTTCAGCGCGCTCCTTCATGAGATCGGGCACGTTCTCGGGCATGAACACGCCGAGGGTGGAGCCATGGACGCCCTGCTCGCGACCGGCGAGCGCCGTCCGTTGATCGACTGGGACGCCGATGCGTCGAATTTCCGCGCGGCGCTGGGCTGGAACAGCACCGGAGGTTCCGCGAAGCCCCTGCTTTCCTTCGGGGCCGAGAACTACGGTCGGAATGTGAAGAAGAAGTCGCTGCTCGATTTCGGCGGGGAAGACGTCGAGTCCAACCTCGAAATCGAGTGGACGGTTGAAATCTAGCCGCTGCCCCGGCGCTCAATCTCAAGAGGCGGACCCTTCGGTCCGCCTCTTTTGTGTGTTCGGCCGACCGCATGGCGCCTTTGGCCGGACCTTTTCGCGCCTTGGGCCAGTGGTGTTTGCGCTAGACTCTTCGCCATGAACAAACACGTATTGCTATCGCTCTTCTGTCTTGTGTTCTGGCGGGCTGTTCCGGTAGCGCGGACAAGAGTGAAGCGCCAAAGGAGACAACGTTGAACTCCGGTCTCAAGATCATCGACAGCAAAGTGGGCGAGGGCGAAGCCGTCAAAAGCGGCGATATGATCCAGGTCCATTACACGGGCTGGTTGTACGAAAACGGTCAGCGAGGCGCCAAATTCGACAGTTCCGTCGATCGCGGTGAGCCGTTCGAGTTTACCGTCGGCTATGGCGTCATTGATGGATGGTCCGAAGGCGTCGTCGGCATGAAGCCCGGCGGCAGACGGGAACTCATCATTCCGCCCGCGTTGGGATACGGCGCCCGGGGCGCCGGGGGAGTCATTCCGCCCAACGCCACACTGGATTTTGAAATCGAGCTTCTGAAAATTCTGAAATAAGCATGATCACGATTCGCAAAAGTGATGAGCGGGGCCGCGGCGACCGTGGGTGGCTGAAGTCCCGCTTTTCGTTCTCCTTTGCCGATTACTACGACCCGGCGCACATGGGGTTTCGCGCGCTGCGCGTCATCAACGACGATGTGATTGCGGCGGGAACGGGGTTTGGCCCGCATGGCCACCGGGATATGGAAATCCTGACGTATGTCCTGGAAGGACGGCTTCTCCACCGCGACAGCATGGGGGAACGGCACATTCTCGGGCCCAACGAAGTGCAGGCGATGACCGCGGGAACGGGCATTGTCCATTCGGAATACAACGCTTCCGACGACGAGCCCGTTCACTCGATTCAGATCTGGATTGTTCCGGAGGCGGAGGACTTTCAGCCTTCCTATCAGCAGTTCGCGTTTTCTCCCGCCGAGAAAAGCGGACGTTTCCGCCTCCTTGCGGGTCCGACGTGGGCGGCGGCAAATGCGCAGGAGACCATGGCGACGATCCATCAGGAAGCCTGGCTCTACGTGTCCAGCCTCGACTGGGGACAGATGGTCCGTCACCAGCTGGCGTCCGGTCGTCACGCCTGGGCGCAGGTTGTCCGCGGCCGCGTGACGATCAACGGTTACGCCCTTGAAGAAGGCGACGCGGCGGCGTTCAGCGATGAGTTCGAGGTGCTGGCGTCGGCCAGCGACGGGGAGGGCGGGGAATTCCTGCTGTTTGATCTGGCATGACGAATCCGGAAGCGCCTACCGTATTGATCGTCTTCTATTCCCGTGACGGAGAAACGGAAGCGCTGGCGCTCGCCGCCGCCGTCGGGGCCGTGCAGGAGCGCGCGCTGATCCGTCTGCGGCGGCTGGAAGACATCATGGGCGATGAGTCCATGGACGCCGGAGGAGACCTCCGGCGCATGCGCAAGGAATATGTCAGCCCATCCGAACGGGATGTCCTCGCCAATGACGCCGTGATCTTCGCGGCCTCCAGCCGGCACGGCGCGTCGTTTCC
>DASUFH010000084.1:0-9400 GCA_036274645.1 Terriglobia bacterium
TTCCATCCGCCAGAAAATTGAAGGTCCAGGGCGCAAACGCGATTCCTTCGGTGGCAACCCACCGTCCAGTGATCGCCGCATCGATCCGGTACGGTCCGTATCCGGCTCCGAGGACAGCGACGCCCAACACCAGTGACAAGACGAGTATGATCGCAGTTTTCATGAAGCCTCCTTTGCTTGTGCTATGTGTGCAGCATCAGGAACGGCCGGAAGCATTTTGAGCCCCCGTCTGCCTGTAGGGGCGGTCTATGACCGCCCGGCGTTTCGGGGTGGATCCTTGTGAAATCAAGCGCTTCCCGCGGAAACGGCGGGCGGTCATAGACCGCCCCTACAAGCAGACAGGACGCAATTCGGACGCCATTTGAACAAGGGCGGGGGGCTTAGCATTCCAGGGACGCTGAGCCCGGGAGGGATTTCTCCGGGTAATTGGCGGCTTGAGCTCTGAAACGGTCTACTATAAGGCGTCATTTTTTCCACCTGTAAGGAGATCGGCCGGTTCATGGCGATTGACGCCGAACGATTACGCCGGATTCGAGAGTTGTTCGAGGGGGCGCTGCCGCTCGACCCGGAATCCCGTCGCGCGTTTCTCGACGCCGAGTGCGCGGACGCCGGATTGCGCGCAGAAGTCGAAGCGGTGCTCGAAGCGGATGACGGCCAGAATCTGGGTATCGAAGATCTGACGCCTCCGATGTCCCAATTTCGGGCCGGCGACACGGTTGGGCCGTATTCCATCGTCGAACGTGTCGGCGTTGGAGGGATCGGGGAAGTCTACCGGGCTCGGGACTCCAGGCTCGACAAGGACGTGGCCATCAAGGTCCTGACGCGGGAGTTTTCCGCCGATGCCGAACGGTTCGCCCGGTTTCGCGCGGAGGCGCGGACGCTGGCCGCGCTCAACCATCCACACATCGTGGCCATTCATTACGCGGGAGAGTTCGAAGGCTCCTGGTTTCTCGTCATGGAGTTCGTGGAGGGGGAAACCCTGGCGGGACGATTGAAACGGGGCCCGGCGCCACTCCGGGACGCTCTCCGCATGGCCGCCGAGATCGCCGAAGCGCTCGAGGCGGCGCATGAGCACGAAAAGAGGATTGTCCATCGCGATCTGAAACCGGCCAACGTCATGATTGCGGAGAATGGCGTGAAGGTGCTCGATTTCGGTCTCTCCCAACCCCTTCGGGAGGATCGGCCGGCCGACGGCAACGGGACGCGCGCTTCGGATCGGTCCACCAATTCCCGGCGGGTCGAGGGGACTCCGCCATACATGTCGCCCGAGCAGTTGCGGGGTCAGGCGCCCCATCGTTCCTCGGACGTGTGGGCGTTCGGATGCGTGTTGTACGAAATGCTGGCGGGCCGGCCCGCGTTCAACGGTTCGGGAGCGGATCTGCTGGCGGAGATCATGAAAGGATCTCCCGACTGGAGCCTGCTGCCGGCGGAAACACCCGAAGCGATCCGGCGCCTGCTCGTCCGGTGTCTCGCAAAGGATCGGAAAAGCCGGTTGCGGGACATCGGAGATGCCCGCCTCGAAATCGAGGAGGCTCTGGCCGAGCTCGATCGCGGCCCGGTTGCGGAGCTTCCCGAAAGAACCGGCGCGTCGACTACGGGATCGCGCCGGGTTCCCTCGCGTGGAGCCGGGCTGCTGGCGCTGGCGGCTTCGCTTGTGGTGGTTGCGGCCGTGATCGCCATGTTCCGGCCCGCGCCGTCCGCGCCCCCGAGTTACCGGCAGATTTCGTTCAGGCGCGGCACGATCTGGCGGGCGCGCTTCTCCCCGGACAATCGGACGGTGCTCTACAGCGCGACCTGGAACGGCGGTCCCATCGAAACGTATTCGACCCGTGGCGATGGCGCGTCCACCCGGTCGGAGTTTTCCGGGGCGGATCTGCTGGCGGTTTCGTCATCCGATGAACTGGCGATATTGCGGAATCCCACGTACATGTGGTGGTTCATTAGCAGTGGCACGCTCGCGAGCGCGCCGCTCGGGGGCGGCGCGCCGCGTGAACTGCTCGACGACGTTCAGGAGGCCGACTGGGCGCCCGACGGGAAAAGCCTGGCGGTGACCCGCTTCGTCGGCGCGGGGAACCGGCTGGAATACCCGATGGGCAAAATGCTGTACGAGACCTCCGGCTACATCAGTTCCCCGCGTGTTTCACCCGGCGGAGATCAGGTTGCGTTTCTCGATCACCGGATTCAGAGCGATAACCGCGGCTGGGTTGCCGTGGTCGATCGCAACGGAAAGAAAGTGGACCTGTCGGGAGAATGGGGCGCGGTCGAAGGGCTCGCCTGGTCGCCGAAGGGCGATGAAATCTGGTTCAGCGCCAACCGCGCCGGAGAATCGTCCGCGATATACGCCGTGGATCTCGGAGGCGCGGAGCGCCTGGTTGCCCGGGCGCCCGGAAACTGGGTGCTCGAAGATGTCGCGCGTGACGGGAGAGCGCTGGTCGCCGCGAGTCCGATCACGGCGACGATGCGGGGACTCGGCCCGCCGGAATCGGCCGAGCGGGATCTGTCATGGCTCGACTTTGCCGGTCTGGTCGATCTCTCGCCCGATGGATCCACCTACGTTTTCACCCACTGGGGAGAAGGCAGCGGCGCCAACTACACCACGTATCTGGGGCGAACGGATGGCTCGGGCGCGATCCGGCTGGGTGAAGGCGCCGGCCTGGCTCTTTCTTCCGACGGGCGATGGGTGCTGACGCTGCGATTGAGCGACCGGAAACTCGTGCTCCTGCCGACCGGTCCAGGCGAGGCCCGGACACTGGAGGTTCCGGGCATTGAGGAATTCGGTTTTCGAGGCGCCTGGTTCCCGGATGGTGAGCGAATTCTCTTCGCCGGGCGCGCGCCGGGCCACGCCATGCGTTCCTACGTGGCCGCCATCAGTGGCGCCGCGCCTCCCCGGCCGGTGACCCCGGAAGGCGTCACCGCCAGCGGTATCTCGCCCGACGGCCAGATGATTGTCGGTTTCGATCCGGATGGAGTCGCCGCGCTGTATCCGCTGAAGGGCGGAACCCCACAGCCCATTTTCAGCCTGGATCCGTACGATCGCATCGTGGGATGGGGAGAGGATGGCCACACACTGCACCTTGCCCGCTATGGCGAAGGTGAATTGCAGGTGGCGCGCCTGGACACGTTCAGCGGCTATCGTGAAACCATACGGCGGATCCATCTGGCCGATACGGCCGGGATCACCTGGCCGCCCGAAGTCCTGATATCGCCCGATGGACGGAACATGGTGTATCAGGTGACGCGCACGCTCTCGACGTTGTACATGGTCGAGGGACTGCGCTGACGTCTCGTTTGTCTGCAGCGCTTCCTGATGACGCGGACCCGCTTGACGATGTTTCGCCGTCCGCATCTGCATCTGCTGTAGGGGCCGTCTATGACCGCCCACGATCTTTAAGCGTGAACGAATTGGAATCCAGGCGGGAACGCTCCTTCTTGCATATCCGTTTCATTAACCCAAGGACTCATTGACCAGTAAGCCAATGGGTCATTGGGCGGTTTAGCCAGGTCCATTACACAGCGGACATCAGGCAGCGCACAATGGACAACGAGGGAAGGGAAGGGGGCGCGGGAGCGTTGTGCTCTTCTGAGCAACCCGAGACGCGTTATACTTCGCCCGTGGTGATGACGTGAAGCTTGGAGAAATCGCGTCGACGTTAGGATGTGTCCTTTCCGGCGACGCCGGACTGGAAATCATCGGCGTCATGGGAATCGAAGAGGCCGGCTCCGGTCATCTTACTTTTGTCTCCAATCCGAAATATGCCTCCAGGGCCCGCACAACGGAAGCCTCCGCGGTGATCGTGCCGCTGGATTTTCCGGCCATTACTCCTGCGACGCTCCGGCACGCGAATCCGTATCTGATCTTTGCGAAGGCGATTGAACTGTTCTATCGGGCGCCGTCGTCGCTGCCGGGAGTTGATCCGGGAGCGCGCATTGCGCCGACGGCCAGGATCGGGCGCAACGCGTCGATCGCGCCTTTTGTGACCATCGATGAGGACGTCGAGATCGGCGCGAATGCGGTGATTCACCCGTTCGTCCATATTGCCACCGGCGCGCGAATCGGCGATGACTTCAAGGCCTACGCGCACGTGTCGGTTCGCGAGCACTGCCGGATCGGGAATCGAGTGACGCTGCAGGACGGCGCCAAAATCGGAACCGATGGATTCGGCTACGCCAGGCAGGAAGACGGTTCCTACTACAAGATCGTTCAGTCCGGTGTCGTGGTGTTGGAGGACGATGTGGAGGTGGGCGCCAATGCGACCATCGACCGGGCCTCCATCGGCGAAACGCGTATTCGCGCCGGCGCCAAGATCGATAATCTGGTTCAGGTCGGGCACGGCTGCGCCGTTGGCGAAAACACACTGCTTTGCGCGCAGGTCGGTCTGGGCGGGAGTTCAAAGATCGGGCGCGACGTGATTCTCACCGGGCAGGTAGGCGTGGCGGGTCATCTTACCGTGGGCGATCGCGTGGTCGCGACGGCGCAGTCGGGTATTCCCAATTCGGTGGATGCGGGCCAGATGATCTCGGGTTATCCGGCCATCGACAACCGGCTCTGGCTCAAATGTTCCGCCATCTTCAAGCGGCTGCCCGAACTGCTCAAGCGCGTCGAGGCGCTCGAAAAAGGTTCCGGGGGGTCGTCTACGGCCGGATAGTCCATGGACGCGCACATTGACGCGTTCATTGAATCGCTCAAGAACAAAGCCGCGTCGGAACACACGATCGCCAGCTACAGCGCCGATCTGGCCGATTTTGCGCGGTTCGTCGAGGGACGAAAAACCGCGATCGCCGAAGTAGACCACGTGTTTATTCGCGATTTTCTGTCGCACCTGTACGTGTCCCGCCAGCTCTCGAAGACCTCTGTCGCGCGCAAACTGGCCTGCCTGCGCACGTTTTTCAAATTCATGACCCGGGAGGGCCGCATCGGCGTCAACCCGGCGGCGCTGGTCGCGTCGCCTCGGCTGCCGCGGAAACTTCCGGCGTACCTGGATGAAGGGGAAGCGGCGCTCATGGTGGAGATGCCTCAGGGCGCCGGACTGGCGGCGGCGCGGGACCGGGCGATTCTGGAACTGCTGTACGGCTGCGGATTGCGGGTCAGTGAACTGGTCGGCTTGAGCGACGGCCATATCGATATCGCCGACGGCGTGCTGCGCGTGCTGGGCAAAGGCCGGAAAGAGCGCATCGTACCCTTCGGCGCGTACGCGGCCCGCGCCATCACGGACTACATCGAGGCGCGCGACCGCGAGGGTCTGGCCAAACCGGACGAGCGCGGAAATGTGCCGGTCTTTGTCAGTGTGCGAGGAAGACGTCTCAGCGCGCGAGATGTCCAGCGCATGATCGCGCGTTTGCGCCTGGGTCTGAAAACCGCCCGCCGGGTCACGCCGCATACGTTGCGTCACAGTTTCGCCACGCATCTGCTGGAGCACGGCGCGGATTTGCGCAGCATTCAGGAGTTGCTGGGACACCAGAATCTGTCCGCGACGCAGAAGTACACCCACGTCAGCGTTCAACACCTGAAGCACGAATACGAAAAAGCCCATCCCAAGGCCAGAGGGGACGAAAGTTGAGGAGCGCAATAGAGGCAGGGGAACGAGGGACCGCATCAGGCTGAAGCGCACACGCCTGATGCGAATCCCGTGAGTGTCTCGGAAGTTGTCGTCGGTCGGCTCTACTCGGCGGGTTCCCGGCGAACCTTCTTGCGGCTGCGCTTGCGCGCCAGCGCCTGCTTGATCCGTTTCTTTTCCCCGGGTTTCAGGTAGAACGAGTGTCGCTTGACTTCCTTGATGATGTCTTCCTGCTGTACCTTGCGTTTGAAACGCCGTAACGCGTTTTCAATCGACTCACCGTCCTGAATGCGAACTTCTGCCACTATCCCATCCACCCCTTTCCGGCGAAAAATCAGCCCTGGATTATCCCTGAGGGCGAAAAGCAAAGTCAAACGCTGTGCTATACTTCGCGCCAGTATGCCCCGCTGCCCGCTATGCTCCACGCGTTCCGCCAAGCGCTTTTGTCCCGCCAAGGAAACGTCGATTTGCGCCATCTGCTGCGGCGAAAAACGTGAAGTCGAGATTGATTGCCCGTCGGGTTGCCCGCACCTTCAGGCCGGCCGGGCATACGAAGCGGAGAAGATTCCGCCGGTCCATGTGCACGCGCCCGAGGGGGCCCGGTACGATCAGCTTTTTCTGGCCCGGTACGCCGCCCTGATCCATGCGCTGAGCTACGCTGCGGCGCTCGAACGAAAGAACTTTCCGGAACTGGTGGACGCCGACGCGCTCGAGACCTACAAGGCGTTGCAGGCCACGATGAAGACCCTGGAGAGCGGCATTTACTACGAATCGTTGCCGGAGGGGGCGGCCCGCATGGCGCTGTTCCGGCGGTTGAAGGCGACCCTCGATGAAGTGATGGCGCCGCGTCCGGAGCCGGGTTACCACGCGTTGCGCGCCTCCGAAGCGATTGAGGTTCTGGGGTTTCTGATCTTTTCGGCGTCGCTTGAGGCGGGTCCGCGTCCGCGGAGCCGCCGCTATCTGGACTGGGTCTCCAGTCATATTGCGCCCGCACAGACCGGGGAAGAACCCAGCCGCATCGTTCTTCCGTGAACATCCTCGCGATCCGGTTCGCGCGTCTGGGCGACGTCGCGCTGCTGTTGCCCGCGCTGGGCCGGATCAAGGCGGCGTTTCCGGATAGCCGCCTCACCCTGCTGACCGGCCATCGCTGCGCTCCTCTGGCTCGGATGAGTCCGTCGCTCGATGAAGTCCTCTCGGTGGATCGTGTAGCCATGAAGGAAGGTCCGCCGCTGGCGGCGGTCCGGCCGATCCTTGGTCTCCTGTCGGATGTCCGGCGGCAGCGATTCGACGTGGTGGTGGACTTTCACGGTCTGCGGGAAACGGGGCTGCTGACCTGGCTGTCCGGCGCGCCCCGCCGTCTGGGACTTAAGCGATGGGACCAGTCGTCGTTGCCGTTCTGCTACAACCTGCCGCAAGTCATCGAAGACAAAGGTGTTCACGTGTCGCGGATGTTTGCCATTGTCGCCGACCACCTGTCCCATGAGGTGGGCGGCAGAGCCGTTCTCCCGAGCGGTCCCTCCCTCGTTGTTCCCGGCGAAGACCGCGCGTGGTGGACCGCCGAGCGCGCGGCGCGAGGCGTCGAGGCTTACGTCGTCTTATATGTGGACGCTCCCGTCCGGGAGCGGATTTGGCCCATGGAGCGTTTTGCCCGCCTGGGCGACAGCCTGATCCAGGAATGCGGCGCGTCCGTTGTGGTGGTGAGTGGGCCGGGCCGGGAGGATCTGATTCAGGAATACTTCCAGCTGACGCGTCATCCCGGTCGCGTGGCCGGGTTCGCCGATCTGCCGGTTTCGCGAGTAGCGGCCATCATCGAATCCGCCGCCCTGATGGTGAGCAACGACACGGGGCCAATGCATCTGGGACCTCTGGTCGAAACGCCGACTCTGGGGCTCTTCAGCGTGGGGCTTCCCGAACACTTCCGGCCGATCGGCCCGAATGACGCCTTCCTGAAAGCCAATCCGATCAGTCAACTGGAGGTCGGGGAAGTTCTCCGCCAGGCGGAGTCGATGTGGCGGATTACTCGTTCAGGTCTTCGACGCTGATTTTGAGCGATCGCAGAAACTTGAGGTCCTGAGCTGTCACGCGAAGCTTCATGTCTCCCGCCGCTCCGTCTGCTGGCTCCACGTTTTCGGTGGCGTCCCCTTTGGCTCGTTTGTTGAAGCCGATAGTGGCTTCAAGCACGAGGAACACGTCGTAACCCGCGCTGCGGACGTTTTTGATGGCCTCGTTGATGTCGGCGGACTCGGAAAGAGCCTCATTGATCGCGGCGCCCAGTTCTTTGATGAGTTCTTTCAGATTGTCATCCAATTCCAATTCGAGCCTCCTCTGGCTCAGTTATCCGCGAAACCTCAAACGCTTTCCATCGTAGCAGTTTTCCCGCGCGGGATGTTACTCTCCCGTTCCGGCGCCGCCACTTGTGCCTGGGCGCGCCATCCGGCGCGCCGGGGGAGGCCGGTGTTCCGCCTTCAGCGCTCCCCGGTATCGGGCTAAGATAGATACCCATAATAATGGCCAGCAAATTCAAAATGATTTTCGGCGGCGTGCTCCGGACGGCGCACACGCTGTGGCTTGAGGTGGTGGGTTCACTGTTTCTGGCGTTCGCTCTGCTGTTTGGCGTCTACGCCGTCCAGGCTTATCGGAAGTACGTGACGATGAGTGGAACCGGCAGCATATGGATTGTAGGCGCGGCGGCGTTCCTCAGTGTGCTGACGTTGGTTTTTGGCGTGCAATCCTTCTGGAGGGCGAGAAAGCTGCGTTAGGTGATCCCTCCCGAATACAAGGACTTTGGCGATCCTGAACTGATCGGCCGGTGTTTGCAGGGTGATGGCGCGGCCTGGGAGGCGTTAATCCTCCGCTATCGCCGCCTGATTTATTCCGTGCCCTCGGGGTTTCGGTTCGCGCCCGACGATTCCGCGGATGTGTTTCAGTCGGTTTGCCTCACGTTGATCGAGCACCTCCACGAGTTGAAAGACGAGACCCGGCTCGCATCGTGGCTCATCACGACCGCCACCCGGCAGTGCCTGCGGCTGCGATCGCGCCGTTACCGGGAGCCCCACTTTGAGGAGGGGACCGAAGCGGAGGAGCGTCCGGCGGGGGACGCCAGCGTTGAAGAGGTCCGGTTGCTGGCCGAACGCAGCCACGCTATTCGCGAGGGCGTGCGCCGGCTGCCCGACCGCTGCCGTACCCTCATCGAGTTGCTCTTTTTTAGCACCCGGGACTACAGCTACGAAGACATCGGGAAAACGTTGCAGATGCCGGTTGCCAGCATCGGTCCCACACGGGCCCGGTGCCTGGCCAAACTGCAGGCCCTTTTGCGTCCCCGGGGCATCCGGTAGATTTTTTTGTATTTTCGCCATGACCTCATGGCTCAATAACGGCATCTGAAAGGAAGCAGAGGAAAGGGACATGCGACACGTCAAAGCCGAGGACTTGATTGGTCTGGCGGAGGATAAGATTCCGGGTCAGGAGCGCGCGACGGCGGAGGATCACCTGCGCGGCTGCCTCGAGTGCCAGGATCTTCGTCACGAGATCGAGGGGCTGCTGACGCAACTGCGCGCGGATGCCCGGTTCGAGCCCCCGGCGGAGCTGGTCCAGTGGGGAGTGGAGTTGTTCAAGCCCATGCAACGGCTCGAAGCCGTTGGGGAATCCGTTCCGAAGAAACTGCGGCGCATCATCGCGACGCTGGTATTTGACACGTACGATGAGCCGTTGCCGGTCGGGGTCCGCAGGGCGAGTCTTCCACCCCGGCAGATGCTCTACAGGTCGGGCGACATCGATGTTGATGTCAAGATTCAGTCTTTGGAAACAGACGGCCGGATTAGCCTGGCCGGTCAAGTGTTGTCAAA
>DASUFH010000085.1:0-14485 GCA_036274645.1 Terriglobia bacterium
GTCCGGTCCAGTGGCGGCACTTCCAGGCCCGCTTTCACCATCATGTTCCGGAGCATGGCGGAAACTTCGGGTCGCGCCACAGCAGACTGCACACCGACACGGACGAGACCGTCAGCGTAGTCGAGGGCCTGCCAGCCGCCCTTGCCCCCGGTGATATCGGCGTTCTTGGTGTCGCGGCTGCCGTGATCGCGTGTCTCCAGTTTCGCGCCATGATCGACAAGAAGCTGCACGATCTCGACGCGGCCCTTGGCGGCGGCGGCCATCAGCGGCGTGCGTCCATCGCGATTGGCGGTGTTGGGATCGATGCCCAGTTCGAGGAGCCATTTGATGGCGTCGATGCTTTCCTGCGGAGACTTTTCATGGGTGACACCTTCCACCCAGCCGATGCCGGCGGCGGCAGACAGCGCCGTATCGCCCCAGTCGGTCTTGGCCTTCGGATCGGCGCCCTTTTCGAGCAGGAGCTTCATCAACGCCAGGTCGCAGGACTGCGCAGCCCGAACGAATGGGGTCGCGCCCTCTTCGAAGAACCACTGCATGGTGAAGATGGTGCGCGTCAGGGTGGTATGGCTTCCGTTGTTTCCATGAGCCACGGCCGCGTTTACATCGGCGCCTTTGTCGATCAGCAGCTTGATGAAATCGAGGTGATCCATGTCCGGCTTGGGAACCGGGTAGTCGCCACCTTCGATATTCCGGTTGTCGGTCGCAAGATACAGGGGAGTCCAGTTGTGGATGTTGCCGGTATTGACGTCGGCGCCGCGGTCCATCAGGTATTTGGCCAGCTGATAGTGGCGGTTTTCAGTCGCCACGAGCAGAGGGGTCCAGCCGGACTCATTAGTCTGGTTGACGTTGGCGCCGCCATCGAGCAATACCCTGGCGCTTTCCAGGCTGCCCTGGCGGGCGGCGAATATCAGCGCGGTAAGACCGCCGCCGCCGCTGCCGCGCGCGCCCGCGATGGGCCCTTCGGCGCCGTCATCGCCCGCCTCGGCTGCAGTCTGGGCTTCGCCGGTCTGGGGCGCTGCGGCGTTTGCTCCATTGAGAGCGCCGCCCTGGCCGCCGCCCGGAGCGCCGCTGCCTCGGCCGCCGCGTCCACCGGCGTTTCCGGCATTACCGCCGCGGCCGCCACGTCCACCGCGGCCGCCAGTATTGCCCGCGTTGCCCCCATTACCACCGTTGCCGCCGCCTCCAAAACCGCCGCCTCGGCCGCCCTGGGCGCCACCTCGGCCACCACCGCCTGGGCCGCCGCCCGGACCACCGGGCGCAGCGCCCGCCGCGCCGGCAGCTCCACCGGGCGCCGCTCCAGCCGCGCCGCGCGCGCCGCGCGCTCCTCGCGTTCCTCCGCCAGTTCCGCCGCCGCCAACGGGCGAGTTCCCGACGGGCGCTCCAAGATAAGGTCTGGGCATGCCCGCGTTTCCGGATCGGGCGCTGACATTGGCCCCACCGGCAATGAGTGTCTTCACGGCTTCGGCGTGTCCCTGTTCGGCCGCCCACATCAGGGCGGTTGTCCCGCGGACGGTTTCCTTGGCGTTGACGTCGGCGCCGCCTTTGATCAACGCCTGAACGGCCGCCGGATTACCATTGCGCGCGGCCAGCATCAGCGCGGTTTCACCGATCGTTCCGCGATATTGGATGTCCGCCCCGGCCTTCAACAGCGTTTCGATGACCGCCGGGTCGCCATAAAGCGCGGCCATCGCCAGGGGCGTCACGCCCTCGCGGTTGGCGGCGTTCACGTTGGCGCCGGCGCCCAGCAGCAACCGGGTCGTTTCCAGATCGTCGTGATAGACCGCCCAGTGGAGCGCCGTCGCTCCGTCCACCTGAGGCGCGTTCACGTCCTTTTTGGCGTCGAGCAACGCGCGCAAAGCCGCCTTGTCGGACTTCTTGACCGCGTCGGCCACTTCACTCGATTCCGCGCCGAAACTGGCGAAGGGCGCCGCAACCAGTAGCGCAAGTGCAGCGACACCCAGAACTGATTTCATCTGCCTCTTCATGTTTTCCCTCGCCCTAGAGACCGACCAGACGACCGGTGCTGTCGCCCTGGCTGTCCTGATGAATGCCGAACATGTCCAGCACGCTCAGCAACAGGTTTCCGGTTGTGATGGTCTTGGTGGGATAAGCCAGGTGCCGGCCTCCCTTGAGTTGTCCGCTGGCCCCACCCACAAGAATGTGAGGCACGTTGTAGTGCTGGTGCTGATTCGAATTCCCCATGTTCGTCCCGTAGAGAATCAGCGAATGATCGAGCAGCGTACCGTCACCGTCCGGCGTGGCCTTCAGCTTTTCGGCGAAATAGCTCATTGTCGATACGTGATACCGGTTCAGCGTCGAATACTGACGTATCGTCGCCGGGTTCTCCGCGTGATGCGAAAGGCCATGAAAACTGCCCGTTGTACCCGCCTGCGGGAACCATTCGCTCTTCGGATACGGATACGTCCGGCCGGTCAGGTCGCGCGCGCCGAGGAGCGTGGCCACGCGGGTGACATCGGCCTGGAACGCCAGACGCGTCAGATCGTAATGCAGCTTGATGTGCTCATCCCAGGAGTCCGGAATGCCGGTCGGCGCATCGGAGGTCGGCGCGACGGTTGAGATCTTTGCGGCGATCTGGAGACGTCGTTCGATCTCCCGGATTTCGTTGGTGTACTGATCCACCGTTAGCTTGTCCCTGGCGCCAAGATCCTTCTTCAGACCGGTCAGTTCACCGAGCACCGAATCGAGAATGCTCTGGCTCTGCCGCCGCCGGAATATCCGCTCATCGACGCTGGCGCCGCTGCCGAACAGGCGCTCGAAAACGATCTGGGGATTCAGTTCCATGGGCAGCGGCGTGGTTCCGCTGTTTTCTTTCGGATCGTTCCATCGGGCGGGATTGCTCCACGTCCACGAAATCGTGTTGGTATACGAGCAGCTGTAGCCTTCGCCACAGTTACTCGATGTCGCGCCCGGATCCTCCACCGCGAGTTGAAGGGATGGAAGCGGAGTTTCCTGGCCGATCTTCATGGCGATCGTCTGATCGATCGTCGGCGTGCCGACGCTGGCGTCCGATCCAATGGTCTTTTTGGGTTTGATCCCGGTCATGAAGGCGGCCGCAACCCAGTGATCCGATCCGGTGGTGCCCTCGGGCGGTTCGGCAGACTTGGACCACATGCCGCTCAAAATAACCGCCTGATCCTTGACGTGTTCCAGCGGCTCCATGATCGTGGGCAATTTCGTCAATGCGCCTTCCGTCTCCGGAATCCAGTAGCCGGGCGCCATCCCATGAGGAAAGAAAACTCCCACAAAACGGGGTTTGGGCTGGGCTGGAGTTTGCGCCAGGGCGGTACCTGCCGGAACCATCGCCTCGAGCAGGGGCAAACCCAGCGTCGCTCCCGCGCCGCGCAGGAACGTGCGGCGCGACAGGTGTCTCTTCGAAATGAACATGACGTTACCCTCCGACAGACAATAAAAACGCGAAAAAACGCGCCTTAAAAAATCCGGCTATTCCGAATCCTTCAACTTCATGTTTTTCTGAAACGGCGCGCTCCGAACGACGCCCAGCACGAGCGATGAAAAGCGATTGTTGTCCCTGCGGGCGTCGCGCGCGATGGCGCGCACCAGCGGCATATCCTGGTATTCCGCGCCGCGGCCGAGCGCGTAGGTCAGCAGCTTTTCGGCCGTCACTTCAACAAACTGATCCGAATATCCGACCAGCCACTCGCGTAATCCGGCGGGGCCGCTCACTTTCGTTCCATCGTAAAGCGTGTCGGAATCGTTGATCGGTGTGCCTTCATCCGTCGTGCGCCACGTCGCGATGCCGTCAAAGTTCTCCAGCGTGAAACCGATCGGGTCCATCAGGCGGTGACACTGGATGCAATCCGAGCGCACACGATGATCGAGCATCTTCTCGCGCATGGTGGGCTCACGCATGTTGCCGGTGACGTCGACGGCTCTCGGTTTAAGCGGCGGCACATTGGGCGGCGGATCCGGAGGACGCACACCGATCAGGTTCGTCATGATCCACTTGCCGCGCGTCACGGGCGAGGTGCGATCCGGTTTCGCTGTGGTCACCAGGAACGCTCCCTTGCCGAGCAGGCCGCGCCGGATATCCAGATCCGGCTCCAGCGTGATCCGCCGGAACTGGCTCCCATAGATGTTTGGTATGCCGTAGTGTTTGGCCAGCCGTTCGTTGACGAACGTGTAGTCGGCCGTGAGCAGGTCGATCACGCTGCGGTCTTCACGCACCATGCTGTCGAACAGCAACTCCACTTCGCGGCGCATGGCCTGCCGCAACGGATCGTCGAAGTTCGGATAGATCATCGGCAACGGCCCGCTGGCCGCCAGGCCACGCAGGTTGAGCCACTGGCCCGCGAAATTGATCGCCAGCGCTTCCGAGCGCGGGTCCGCCAGCATGCGGCGGGTCTGCTTTTCGAGTGTTGCCGGATCCTTCAGCTTGCCTTCCACAGCCAGGCGGATCAGTTCTTCATCGGGGCCGCGGCTCCAGAGGAAGAACGACAGCCGCGACGCCAGTTCCAGATCGCTGATCGCGTAAACGTCGCCGTCCTTCAAACCGGCCGGCTCCGCTTCGATGCGATAGAGGAACTGGGGAGAGGCCAGGATACGCGCCAGAACCATCTCGATACCGAGATCGAAATCGCCGTCCTTGCGTCCCTGACGATAGAACTCCATCATGCCGCTGATTTCCTGCGCGGTCGCCGGTCTGCGAAACGCGCGACCGAGCAGCGCGGTCACAATCTTTTCAGCGCAGGCCGCTTCGTCTGCCGCGCCCGCCGGTTTGCACACCAGGATGCGGCGGCGGCTGGGAGAATCCGTCGGCGCCGTGGCGTTGAACGGCCCGTCCACACGCACGCTGCCCACATGCGGAAAGAACGTGTAGCCGGGAAACGGTCCGGTCTGAATCGTGTCGCGCATGAAGTGGCTGTCGATATCGAGGATCGGCGCGAGATTCGTCTGCACAAACGTGACGCCGATCACATGCCGGCCAGCCGTGGTCTTGAAGTTCACGCGCGTTGCGCCCCGCGAGCCCCGGCCGCCGCCGAAGTTGAGCACTTCCAGGCGTTCACCGTCGAGCAGGACTTCCAGTTTTTCGCCCGAAACCGAACCGAAGCCGCCCGGAGACATGTTGTCGCCGGAGATCGGACTGATGTTCAGCGTGTATTCGCCGTCCGATGGAAAGACATGCGTAATGATCATGCCCCCGCGCGTGCCAAAGGGCAGCCCTTCAATGTGGTAATCCTGCGACGTGTCTTCCGGCGCGCGATACATCACCTGGGTCGGCGTGGTCGGAGTTCCCAGAGCCAGCTTGGCGATCTTCTGCGCCGCCGAAACAAACGCCTCGACCAGCGTGGACGACAGCTTGAGCGTGCCCGCCATGTTGTCGAAGCCGCTGGTGGAATCGTCCGTCGGCAAAAACCTGGCGGGATCGATATCGAGATCCAGCAGGTCGTGAACCGCATTCGCGTATTCAACCCGGTTCAGCCGATGCAGGCCCGGCGGCGGCAGATAGGCCGGCGCGCTCCGGTCCAGTTCGTTTTCAAGCCATACAATCTGGTTGAGGTACACGTCCTTGTCCGGACGCTTCATTCCGGCCGGCGGCATCATCCCGGCGCGCAGCTTACGCACCACCTTTTCCCAGGTTTCGCGATTCTGCTCGACATGCGCGACATCCAGCTGGTCGAGCCTCAGTCCCGGCGCCTGTTGGACTTTTTCGCCATGGCACCCAACGCAATAGGTTCCGAAGAAGTTCTGCGCGGCAGATACCTCCGCAATCCGCGCCTGTTGCGGCGACACGGGGGACGGCGCCGGCCGTCCGGCGCCGTAACTGACCCATGCGGCGGAAACGGACAACGCCGCAATGCACCCGATCACGAACTTGTTTTTTGCGAAAGACATTGACGCGGCTCCGGATGCCGAAGATTTGATGCTTTAACCGGGAGAATATATCTCAGATCCGCCGCAATCCCAAGATTCGGCATGAGATTAGAGGCCACCCCAGGACCTTTTAACGATTTTTTACAATGTCGGGAAATTAGGGACAGAGAGGAGTTTCCGCGGATGGGCGGCGGCAACTGGCGCGTCAAGGGATCGAGGCGACACGAATCTCGATTAAATCATTCAACTTCAGTTGTTTACAACATACCACTCCAAGCGGCGCTGAGCGAAGCATCAGAGGAGATCCAGCCGGTCTAGCTATAGCTAAGAACGTCCGCGTGTTGGTTTTCGGACGCTTCAGAAGTAAACTCGCTCTGCCCTTTCAATTTGAACCGCTCGGCGACTGACCCACCTCCGTAGCGTTCCAGGAACACATGCCAAGAAGAATCCCGTATTGTCGTACCGGGCTGCGCGCATCATGTTACGCAGCGCGGAAACCGCAAATCGCTCGTTTTCCAGGATGACGAAGATTGCCGATTCTACCTCTCAATGCTCCAACTGCAATCGGTTCGTCACCACGTTTGGATCTGGGCCTACGCGCTGATGACAAACCACATGCACGCCATTATGGTTCCGCAGTCCGACATGGGTTGTCCGAAGCCTTGCAGGGCGCGCATTCCGTTTACGCGCACTGGTTCAATCAGAAATATGACCTTTCCGGTCACTTGTGGCAGGGCCGGTTCTATTCTTGTGTGCTTGATGACAGCCACCTGTGGGTGGCAGTGCGATACGTCGAACGCAATCCGGTCAGGGCCGGCATCGTTCAACGTGCTGAGGACTATCTCTGTCCCTAATTATCCAGAGGGGGGCAGGAGCAGAAGAGATTGCGGTCGCCGTAGACATTGTCGATTCGGTTGACGGGGGGCCAGTACTTTTCCCCCGGGGTCTGGTTTCCGGGGAAACATGCTTCCGACCGCGTGTAGGGCCGGCCCCACTCGTCGTCGGCCAGGTCGCGCGCGGTATGGGGCGCGCGGCGCAGCGGGGAATCGGCGATTCCGTACTGGCCGGCTTCCACCTTCCGGATTTCATTGCGGATGGAAATCATCGCGTCGCAGAAACGGTCCAGTTCCGCCAGAGGCTCGGATTCGGTCGGCTCGATCATGAGCGTGCCGGCTACGGGAAAGCTCATCGTGGGGGCATGGAACCCGTAATCCATCAACCGTTTGGCGATGTCTTCAGCCGTTACGCCGGCGCTGTCCTGGAGAGATCGCGGGTCCACGATGCACTCGTGGGCGACCCGGCCTTTCGCATTCTTGTAGAGGACGGGAAAGTGTGGATCGAGGCGCGCCGCAATGTAGTTGGCCGCCAGGATGGCCACTTCCGTGGCGCGCCGGAGCCCGGCGCCGCCCATCATCAGGATGTAGGTATAGGCGATAGGCAGGATCGAGGGAGAGCCATACGGCGCCGCCGAAACCGGTCCGACCGGCGACGCGAGACCGCGCGAAGGATGTCCCGGCAGAAATGGCTTGAGGTGCGCCTTCACGCCGATCGGCCCCATGCCGGGACCGCCGCCGCCATGTGGAATACAGAATGTCTTGTGCAGATTCAGGTGGGACACGTCCGCGCCGTAGTCACCGGGGCGGCAGAGTCCGACCTGGGCGTTCAGGTTGGCGCCATCGAGGTACACCTGTCCGCCGTATCGGTGAACAATCTCGCAGAATTCACGGATGCCGGGCTCGAACACGCCATGCGTGGACGGGTAGGTCACCATGGCCGCGGCCAGACGATCCGCGTATTTCCTGGCCTTGTCTTCGAGGTCCCGGATTTCGACGTTGCCCTGGTTGTCACACCGGACGGTGACCACATCCATTCCGGCCATGTGCGCTGACGCGGGATTCGTGCCGTGCGCGGAGGTCGGAATCAGACAGACGTTGCGCCCCGCGTCCCCGCGGCTGCGGTGATATGCGCGGATCGCGAGGAGACCGGCGTATTCGCCCTGCGCGCCCGAGTTGGGTTGAAGCGAAACGGCGTCGTATCCCGTGATCGCGCAGAGTTGCGCTTCAAGCTCGTCCAGCATGCGCCGGTAACCTGCAACCTGCGCGTCGGGCGCAAACGGATGAATAAGGGAGAACTCGGGCCACGTCACCGGAAGCATTTCCGTCGTGGCGTTCAGCTTCATCGTGCAGGAACCGAGTGGAATCATCGTCCGGTCGAGCGCCAGATCGCGGTCCGCGAGCTTGCGCATATAACGGGTCAGCCCGGCTTCGGAACGGTGACGGTGAAACACCGGATGCGCGAGAAACGCCGACGTCCGGCGCAGGGGCTCCGGCAAGGTGGACTTCACGCCCGACACGATCTGGGAGTAATGGAACATTCCGCCGAAGGCGCGCCACACCGCCTCCACATCACCGGGCGTGGTTGTTTCGTCCAGAGAGATCCCCAGCGCCGCCTGTGTTCCTCGCGCTCCCGCCGGCACAATTCGGAAGTTGAGTCGCTCCGCCAGGCCCCGCGCCATGACGGCGTCCCGCTGACGGCCGGCCTCCACGGTGATCGTGTCGAAAAACGTCTCGTTCAGTGGCGGAAACCCGAGCTTTCGGAGTCCCACAGCCAATACGGATGTCTTCTGATGGATCCCGTGGGCGATCTCCTTCAGACCCTCCGGACCATGGTAGACGGCGTACATGGAAGCCATCACAGCCAGAAGAACTTCAGCCGTGCAGATGTTGGAGGTCGCCTTCTCGCGCCGGATGTGCTGTTCGCGCGTCTGCAGGGTCAGCCGGTATGCAGTCTGCTGTCGGGCATCCACAGAGACTCCGACCAGACGTCCAGGCAGCGCGCGTGTGTGCGCCGAACGCGTGGATATGTAGGCGGCGTGGGGCCCGCCGTAACCCATGGGCACGCCGAACCGCTGGGTCGAGCCAATCGCGACATCCGCGCCGAGCTCGCCGGGTGGCGTCAGAAGTGTCAGCGCCAGCGGATCCGCCGCAACGACCGCGATACCGCCTTTGGCATGAACGGCGTTGATGGCCTCACGCAGGTCGCGCACGTCTCCGTAGGTTCCGGGATATTGAAACAGCGCGCCAAAGAAATCGCCGCCGGCCAGATCGGTTTGGGGATCTCCGACGACCAGCGTCCAGTTCAGGGGTTCGGCCCGCGTCGCCATGACCGCCAGCGTCTGGGGATGGGCGTCCCGATCAACGAAGAACTGCATCGACTTCGAGGTGGACACACGCCTGGCGAGCGCCATACCCTCGGCCGCCGCGGTCGCCTCATCGAGCAGCGATGCGTTCGCTACGTCCAGACCGGTCAGGTCGCAGACCATCGTCTGAAAATTGATCAGCGCCTCCAGACGTCCCTGGCTGATCTCCGGCTGATAGGGCGTATACGCCGTGTACCACGCGGGGTTTTCCAGAATATTCCGCTGAATCACGGAGGGGAGGATCGTGCCGTAATACCCCTGGCCAATCAGCGACGTATAGATCTGGTTTTCTCCCGCAAGCGTCTGAAGGCGTTCCAGAGCTTCAGTTTCTGAAAGCGCCGGACCGACGTCGAGAGGCATGGTCTGTCGAATCGATGGGGGAACGGTTTCCGCGATGAGTTCGTCGATACTTCCGGCCCCTACCGTCTTCAGCATGTCGGTCACGTCGTCGGCCGAGGGGCCAATGTGGCGTTGTGAGAAGTCGTCTGTCATGCTCCTCCTCGAATGAGCAGTCCTCCATCATAAGCCGTTTTTTCCCGCAGAGCAGCGCCATTGTTGTGGGATGGAGAGGTCAGACGGGAAATCGAGAATGACGGCGGGGCAGCTGGACCAGACCCACTCCATGGCCTTGGCATTGCCTCGTACGGAGGCAAGACTCTCCCCCGAGCCGCCATAACGACCGGCGAGCAGTAGGGATTAAGGGTTGTACAGCATGAACTTGATGCCGACGCTATTGCCAAGGAAGCCGAGCGTGTATCTCTGGGTTCCGTCAAGGAATCCATGGTGGAGCCTGTAGATCGATAGCCGGGTCGCATAGAAGATCCCGAAGCGCTCCGTGCGAAAATTGAACTCCACCCGATTAGTGAGGCTGCCGCCGAAGCCCTGGATGCCGAAGCCATCGGTATAGTCATCGAATTCCCACCATTCGCCGGGCTTCACGACCACCGTGTAATTGCGTCCGACCATGACACCGGCGCCGACGCCGGGGACGGTGGAAATCGAGAAGGCTTTGGATTCAGTGAGCTTGATCCGTCGGCCAAAGCCGAATTCCAGAGCCAGTTCCTGGGCGGTGTTTTCGTTGCGGACCAGTTCCATCTCCCCCGGGATCTGATCGTAACCGTCGAAAGGCTTGTTGATGGGGACGAACCCATCGACGGGTGTCCCATCGATCGTCCCATTCACGTACTTGATCTGATCCGGCGCGTGGAAGAACTTCGGATGAAACATCGAAAGGGAAAACTCCCGGTTGTTCTTCTCGGCGCTGAGCGCATAGGTGTTGCTGGGCTCGTCAAAGATCTGGAGCGGATTGTTCCCCTTTTTAAACCAGGTCTTCGGATTGAAGAATTCCCTGGAGCCGCGCTCCTTCCACTCATAGCTCCTGACATCGACGTTATAACGGGAGGATCTGAACGCGATGTCATTAGAGAAGTAGCTCGTGAACGAATGGCTGGCGAACAAGCGTATTTTCCATCTGTCCTCCTTGCCGCCGCGATCGTCCACCGGGACGGGACGGGCGCGCGTTTCGAGCCGATCGGTCGCCGCGTCAACCGTGGGGAAACGGTCCGGGCTCTGGTGGCTCAGTCGAGTCGGGGCGTCGCCAAGTTGTGAGAGGGCGAAATGCCTGAGCGCGCGGAAAGAGCAGAGGGTTCCGAATTCGGTGAGCGGAATCGCTTCCGAGGCGAGATCGGCCGCCGCCGTGGAACGCCCCGACCCGGCCACAGACGAGCGTTCCAGGGACGTTATATTTCCCTGGACTCTGAGTTCGAATGGACACGAGGCGGCGACGAGGTCCCCCGCACGCGCGCCGGTCGCCAGAAAGGCCAGAGACAGGGCCTGCAACAGGGCGCGTGTCACGAGAGTTCAAGCCAGACCAGCCCGGTCCGCATCCTGTGCGAATTCTCGCGGGCGCGCTTTGATGGCGACGTCGCGACCCCGCCTTGTGTCCCAGGCCTGACACACGTGGCCCTCACGGAATCGAAATCTGAAGTTGCCGCCTCGAACTTCATGCCGATAACGGTCACCACAAGTTGATCCGAGGCTACTCGACCGCTGCCGCAAAGAATCGCGAGTCGTTGAACAAGTCTGTCATGCTCCTCCTCGAATGAGCAGTCCTGCATCATAGGCCGTTTTTTCCCGCAGAGCAGCGCCATTGTTGCCGGATGAAAGCCATGGGGGGAATGAGGGACAGAGAGCAATTTCGCGAACGCGAAATTGCTCTCTGTCCCTCATTCCCTGCGGATTGAATCGGTCCGCCGCCTGAAGCTGGCGTTGTTTTCTTAGCGATCCGGGAAGCCGGCGCCTCCGGACTGGGATATAGTGGCTCCATTCAGGAGCCGGTCATGACACCATCACGTTACCCGTTCGGACGGTGGATCCCGTCTGCGGGCGCCGAGCCGAATTCGGCCGTGCGATCGTCCGGCGTGATCGTGGCGCAATTCGCGCTCAATGACATCTTCGTGGAAACATCCTTCGGCAACGGCCGGCTGCCGGTAAACCGGATACGCCGTATCACACGCTCGAGCGCATATGGGGTATCCGAGGGAAACATCAGATGGAAGACGGCGATCGGCAACGATGCTGAGGATCGGCTCCAATCCCGTGCGGCCTCTATACCAACGCGAGGCGACCGCTTACCGCCGGCGACATCGCGGTGCGCAATTGATTGTGTGTCCCTGCGACGTGGCGCCTCGTGACCGACATTGAACCGGAGATCCAGATGACCTCCACCAGAAGACATTCAATTCATGGCAACTTCTTGCTCGTGCTGTTTGTGACTGCAGTGGCCCTGCTGTCCCGCAGTGTGGCCGCGACACTGAGCGGGCAGGCGGCGCCCCCCTCGGGAAGCGCGATTACAGGTACCGTGGTTGACGAAAACGGCATGCCCATGGCGAGTGTAGACGTTCAGGCCTACGAGCGGGCAGCGGCGACCATGCCGATGCCCTATCGAGACGGAGACTGGGAGTTGCGTCCGGTTGGCGCCATGGCAATGACGGACGACAAAGGCCAATATCGACTGGAGACGCCGCCGGGCGAATACTACGTCCGGGCTCGAGCAACGACCGTTCCGAAAGACCAGCGGCAAGTGTACTGGCCGATGTTTTATCCTGCCGCCACCGATCCGGTTAACGTGAATCCCGTGAAGGTTCCCGCCGGCGCCGCGTTGACAGGGATCGACTTCAGGCTTCGTTCCATGCCGCCCATTCAGATGAACGGGAGGGTCCTGCTGCCGACGCCTCAATTCGGCGGCGTCGGTATACGATCGAGCACGCTCCTGACAGACATCCAGGTCGCGCTCATCCCGATCGGTTTCGGCAGCAACCTCTCCCGATCGCCCGATAAGGGCGCGGCCACCACGATCGTCCTCGCGCCCCAATCCACCGGGGTCAACCGAGTTCAGTCTGGAGTGACGGTTGCATCGACAAGAAACGACGGGTTGTTCAACTTTGGACGAATTCAGCCCGGCGCTTACCGTGTGGTGGCCGCGGGGATGTTGGGCGCCCGGCGCATTTCAGCAACGCAGGACATCTATGTGACGGCCGACAGCGCCCCCGACCTGACGTTGCCACTCCAGTATGGTTTCGGCCTGCAGGGCCGGATAAACATCCGCGGCCCGGCGCCCACAGACTTTCAACTCAACAGCCTGAGGGTCAACTTCGAATTGACCGACTCCATTGGGGTGGGCTGGGTTACGCTGCCATCCTTCTCGGGATTCGTCCCCGTGAAGCCCGATGGATCATTTGTGATTCAAGATGTCGCGCCCGACATGCAGTACAAGGTGATCCTGTCGGGCATCGACGACAACAGCCAATCGCACGTGTCCGAACTGCGCTATGGGAGCAAAGCCACATCCGGAGGCGGCTGGATCAAAGCGAATAAGGAACAAACCAGTCTCGGGATTACGCTCGAATTTGGACTCGGCCGGGTCAACGTGCAGGTGCGGAACGGCGAGGCGCCGCGACCGGGACTCTTCGTCGGGCTCCTTCCCACAGACCGGAGACGCCCGGACCTTCATGGCCTGACCGACGCCGACGGCATGGCTTCCTTCACGG
This sequence comes from Terriglobia bacterium, assembly GCA_036274645.1. Classification (GTDB taxonomy): domain Bacteria; phylum Acidobacteriota; class Terriglobia; order 20CM-2-55-15; family 20CM-2-55-15; genus DASUFH01. Next base: position 13,102 of record DASUFH010000085.1, read on the forward strand.
AAGTCGTACCTGGAGTCTATGAAGCCTTCGCATTCGAGGTCGTGACCGGCGGCTCCTGGAATGACCTGGTTTCCTCAAAGGCCTTCAAGGAACGCGGACGCGGAGAGTTGATCCATGTTGAGGGCGCCAAAACCTTGAACCTGGTGATTACGATCTCGAAAGACGAAGGAAAGGTGAACTGATCAGAAGCGCGCTATGCGATCAGCGGCTCGATCTGAGCTTTCGCTCTCGACGCAATCTGGAAGGGATCCAGCTCCTGGACAACCGGGGTTGTTGCCTGGAACAGTTCCATCGACGCCGGGCCCGAATATCCTTTTCGCTTCAGGATTTCGATGGTTCGCTTCAGTGGCGCCGTTCCATCTCCCGGAAACAGACGGTGCTGCTGGCTGTTGAGCGCTTCGCGCGGCGGATTGTCGGGAATATCTTCGAAGTGGAGATGCGCCAGCTCGCCATCTTTCAGCAGTTCCAGATCCTCGAGCTTGCCCACACCCCCGTAGAAGTGGAATGTGTCCATCATGACTCGAACGTTCGAATGTTTGGCCTCTCGAACAATCTGCAGGGCGGTCTGGATGGAATTGGCCAGCCTGGAGGTTTTGGCGAATTCGAGCATCAGAGTGACGCCATACATCTTCGCGAGATCTCCACCCTTCACCATGTTTTCGGCGCCACGCTTGAAATCGTCCGGTGTCGTCGCCTGACTGGATGTCGACGGGCAGACAATGCGGTCGCAACCGACGGCCTGCACGACTTCGAGCTTCGTCTTCAACTGGTCAAATAATCTTTGAAACTGCTGGGGAGTCGCATCGACGTAGCCGAGGTGATTGCTTGACGATACGGCCTTGAGGCCCAGGTCGTCGAGAAGCTGCTTTGCCTTCGCCAGCGATTCGGTTTGCGCAAACTCCTGGACCTTGGCGATGTCCACTTCAACGGCGCGCACGCCCGCTTTTGCGATGCCTTCACAGGACGCCTTGAAGTCGAACTTCGCGGTGCTGGCCTGGTGAATGCTGACAAACATGCCCTTCGGCGCCGCCGTTGTTTGCGCGCCGCGGTTCTGACCCAGCACGGGAATGGCGACAGGCAGGCCCACGGCCGCCGCAAGAAAATCTCGACGATTGAGCGATTCCATTACACCTTCCTCAGCAGACCGTGGCAAAAGGCTACAGGACGAAGAAACCACGGGCAGTTAAAGCTTCCAGTAGGCGGAGACTATAGTACATTCCCGGAATTTCGACGAGACCCTGCGCTCCTCGGGGAGCGAGCCGCGGAGCGCAAGCCGATAGGGCGAAGCAGAAAGACAACGCGAGCCACCCCGGATCGACCATGCGGCGAAACGGACGCCTGCGCAAGGGGCGCCCGGAATCCTTGCGCCCCTTGCGGGGCGCAA
>DASUFH010000086.1:0-16784 GCA_036274645.1 Terriglobia bacterium
CCTCCGGGTCGCCTTTCAATCCACCCGCGAGACGGAGACCGGCAGTGAAATCAAGCTGTGGTTTTACGCGCTGTCGCTCGCGGTCGTCCTGGGATCGATCCTTCTTGGCGGATATCTGCTGTGGCGCGACACGCGCCGCGAGATCCGCCTTTCGGAGTTGCGGACTCAGTTTGTTTCCAGCGTGTCGCACGAACTCAAGACGCCTTTGACCGCGATCCGGATGTTTGCCGAAACCCTGCAACTCCGCGGGTACACGGACCCGGAGCGGCACTCCAAATACCTGGGAACCATCGTCAATGAAAGCGAGCGGCTCACGCGCCTGCTGAACAACGTGCTGGATTTTTCACGCATCGAACGTGGGCAGAAGTCGTATCACCTGCAGCCCACTTCTCTGCCCGACGTGGTCCATGCCGCGGTGCGCGCCATGGAGTATCCGCTGGCCGCGCAGGGCTTCAATCTAAGAGTGAACGTCGCCGATGGCCTGCCGCCCGTGCCGGCAGATCGCGATGCGTTGGAGCAGGCTATACTCAACCTCCTGACAAACGCCATGAAGTATTCCGGGAAAAGCCGGGACATCGACATGCGCCTCAGTCTGCAGAACGGGAGCGCGCTCATCCAGGTCGAGGATCGTGGAATCGGAATCCCAACCAAAGATCAGTCGCGCATTTTCGAGAGATTCTACAGGGTGCAGTCGGCGGAAAACCGGGGTGTTGCCGGCACGGGGCTCGGACTGGCGCTGGTCGCTCACATTGCGGAGGGGCATGGCGGAAAAGTGGAAGTTCAAAGCACTCCGGGCGAGGGCAGCACTTTCTCCATTCGTCTTCCGCTGAAAGGAAACGGTCATTCATGAGCACAGTGCTGATTGTGGAAGACGACCCGGCCATCCTTTACGGTCTGACGGACAACCTTCAGCTTGAAGGCTACGACGTCCTGTCGGCCACCGACGGCGACTCCGGATACCGATTGGCGCACGAAAAAAAGCCGGAGCTCGTGATTCTGGATCTGATGCTGCCGAAGATGAGCGGCCTGGAGATCTGCCGCAAGTTGCGGGCCAACGGATTCTCGGCGCCCATCATGATGCTGACGGCGCGCGGTGAGGAATCGGATCGTGTGCTGGGCCTCGATCTGGGCGCCGACGACTACGTCTCGAAGCCATTTTCAATCCGTGAGCTTCTCGCGCGCGTGCGCGCGCTGCTGCGCCGCAGCCAGCCGGGAGACGGGCTTCCGGGGGACCTTCGCTTCGACGACGTCGTCGTGGATTTTCTTCGATATGAAGCCTCCAGGGCCGGCGCGCCCCTCGAGATGAGCCGGAAGGAATTCGGCGTCCTCCGGATGCTGGCCGGACGGGCGGGCCAGGTGGTGACGCGGGAGGATCTGCTGAGCGAGGTCTGGGGATACGAGAGCTATCCGAGCACGCGCACCGTGGACAACCACATCGCGCTCCTGCGATCCAAGATCGAAAGCAATCCCTCCGAGCCCCGCCGTCTGATCACGGTTCACGGCGTCGGATACAAACTTACACTTTCGTGACAAAGTCTTTGCGGCGTCATGACACCTCAACCGCGCCGATGGCGCTAGATTATGGGCATGAATCGCATCGTAGTCATCGAAGACGATCCGGCCATTCTCTGTGGACTGGCGGACAATCTGCGCGCCGAGTCCTACGACGTTCTGACCGCAGCCGACGGCGCGGACGGCTACCGCCTGGTGCGCGAAAAGCAGCCGGACCTGGTGATCCTCGATTTGATGCTGCCCGGCTTGAACGGCTACGAGGTCTGCCGCCAGATGCGCCGTCATGGCCTGGCGACGCCGATCCTGATGCTTACCGCCCAGAGTCTGGAGACCGACCGCATCGAGGGTTTTGAAGCCGGCGCCGATGACTACGTCACCAAGCCGTTTTCGATTCGCGAGCTGCTGGGCCGCGTGCGGGCGATCCTGCGGCGGTCCGAGGGCCGGTCCGATCTCGCCAATCAAAGGGAGCTCGATGAAGCGCGGCGGATTCAGGAAACGCTCATGCCGACGACTATCCCGCAGGTGGACGGCCTCGTCATCGCCGGAACATGGCGCCCGGCCCGCATCGTGGGAGGCGACCACTTCGATGTTCTGCAACTCGACGATCACACGGTCGCCGTATGCATTGCCGACGTCTGCGGTAAAGGGATGCCGGCCGCCCTGATCATGGCCAACCTCCAGGCGACGGTTCGCGCGCATGCGTCCCTGGCGATGCGTCCGCGCGACCTGTGCGGGCGCGTCAATGCCGCGATGTGCGAAAGCATGCCCGCCAACGGGTTCGTTTCGTTTTTCTACGCCGTCATCGATCGCCGCGGCGAGGTCCTGCGTTACTGCAATGCCGGCCACAACTCACCGGTTTTCCGCGCTCATGGCGGCGCCCTCAGCCGGTTGGACTGCGGCGGAGGCGTTCTCGGAGTTTTCCGGGACTGGCGCTACGAGGACGAATCGATTCCCCTCGGGCCGGGCGATCGCCTGCTGATGTATACGGACGGTCTCACCGAAAGCCGGAACACAGCCGGCGAAGAATTCGGCGAAGAGCGGCTGACGAATCTGATGAACCGATTCCAGCCCGATCGTGGCGCCGGGCTGACGGAAGAGGTCGTGCGCGAGGCCACGCGGTTCACCAATGGACACTTTGAGGACGATCTGACAGTCGTCGCAGTTTCGGTGGAGTAGGAGAAGACTCAGGAGGGACGATGCGGACACTTGTTGCGATCATTGGCTTTCTGCTGGCGCTTTCCATCACCGCGCCGGGCGCGCAGAGCGGCGCCGCCCTCCTTGAACAAGCGATGGCGAGGGAACGCTCCGGCGGCGGCGCCAGGGCCCAGGAAGCGATCCAACTCTACGAGCGCGTGTTGAAAGAGTTCGCTTCCGACCGGCCGAGTGTCGCGCGCGCGAAGCTTCAGCTGGGTCTCCTCTACGACAAGCTGGGCCAGGAGGAAAAGGCGCAGCAGTATTACGACGAGGTTGTTAACCGGTATCCCGATCAGGCGGGCGTTGCCGCCCAGGCGCGAGTCCACTGGAGGGCGCCTGCTCCTGACGCCGCCGGGGCCGGATCCGTGAAGCTGGAATTTGGATTGGGGGAGGGGCAGCAACTGGCTCATGCCTACCGGCACGGGGTGGACATCTCGCCGGACGGGAAACTCATCGCCTTTGCCGCCAGCACAACCGCGTCTACCACCGGAGCCGACCCGAACCGGCAGATCTACCTGAGATCCACTGAACAATTCGGTAAACCCCGACTGCTTTCCGGTACGGAGACCGGCTATAACCCCTTCTTCTCGCAGGACGGCCAGTGGATTGGGTTCTTTACGGGAGCCATAGGCGTCACACCAACGGCCCGGATCATGGAGGTCCGGAAAGTGTCCGTCAGCGGCGGACCTCCCGTCGTGGTTTTCAGGGAGAACGTTCCGGCGAACGTACTGCCGACCAACATGGGAGCCGCCTGGGGCGGCAATGGCGAGATCGTGCTCGGCGGTCGCGGCGGCTTGCGCCGGATACCGGAGGGCGGCGGCGCGCCGCAGCCATTGACTGAGGTGGACCCGGCGACCGCCGAATCGGACCACCGTCTGCCTCATTTTCTGCCGGATGCGAGCGGCGTCCTGTTCACCGTGACGCGATATTCGACCGCCATTCCCGACTTCAAGTTCGCGCAGATATGGGTGCATTCTCTGAAGACTGGAACACGCAAGCTTCTCATCGAGAATGCCACCGACGCGCGCTACGCCGGCAACAACCGGTTGATGTTTGCCCGCGACGGGCAGCTGTTCGCCGTCCCCTTCGATTTAACGACCCACACGGTGACCGGACCTGAAGTCGCCGTCGCCGATGGCGACGGGGTCACCCATCTGGTCCGCACGACAACGAACGGATTGCGGAGCGGCGCCGCGCAGTACAGCGTGTCGCAAAACGGTTTCCTTGTCTACGTTCCGGGAACCGTTGAACCCGCGAACCGCTATGACATCGTGCACGTCGATCCCAGGAGGAATGTCACTGCCCTGGAGTTGGAGCCCCGGTCGTATTTCTTCGTGCAGGTTTCGCCCGATGGCAAATACCTGTTGCTGGGCGATGAGTGGGATACGGTCTGGGTGTATGACCTCACGAACAAGAAGCTGATTCGCCAGATTCCGGATTCCGGAAAAACGAACGTGAACGGCGACTGGTCCCCCGACGGTTTGCGTTTTGCGTTCACGTCCTTGCGGGAGGGGCCGCGCCGGATTTATTTGAAGGCGCTCGACTCGCCGGATATCACGCCGCTGCTGTCCAACTACATGTCCCCCGCTTGGACTCCGGATGGAAAATACCTGGCCGTCGTGAACGGGGCCGAGGTGGCGCGGCGATTCGGCATTTACCTGGTTCCCCTCGATAACCCGAACGACATCCGGCCCTTCCTTCAAGCCCAAACGCACAACATCCTCTATCCAGCCTTCTCGCCCGACGGTCAATGGCTCGCCTATGGCTCCGATGAGTCGGGAAGCTACCAGGTGTATGTCCAGCCTTTCCCCGGCCCCGGTCCCCGTGTGCAGGTATCGCGCGATACCGACTCCAGGGCGCCGGTATGGTCTCAGAATGGGCAAGAGCTGTTTTATACGGCCCGTGGGTCCATGATGTCGGTGCGATTCAGCGTCTCGGAAGGGGAGTTCGTTCCACAACCTCCAACAACGCTCTTCACCGGCCGGTTCGTCTCAAATGCCGTGGGGAGAAACTGGGATGTGGCCCCCGGAGGCGACTTTTTCATGATTCAAGCAGCGCCGCCAGCCGACCTTCAGGCGCGCAATCAGGCGATATTCCCGTCGAAGATCAGACTGGTGCTCAATTGGACGGCGTCCAGCACACTGGCGGCCGTCAGTTTCAGCTCGGATGCTGGCGCTCAACCAGGCGCAAGAGGCCCCAGTCCCGGCGCGAAAGCCCTGGCGGCCATGGATCGCGAAGGACGGGAAGCTTTCCTGGCGCAACTGAGTGACGCCAACCGCAAGGTGTTCGGGCCGGCTGTTGAATCCGGAAACGCTGTGGCCATCCAGAGCGCGATCAACAGCCTCAGCGACCTGCAGCCGATTCGTGCCGGCATGGCCGCCGTTGCGACCCGGCCAAATGCCGATTCGCCGGATCTTCTTTCACGAGACATGATCGTGGAGGCCCTCCTGACGCTCAGCCCTGAACAGCGAGCGGCGTTTCTGGGACAGCTGAACGACGTGGATCGCCGGGCGCTTCAACCCGGCCTTACACCTCCTGGCAATGCTCTTGATCTCCGGACCGCGCTTCAAAATGTCAACGACCGCGCTTCGTTTGTGAGGGCGCTAACCACGGCGCTGTCCGATACCGTGTTGACCAACCGGGTGGCGTTACCTCCACTCGGGCCGGCGCCTCGCGGCCCCGGAATTACAGGGAGATGGCAGGTGACGGACGTTCCCAACGGGCCGTGGATTTTCGATTTGGAAGCCAACGGAACATCGCTGTCCGGATCCATTTTGCAACCCGTCTCCGTACCGATCTACGACGGAATGATCGACGGAAATATCCTTATGTTCAAGGTGAAGAGCCCGGATGGAGATCGAACCATCATGTTTACCGGGCATGTGGATGAGGCCGGGATTTCGTTCTGGCGCGATGTACAGACACGGGAGGGCGGCCAGGCTGTTTCCATCGCGATTGCCGGCCCCCTTGGAGTCGGAGACCTCCCGGGACCGATTGTCGCTGGGCGCGCGCCGTAAGGAGGAACCGTGCGGCGGACATCGACTGTACTTATCGGAGCTGCTTTTCGCTTATCGTACGTGTTGTATTCTCCCCCTCTTCGAAGGGGAAAGCCGACGCGCGGCGGCAGGGGGCCTTAGCACTTTAGCCGCTGAGCCCCGAGCAGGAGGGCTGCCACCGCGGGCATCAACCCGACAGGACGAAGCATCGCAGGAAGCTGTGCGATTTCGGCAGCCCCTCGCAATCGGCATCTTGAAGCAATGAGACTCCTCGCAAGATATCGCGCAACACAGTTACATCGCCAGGCACAGGCGCGCTCCGAGGAGGGCAATAACGACGCAGCGCTTGCCCTCTACGCCGAATGCCTGGCGCTTGATCCGAATAGATCCACATCGTTGTACAACGTGGGGCTGATCTATAAGTACCGCGGCGATTGGGAGAAGTCTTTTGAGTTCAATTCGAGGGCTTACGCGTTGTCGCCGTCGGATGAAGCCAGCCGATGGAACCTGGCGATCGCGGCAACCGCCCTGCGCCGATGGTCTGTTGCTCGAAAAGCCTGGAAAGATAACGGGCTGGATGTTTCGGAGGGCGACGCGCCAATCAATATGAATCTTGGCGTGACTCCGGTTCGCCTGAATCCGGATGACGCTGGCGAGGTCGTTTGGGGCCGGCGCATAGACCCGGTTCGGGTCGTTGTCGAAAGCGTCCCATTTCCAGAGTCCGGTTTTCGCTCACGTGATGTCGTTCTCCACGACGGGGCCCCTGTCGGCTTTCGGAACGTTGAAGGGCGACAGTATCCGGTCTTCAACGTGCTTGAATTGTTTGAACCATCAAACTTCAGCACATATGTCGCGCGTGTACGGATCTCAACACAGGACCAGATGAAGCAGCTTGCTCAACTGGCCGATGCGGCCGGCGTCGTTATGGAAGACTGGACTGGAAGTGTCCGGCAGCTGTGTAAACAATGCAGCGAGGGAACGCCGCACGAAACGCATGACCAGAATGGTGAGAAGACCTGGAATACCGCACGGAGAGTTGGTTTGGCCTGCTCGGATCCGGATCGAATCGAGGAAATCGTCGCCGCCTGCGAGAGCAGACGTTTGCTTGACTTCGAAGAGGTGACTCTGGAACTCAGCGCGTAGTCTGCCGGAACGGCCGGTTTGCAATCGAAGCGATGAGTCTGAACTCAGCGCACAAATCAATCCGTTCCCCTCCTGTTCTGCTGGCCTCATTCCTCTTCCCGCCCTAAACTTGCGCGTCATGACGACTGTCACTGGAATCTCCGACCATATCGGATGGGCTGAACTCGTTACGCTCTCTCTTCGGGACCGCGAACCGGTCATTCTGGATCGCCGCCGCGCCGAGCTCATTACGCCCGGCTTGCCGTCAGCGCCTTACCACCACGAAGGGCTGACGCTTCCGTTCAAAGAGGCCGAGCGGATCCTCCGCAAGACTCGCGCGTCCGTTGAAGATCGCTGCCGCGGAGCCCTGGATACGCTCAAATCGTCTTTTCGAGTTGACGCCGTCGTGATCCAGGCGAGTCCCTACGACGAACTCCCGGAGTCGCTGGAACTGGTTCTCGCTTCCCGTCCCCTGACCTATGCAGCGGACGGCATGTTGTACCGGGAAGAGCTGGCGTCCCAGGCCGCCGCGATCGGCCTGGCGGTTCACCGCTTTCCGCGCAAGTCCGATCCGATTGTCGCCGCGTCACAGGCGCTGGGTTGTTCAACGACGCAAGTCGCCGCGACCCTCGCCGGCTTCGGGAAGTCGGTGGGGGCCCCATGGCGGAAGGAACACCAGCATGTGGCCGCCGCGGCGCTTTGCGTTCTGGCCGGCCGGCAATAATCGCCCGCGCGCCGCCCTATTCCCCGTTGTCCGTTATCCATTGCCTGTTATCGATTGTGAAATGTTGGCCCGACTTACGCAGACCCATTGGTCAATGAGACATTGGGTCAATGGGTGGTTTAGCCAGGTCCATTACACATCGGACAACAGCCAACTCACAACGGACAACAGGGGCGCGAAGAGGGACCGGCAGCGTAGCGGGACCGCCTCCGCTATAATGCTCGCCGGTTCTGGATTCCATGCATCTCCGAGTTTTTACCCGGCTCGCGCCGGTGGCGGCCCTACTTATCCTGCCGGCCTGTCTTCTGCTTGCCCGGGAACCCACTGTTTTCCGGATCGGCGTCATCGGGCCGCAGACCTCGGGAACCGTGGGCGCGGCGGAACAACAGGAAGCGGGCATTCGGGCGGCGCTGGAAGAAGCGAAAAAGCGGTGGGGCTTGCAGGTCCGGATCGAGGGCTGCGACGACCGGAGCGATCCCCGACTCACGCTCGAATGCGCGGAGAGACTCGAAAAGTCCGGCGTCGTCGCCATCGTGGGATCCATCAACAGTCTGTGCACGCTCGAACTGCCTCGCGTGGCCAGCGAACGGCGCATCCCCATCCTGAGCGCCATTTCCACGGCCACCGAATTGACCCGGACGATTCCCGTCAGCGACACGAAGCCGACATGGTTTTTCCGGGCGGCGCTCAACGATCGTTATCAGATGCACGGTCTGGCGCAATGGCTCGCCGGATCCCGCGGGCTCAAACCCGACGAAGTCGCGTTTGTGTTCGAGGACTCGAACGAGTTCGTCAAAAACAGTTCCGACGCCAACGCCCAGAAGTTAAACCATGACATTTATGGTTGGGGCCTGAGGCAGGACTTTCTCGACGCCGAGCCCTGGCAGGCGTACGCCCGGAAACCGATCGATGTCGGCGTCAACCGGGGACTGACCGGCGACAGGTCCCGGGACCTGGACGCCATTCTTTCCGCCATTCAAAAAGGACGCGCGGAGCGCGCCAACCGCCCGGTGAAGGCGCTGGGCCTGCTCACGCTCTGGGATGACGCGCGAGAGATCGTCACCTACATACGCAGGGACGATACCCGCAATCGGGTACGTGAAGCGCTGGGATTGACCGGAGACCAGGAGCCGTTGCTGTTCGCCGGATCCGGCGCATTTTCGGCCGCGTTTTACCGCAAGGGCGGCGCGCCCGTGATCGGCGCCTATCTGCTATCGCCGTTCTTTTTTGGCGAAAGCTCCGCGGCATGGCGCGATTTCCGTTCGATCGCGAACGCCTATCACATCGACACGGAATATCCGGATCCGTATCTGGCGCTCGGCTACGACACCATGAGCGTGGCTGCGTCGTGCCTGAACGGAATTTCTCAGGGAAAGACGTATGGCGTGACCGACGTGGACTCGCTTGACGGAACGCGCGCGGCGATCCGCTCCTGTCTGGCGGCGGGCGTGGACAGTTCCGCGCTCTCGCTGGTCACGGGCCTCAAGGGATTCGATCAGAGGGGTGAGGCGCTCCGCGATCTCTCCCAGACGACGTATATCCTCCGCGTGGGGCCGAACAATACGCTGGTTCCGGCGCCCTCCGCGGACGTTGCGGAAACCAGCGGACCGGGGGAGCCGGCCCCTCCCTTCTGGCGCCCGGACGCTGCGCGAGTCCTCTGGTTGTTGTGCGGCGCGGGATTGACGCTGGCGATCTGGCGTCTGACTTCGGGACGCAAAGAGATCCGCGCGCCGGAACCGCTTCGGGCGGCGGCCGCGACAGCCGCAGCGGCCGCGGCCGTGGCGGCGCCTCATGCGTCCGGACCGGACACGCGGACGGCATCGGCCGCGGCGACGGAGGTCGTACCGGAGGAGCCGGCCAGCGCCCGCGCGGCGCACAATGCGGTCGGCGCCGCGGTCTGGCTGGGATCCCGGTACTTCTTCGGATCGGACGCCGCGTCGCAACGCGCGCTTCAGGTCGTTCGCAAGGCCGCGCTTGACGCCGCGGACAAAAGGCCGGTGATCATCCTCGGCCCGCCGGGCGTCGGTAAGACCCAGCTCGCCCAGCTGATCTACGCGTCGAGCGCGCGGGGCGCGGCCGGCAAACCGTTTTACGTGATCGATTGCGCCACCATCACCGAAACTCTCTTCGATAGCGAACTCGCCGGCGCCGTCCGCGGCGCGTATACCGGCGCCGTTTCCGATCGGAAGGGCCTGCTCGAAGCGGTTGACGGCGGCGCGGTCCTCTTCGATGAAATCGCCGAGATCCGGCCGGAGCTGCAGGCGCGCATGCTGCGTTTCCTGGAAAACGGCGAAGTCCGCCCACTCGGGTCCACTGCGCCGCGCCGTCTCGACGTGCGCGTCTTTGCCGCCACCAACAAGGACCTGGCGGCGTTTCGTCCGGATCTCTGGGGACGGCTTTCGCAGGGCAACCTGGTGATCGAAGTCCCTGCGCTGGACGAGCACTGGTGGGACATGCCCGATTACATCGACGGGCTGCTCGAACGGTTCGGCAACGGCGTGTGCGTTTCGGATCAGGCCCTCGACCTGCTCACTGCGTGCTCCTGGCGCAACAACTTCCGCGGCCTCGGATGCCTCAACGAAAGCGGTGTCGCCCTCGGGCTGGTCGGCGAGATCGCGAGCGCGATTCCCGGCGGCATCATCACCGCGGCCTCGGTCCTCGGCGCCGTCGGCGCGGAAGCCGATGTCCACGCCGAACTGAACCGCGCCGCAGACCGCCTTGGCGTCATGCTGCCGCCTGCCGGGCCGGCCGACGCCCTATTCCCCGACGGCATGGACGCGTGGTTCCGGCGCGCGGATTCGCGTCACGCCTGGGAAACGGCGCTCGACATGGTGTTCAACCGGCTGCGCGGGCCGAATAACGAAAACTTCCTGCTGGCCACACGCGACTCCAAAAGGCTTGCCGTCAGCTTCGATGAACTCGCCACCGCGCTTGGGCTCCCGGATGGAAAGGCCGCCGTGAAATCGCTGCGCGCGAGCGGCGCGCTGGCATTGCCTGAAGAGCTGCGTGACCGGGAGTTGTCGGATTCGACCGCCCGACGGCGACGGCGGCAGTTGATTCTCTTTGCGAAGCGCACGAACTTCATCCGGTTCTCGCACGATGAACTCGCGGAGATCTGCGGTGTGAACCGGGCGAAGTATTACAACTTCTATCATTACGCGTTCAAGCTGGCGGAAGAGTTCTATGCCGGAGGTGTCGTCCCGCCGATGAGCCGATACGTGATCGATCACAAAGGCGAGGCGGAACGCAGCGACCGGCGGGCGGATTTTCAGAACACGGAATTCGAAAAGAAGGTGGGGCAGCCGACGGATTCGCTTCCGCAGTTGAGAAGGCTTCAGTTGCTCCCCGGAAAATCGAGAGTTTCCTGACTGCTTCGCGTTTTGCATTTGTAGGGGCGGTCATAATAGACCGCCCCCTGGAGTTTAGACATTTGGAAGGCCTTCGATGCACGCGCGCCTGTCGCTCGTCTTTTCTTTCTGCTTCGCCCTATCGGGCTCGCGCTCTGCGGCTCGCTCCCTCCTCTCCCGGCGGAGCCGGGAGAGGGTGGCGCCACTCCAGTTGGCTCCCATACTCACGCTTCGTTTGCGTCAATCTGCTGCAGCGAAGGTGCAGATCTGAGACGTAAACGCGAATTCATTGCCTGAACTGAGCCCCAAATGTCTAAATTCCAGCGGGCGGTCATAGACCGCCCCTACAAGCAGGCGGGGACCCAGGAAAAGCAATACGGCGAAGCGTATACTGCCGGGATGAAATTCATCACCCTTGCGAAAGCCCTGGCAGCGACGAGTCTTGCCCTGCCGCTCCTCTTGTCCGCGCAACGCGCGCCCACGAGCCCGATGCCGCCGACACCCGTGGTTCAGTTGCAGAACCTGGCCCACGCCGTCGACAGTCTCGACAAGACCGTGCCCTTCTACCGCGACGTTCTCGGTCTCGCCCTCAGCGGACGCGATCCACTCGCGCAGAAGCCGCAGGCGCTGGATGAAGATTTATCGAAATTCACGGGGACGACGGGCGCGAGCTTCAGAGCCGCCACATTCCGGATCCCGAACGCCTCGTTCGGCTTCGAGCTGACCGAGTTCACCGGCACGACACGCAAAGCCGCCCAGCCACGACTTCAGGATCCCGGCGCCGCGACGCTGGTGCTGCAGGTGCGCGACATGGACAAGATGTTCGCCAGGCTGAAAGCGGCCCACACGACCATCGTCACGGCGGGAGGGGAACCGCTTAACCCGAGCGGAAACGCCGCGAGCAAGATGCGGGAGTTATTGATTCGCGATCCCGATGGATTCTTCGTCGAACTGCAACAGCCCGATCCGCTGCCTGCGGCGGCGGCGTCCGGCGCCGGCGACATCATCGGCGGGGCCGTGCAATTGTCGATTGAGGATTCCGCAACGACAGTGGCGTTCCTGCGCGCCGCGATCGGATTCAATGCGCGGCCGACCGGCCAGCTGGCGACGAATGCGACGGTGGCGAAGCTGATCAATCTTGAAGGCGCGAAATGGCGCATCACGCACGGGAACATTCCGGGCACGATGCTGGACTTCGGCCTGATCGAATACAACGGTGTGCCCCGCGAGAAATTCCTGATGGGCGCGCAGGATCCGGGGGCGCCCGCGTTCACGATGGTGGTCCGCGATATCGACGCCGCCGTCGATCAGTGGACCAAAGCCGGCGGCGCCGTCCTGTCGACGGGCGGCAAGGCCATCAAGCGCGCCAACGGCGCCGGCAACGTGTTTGTGCGGGACGTCAACGGCTTCACGTGGGAGTTGATCCAGCGCGCGCCCCAGTAAAGCCGTCTTCGCCGGGACTACTTCAGCGCGTCCGCGCCGGCTTTGGCGACCATGCCATCCTGAGCGCTCGAGCCGCCGGACGCGCCGATCGCGCCGATGATCTTTCCGCCGACGATCAGCGGAATCCCGCCATCCACGGGAACGGCGCCCTGCAGAGCCATGATGCGGATGCCTTCGCCACCCTGCGCCACAATGTCCTGAAACGCCTTTGTCGGCCGCTTGAACAGCGCCGCGGAACGCGCCTTGTCCTGCGCCACGTTCACGCTGCCGGTCTGCGTGTTGTCCATTTTCTCGAAATAGACCAGGAATCCCGCGGTATCCACCACGGCAATGGCCATCGTGAAGTTGTTCTTCTTCGCCTCCGCGATCGCGGCGGCGGCCGCTTTTTTCGCCATGTCCGCGGTGACCGGCGCGCCGTACGGCTCACTCTGAGGGAATGCCTTTCCGGCCAGGATCAGGACGACGAACAACGGCAAAAACAATCGCTTGAACATTGAAATCCTCCGATCGTGTTGGGCGATAGTGTTGGGCTCGGCGGCTCGCGCCGCATCAAAACCGTCAGAGTACACAGTGGAATGGCGCGCTCGTCAAGTCGAGAAATTCTTGTCCGCCGATTCCCTTTCCGGATATCGTGCTGACGGAATTTCAGACCTCTTACCCATTCGGAGGCCCCCATGAATCAACGAACGTTCCGGATCGCTCTGACCTGCCTCGCCATCGGCGCTTCGGCTCTGGGCGTGACCGCCCGGCAACGCGGCGGCGCGCGTGGCGCGGCGGCGCCGCTGCCTCTGTTCTTCAAGGAAGCCTGGAAGAGTACCACCATGACACCGCTGTCGCAGGACGGTGTAACCAATCCCGATCTCATCCTCGCGATGTACGGTCCGGGCAACAAGGACGACTTCGGCGTCACCAACGAAGGGAACGTCAGCCACATCTGGACCGGACTCTGCAATTCGGCCTGCGCGGTGACGCTCAAACACAAAGACAGCTATGTCGACCTCACCGGAAAGGCCCGGATAAAGTGGTACATCAAAACCTCCGGCTTCCACGAAGTTCGCCCGGCGCTGAAACTCGCCGACGGGACCTATCTGATCGGCGACCATACCGACTCGAGCGCCGTGGATTATCGTGAGAGCGAGTTTTACCTTTCCGAAGTCCACTGGCTGCGCGCCGAGATGCCCAAAGTGCTGACCAAAGGCCGCGTGCTCGACCGCGCGGATCTGAGCAAGGTCGATGAGATCGGCTTTGCCGACCTGACCCCGGGAAGCAGCCACGGCGACGGAGGGTACTCCGACGTTGCCTGGATTGAGGTCTACGGCAAACCCGTCCCCCGCGAAGGCAGGTAAAATCCGGGTTACCGTCTCCGAATCACGGCGGAAGATGCTATGGTACGCAGCAGTCTCCCGTCGCGAAGCCGGAGACTGTCCCCGGTCTCTGTCCCGATCCGACATATTCCCAATTTCCAATTAATCAAGGAGGTTCCCATGTCTGCAGTTACAGCTCGCGTGTGGCGCGGCGCCCTGTTCATGATCCTGATCGGCATCCTTGGTGTTGCGGAGACTCAGGCGCAAAAGGACCCCGTCAGAGACGCCGTCCAGCAGTACCGGTTTCAGATCGAGATCGAAGGGGTCAATGCCGGACGTTTTCGCTCGGTCAGCGGCCTGGCAATCGAATCCGAAGTCGTCGATTACAGGGAAGGCGGAGACAATGGCACGATCCACAAATTGTTTACCGGGACACGAAAGTATTCAAACATCGTGCTGAAGCGGGGCTTCACCGGATCCCCGGCACTGTACAACTGGTATATGTCGAGCACGGCCGAGAACCCCGGGAAAGTCAACGGCAGGATCATCGTGTTCGATTCGCACGATGTCAAAGTAGCGCAATGGGAATTCGTCAGCGGATTCCCTGTGAAGTGGGAAGGACCCGACTATGACGCGTCGGCAAACGAAGTAGCCATCGAGACGATCGAAATCGCGCACGAAGGACTGACAATGGTCCCCCCGGAATTGCTCTGAGTAGATCTGGGAAATTGGGGTCTGTGCCCCAATTTCCCGGATCGTGTATCCTCTCGGCTATTCAAGCCGGTCGGAGGCATCCATATGAAGACTCGCGCGCTCGCGGTGGCGATTGCGGTTCTGGCGATTTCCCAGACTTCCGCATTTTCGCAATGGCTGAACGTGAAACTTCCGGGAGTCCCGCGCAACGCGGACGGGACTGTGAACCTGCAGGCCTCACCCCCACGGGCGGCGGACGGCAAGGTGGACCTCTCCGGCGTGTGGCGCGCCGCCAACGGACGATTCATCGGCGATCTCGCCCGGGCCGGCGGAGTCCAGGCGCCACTGCTGCCGGCGGCCGCCGCCCTCTACAACGAGCGGAAGGCCAGCAACGGACTCGACCGGCCGTCCGGCAAATGCCTGCCCAAAAGCGTTCCCGATGGCATGATCCTTCCACCGTATCCCATCAAGATCGTGCAGACGCCGGCGGTAACACTGATGCTGTATGAGATCTTCGTCGCCTACCGGCAGATCCACACCGATGGACGCGCCCTCCCGGAACGCCGCGACCCGAACTGGTACGGCTATTCGGTTGGGAAGTGGGACGGGGACACGTTCGTGGTGGAAACCGTCGGCATTACCGAACGCACATGGCTTGACGACAGCGGCTACCCGCACTCCGACGACATGAAGGTGACCGAACGGATTCGCCGCTCCGACTTCGGCCACATGACCGACGAGTTCACGTTCGACGATCCGAAAACCTATACACGCCCCTGGACGATTACCGTGCCCTTTGAACTCGTCCCCGACACGGAACTGCTCGAATACGTTTGTGAGAACGAAAAGGACCTCGCGCACATGCCCGCGAAGTAGGGAAGCTTTGCAGGGGCGGTCTTATGACCGCCCCTACAGGCAGACGGGAAGCCAAATGTTTCTGTCTAGATGTACCCGTTGGGATCGATTGCTACGTCGATAAGGAAGGGACGGCCGGATCCAAGGGCTTCCGCAAGCGCGGCGGCATACTCCGGCTCAGTCTCCACCCTTCTGGCCGCGAAACCGAATCCGCGAGCGATGGCGGCAAAGTCCGAGTTCGCGAATGACACGCCCAGATTCCGCAGTCCCCGCCGGTCCTGTTGAAGCTTCACCAGATTCAACAACCGGTCGTTAAAGACCACGACCACGATTGGCGTTTGTTCGCGCGCCGCCGTCTCCAGATCGCCGACGCGCATCAGAAAACCGCCATCGCCTGTAAAACACACCACCGGGGCTTTGGGCTCCAGCAGTTTCGCCGCAATGGCCGCGGGTATGGAAACAGCCATCGTTCCCAGGCCACTCGAACTGAAAAAGCCTCGCGCGCGACGAGCCTCCCAGAGATCCGACGTCACGACTTTGTGCTGGCCGGCGTCCACGGTCAGGATTCCGTCATCGGGAAGAATTTCGCGCGTTAGACGCACCACCGCGGCCGGATGAACGCCGGCGTCCGATCTTTTCAGAAGGGCGCTCTGGCGACGGCTGTTATAGGACTCGATGTCTTCGCGGGTCCACCCGCTGCCCGGCATGACGAGGTCGGTGAGCCGGGAAAGGGCCGTTTCAATTCCGGCGATCACTTCAATGGCGGGAACGTAGGGACCTTCCCGAAACGGCGTTTCATCAATCGAAATCACCGGCGCGTTATAGCGCCACACGCCGGGGGTGAAGATCTCCACGGGATCGAAGCCGATCAGCAGGAACAGGTCGGCTTTTTCCAGCAATGCTGTTTCCGACGCCACGCCACGAAAGACACCCGCGGCCAGCGGATGATTCTCCGGCAGCGTTCCCTTGGCGCCGAGCGAAGCCAGGACCGGCGCGCCCAGTTTTTCGACAAACTGCGCCAGGGCTCGTTCGGCCGCGATCCCCCGGCGGCCGATCTGCAGCCCGGCAATCACGGCGGGCCGCTTCGCGGCGTGGATGGCATCGGCCACAGCGGAAAAGCCACTGGGCACGGCGTCCGTGGAGAATCGGCGGCGAACGGCGCCCTTCGGAAAGTGCGACTCCTCCGCTGCGGCCAGCATCACGTCGTACGGCAAATCGACGTGAACAGGGCCGGGCCGGCCATCCAGACTCAACTCCAGCGCGCGCCGCATGGTTGCGGCCGCGTCCAGCGCCGAAATCGTGAACGTGCCCTTGGTGATCGGGCGGAACAACTGGTCGTGCTCGAGCCGTTGCCGTGGCAGGCGCCGGAATTCGGCCTCGCCGTACCGGTCCGTCAACACCAGGACGGGAGAACGCTCCAGAAACAGATGCGCCACTCCGAGCGCAGCGGCGGCCGCTCCCGGCCCGACGCCGGTCGACACCACACCCGGCCGGAAGCGCATGGCGCTGTAAACGCCGGCCATGGTGGCGGCTGACGACTCGTTGCTGCAAAGAATGTAGCGGATATCCCTTTTCGCGGCCGCCTCGATGAGTT
>DASUFH010000087.1:0-4916 GCA_036274645.1 Terriglobia bacterium
GATCGCCCAGCGAACTGCGGGAACGCTATTTCCGCGATCGCCTGCTCGAACTTGCCTGCGAGTCCATGTTCCTGTGGTTCGACGATCTCGAAAAGCTCGAGGGCGTGTCCGATGTGGCCATGTACGGAAACAAACTGCACCTGACCACTGCCGATGTCGTCTCAGCGGAGGCCGGCATTCGCGAACTCGGCCGGCGGAAGAATCTCCGGGTTGTTTCGGTGCGCGAAATTACACCGTCTCTTGAGGACATCTTCGTTTCGGTCATGACCAACAGGCGGTGACGGCTTGAAACGACGACTGTTACCTCCACTGATTATCCTGGCAGCCGCGTTCTTCGGCGCGGCCATCAACAGCGCCGCGCATGACGTCCCTGCGGACGTTCGCGTTCACATGATCGCGAAGCCCGATTCCGAGCGGTTGCGCATTCTCGTTCGGGCGCCACTGGAGGCCATGCTTGACGTCGACTTCCCAAAACGCGGCCCCGGCTATCTCGACGTCGAAAGCGCCGATCCGGCGTTGCGTCAGGCCGCAGAGCTATGGATCGCACGGAACCTCGAAGTCTACGAAAATGACTTCGCCCTATCGCCATCGGTCACCGCCGTTCGGGCTTCGCTCGAGTCTGATCTTTCGTTCACGTCTTACGAACTCGCGCTCCGTCATCTCGCGGGCCCACACCTGGAAAACCACGTGGAAATCTACTGGGGCCAGGCGCTGCTTGACGTCCTGCTCGAATACCCGATCCGTTCCGATCGCTCGGAGTTTTCCGTACGGTCGCGACTGGCCCGCCTCGGCCAGAGGGTGAACACTTCGATTCTCTTTCTACCGCCCGATGGCGGCGAACGAGCGTTCGCGTTCACCGGAGATATCGGCCTGTTGCGGTTGGATCCCCGCTGGCATCAGGCCGCCGCGCGTTTTGTGAGTTCCGGTCTTCGCCATGTCCTGGAGGGCGTCGATCATTTGCTGTTTCTCCTTTGCCTGATCATTCCGCTCCGGCGCCTTCGCCCGATCGTCGCGGCAGTGACGGCGTTCACGGCCGCGCATTCCATCACGCTGGCGGTTTCAGCTCTGGGGTACGCTCCCGACGCCCTGTGGTTTCCCCCTCTGATCGAGGCCCTGATTGCCGTGTCGATCCTCATCATGGCGCTCGAAAATATCCTGAGCCGCGCGCCCAATCGGAGATGGGTCATGGCCTTCGTCTTCGGCCTTGTCCACGGATTCGGTTTCTCGTTTGCGCTGCGCAACACCATGCAATTTGCCGGCTCCCATATGCTGGTTTCTCTCGCGTCGTTCAACGCCGGCGTCGAACTCGGACAGGTCCTTGCGCTGGCCGCGATTCTTCCGGGTCTTCATCTCGTTTTCGGGATCCTGAAACCTGCCCGCGAACGCATGGGAGTGATCATTCTCTCGGCGTTCATCGCCCATGCCGCGTGGCACTGGACGCTGGATCGAGGCGCAGTCCTCGCGCAACACCGGCTGGAATGGCCCTCACTGGACGCCGTTACAGTGAGCGCCATTGCGCTCTGGCTGTTCATTGTTGTGCTGATCTCCGGACTGATCTGGCTGGTCCGGCCCTGGATCGCGGCGCGCAGCGAACGCGGCGGCAATTGATGGATTGGCTTCACCCTCGTGCTATAGTCCCGATCATTTCTCACTCGCATAGGAGAAACACAATGTGTCTTCGGCTTTGCCTTCTGCTCCCGATCGCGGCATTGCTCTGCGCCGTCGTCCTGGCGCAGACTCCCGATCCGCGTAACGTCACGCTCACCGGCGATCGCTTCAAGCCGCTCAAGTACGATGAAATGACTCCGGAGCAGAAGACCATGATCGAACACCTGCTCAACGGCGAGCGCCGGAATACCGGCGGGCCGTTCAACGTACTGCTCCGCAGCCCCGCGGTCGGCGACCTCGTACAGAAGTTCGGCGAGACCCGCCGTTTTCGCACCGTTCTGCCGAAGGATGTCGCGGAAATGATCATCATCATGACCGCGCGATTCTGGACTTCTCAATACGAGTGGACCGTCCATAAAGCCGCCGCTCTGCAGAACGGCGTCAAGCAACCGATCGTGGATGCGATTGCGGCGGGAAAACGGCCGGAAGGAATGTCGCCGGAGATGGAAGCGGCCTACAACTTCGTCGACGAAATCCTCACCACGCATCAGGTCACCGACGCGACGTTCAACGCCGCCAAAGCGCGATTCGACGAACGCGGGGTAGTGGATATTGCGCAGCTTTCGGGCTACTACGCAATGGTTGCGATGTTCCTCAATGTGGACCGCTATCCGCTGGGCCAGGGCCAGCAGCCGGAACTGAAACCATTGGATAATCCTCTCCCTGTTGTCGGCATGGGCTTTGCGACACCCACTCCGGGACCGCCTAATCCCTCCCAGGCGCGATCCACCATCAACGGGCGGGCGCTGAATCTGAGAGGCGATCGACTAAAAGCCCTGACTTACGACCAGATGTCCGCGGAACAGAAGAAACTCGTGGAGACCGTACTGGCGGGCCGGGGGCCGGGAGGAAGCTTCAACATCCTCCTGCGCAGCCCGGAGGCCGGCGAAGCGTTCTTCAACATGGGTGAGCCGGTGCGATCGGGTTTGGCGATTTCAGACAAACTGAAAGAACTCGGCATCGCGATCACGGCGCGATTCTGGGGCGGGCAGATGGAATGGCTGTCGCACAGCCGCTCCGCCGCGCAGGCGGGCATCGGCCAGGACAAACTGACCGCGATCGCTGAAGGACGGCGGCCTGCCGGATTCGCGCCGGATGAACAGGCGGTCTATGACTTCACGACCGAATTGTTCAAGACACGGCAGGTGAGCGACGCAACGTTTGCGGCGGCGAAACAGCAACTGGGAGAACGCGGCATTGTCGATCTCATGGTCGCGACCGGGTACTACCAGGTTGTTTCCATGCTCATGACGACCGATCGCCTGCCGCTCGGCGCCGGGCAGCAGCCCGCGCTGCAATACATGGCGAATCCGCTGCCGTAGGCGCCGCTGGCCCCCGTTTACTTCCAGGTCAAACTGGAAATCATATCGGCGAGCCGCGTTTCCGCCGCCACAACATCTTTCTTCAGTTTTTCAATCTCTGCCCGGGACTGGCCGATCTGGTTTTCCTGACTCGTCAACTGACCAAGGTAGCGGCTGCGCAGTTCCTGCTCCTCGCGTGTGTCGCGCAGGGCCTTGATGTTTTCGCGCAGACGTTCCTGATCGCGAAACAACGTGTCGATGGATTGCTGCTCCAGTGACTGCTTCTGCTGCAGGTCCGCAATCTGCTCACGCGTTTCCACGATCTGGCCCAGCTTTGCCCGAACCTGTTCCGGCGTCTCCTTGTTGGAGAACACGTTCACCAGGGTCTGCCGGTCCAGGCTGAGCAGACTTACGTCCGTCTGCCATGACACGATCTCCGTCACCGGCAGTTGTCTCGTTTCACCGGATTTCAACTCGACCCGAAAGCGGAAGAAGCTGTCGGACGTCTCCCAGGGTTGATCGCCCTTGAGCTTCCGGTCGCCCTGACGTGGATGCTCCACGATAAGCGTTTTCGCCGTGGTCGCCTTACTGCGGATGTCATAGTTCGTCGTCTGGAGTCTTTCCATGAACAGCACGGCCACACCACGCTCGATCGTCAGGCGCGCCATCGTTTCCGGCCTGGCCTCGGTTTTGGCCGACACCTGGATGTCGTGGTCCACACCGTAGCTCACGAGCCGCTTTTCGCCGCGCGACAGATAGCCCAGCACCGCCTCGCCCGCGTAGCGTCCCTCTTCGAAGAAGGTCACTGGACCAGGCTCGAGCGGAAGTCCCGTGTTGTTGACCATGCGCGCCCCCAGCTGGGGATTCCCACGATCGGTCTGGTAGTTGAAGATGGACAACCGTTCGATATCCATCGTCTTTTGCACGAACGGCAGCAATGCGCTCTGTCGGCTCGCCAGACGCACCGGAAACGGAAAGCGATACTCAAAGAAGTCTTCGATCTGTGTCGTGGCCGCCTCTTGAAACCCGGAAGTAAAAGGAGGCAGATCCCCCCTCGACGCAGGGACGGAAGGTAGAGCCGGACGGGCCGGGGCAGGAGGAGGAGGTGGAGTCGCGAACGCCTGCAGGCGCCCGCCCACGAAGCCGCCTTGACCACCCGCCTGTCCAGGGCCAAGCCCGTTCTGGAGATTGCCTTGCGCCTGCTGGACCGAGTCGAATTCCCGCACTGCCGATTCATACGATCGTGGCGCCGCCACCTGCCCGCCGGGCACGGCGACCGACGCGCGGCTCGTATATAGAGGATCGTAAAGGTTCATCACGAAAGACACCGGTGATCCCGACAGCAGGGACACTTCCACGTTGTCCCACGATTCACCGGTCGGATTGTCAATCTGCGCCCATCCCTGAATCCGGCCGTCTTTCGCCCCCAGATCGACCCGATAGCTCGTCTTCCACAATGGGAACTGCTGCAGGTAAGCCACGCGGATCGGCCCTGGACGCGGTACCGGATAGACACTGATCTCCCGGGTGACATCCTGACGGCCCTCCTTGAGAACATCCAGGTACGATCGCAGCTGATCTCGCAGGGCCGGGTCTGGAAACTCGACGGATTTCACTTCACTGAGCCAGACGGTTTCCAGCGATCCATTCGCCAGCAGCAGCGTCAGTTTGTAATCGCTCGCCGTGGTCTGCTGCGTGATGACGTGATCCGCCTGCTGCGCCGCCACGAGCTTTCCCTCGAGTGGCTTCCCTCCAACATCAAGTTTTACGGCGGCGCCTTTAACCTGCGTCAGGAATCCCCCCATGCCGATATCCGGATCGGTGATATTGAACGGAAACCGCGAGAGCATGTAGCTGGAAGGAATCCCAGTCGTGTAGCCGACCGAGTAGAGATCGCCGTTGTCCGGGTTCCAGGCCGTAAACGATTTCAGCACGTCATTCATGTCC
>DASUFH010000088.1:0-3390 GCA_036274645.1 Terriglobia bacterium
GGATTCGCCTTGTGGAATTTCAACGCATCCTCGATCGCGAACCGCGTGGTACGGAACAACCCTAGATCATCGAGAAACACCGGCACATGGATATGCGTCCGCCACTCGCGCGGCGCCTGATCGCGCATCCACGCCTCGAAGGCGTCTTCGAGGTTCAGGAACATCTTGTAGTCCCCTTCCTTCTTTTCCTTCGTCTGCGTGAGATAGATCGTGTCGGCGAAGCGCCGCAACGCCTCCACCACTTTCGGATTCACCTGCGGCATGAACAGCGCCGACGCCTCCTGCAGCTTGAACACGGGGATGCCCGCATCCACCAGCTTCTGCAGCGACGCGCCGATGTCTTCGTACGCCACCGCCTGATGGCAGATATCGAACACCATGCCCAGATGCCGCCGCAGCGCGGCGTGCGCTTCGGAGATTGGAATGCGGGCCAGTTTCGCCAGGCGGGCCGCCGACTTTCCGGAGTACAGATGCTTCGTAAAATACTCCACGGCCTCGTCGGTCGTTTCGAGGAAGCAATACGGCTCGGGTTCGAGCGCGAGACCGATGGTGCGTCCGGAACGCTCGCGCAGCTCCACAAGGTGGGCGACCACACGGATCACCTGAGCGGTAAAGGCGTCGACAACGTCCGGCCCGGTCACGCGCGGCTTGAAGCCGAGAGGCGGGCTCTGGATCGAGGGCGACGATCCTTCCGGTGTGACGTCCGCCAGCACATCGGCCACGTTCATCGTGTACAGCGCCCGCTCATCACTACGCCAGTCCGGCTCATACACCTGTTCCTTGACGGTCCGGCCCTTGAACGGGCCGTAGGGGAAGGCGTTCACCGTATACAGGTACATGTCGTTGTCGTCGAGAAACCGCTTCAGTTTCTCCCGCTCTTTCGGCTCACGGGCCAGTGTCGCGGCCGACTCCGCCGCCAGACGCAACGATACGCCAAACGGTTTGTTCGGGCAGACGCGTTCCTTCACTTTCGGAACGTACGTGGTGAGACTGTTCCAGATCTCCCCCCAGTTGTCGCCCGGGTGAACGAGCGTCGAATACGTCAAATGTCCGAGACCACTCCCTAAATCCATATCCCCTTCTTCTTCCCCTGCTCTAGACGGACGCAAGGCCGGGTTGGAACACTAACAAGCCCGGTCGAGCGTGTCAAACGGCGATGCGGGCCCCCTCGAGTCCATACTACTGGGGCCTTCATTGCCCCGAATGCGGGTTGTCCACAACGAGTGACAGATGGGGGTTCGCAAGCGCCTCGGCATCCCCCGAACTGATGGCTCCCCCGACCAGCAAATCCTGAATCATGTTGTGGTACCGCGAAAGAATGTCCTGCCGGAACCGCTCGACGCCGGCGTCGAGCGCCGCCTGCCCATGCCATTCGACGACCAGGTCTTCATGGTCTTTCAGAGCCACACGCGCTTCAGGCGCGAAGGCCCGGATATACGTCAGTCTGTCTTCGCTGCTCGGAGGAGAGGGCGTTTCATGCTGGGCAGTCGGGTCGGGCGACAAGTCGACCCAAACCTTGCGGGCGACGGAAACAGGGACCGGACCGGCTGGCACAGGCGCGTACTCCTTCCGCGGCAAAGGCCCGCAGAGTCCCCGGAACAGTGTGTATTTCGGCCAGGGCGGAAGATTGATCATGGGCTGACCCTGCCCGTCGCCGACGCCAATACCGGTGACTCGATGCGGTCCGTCGCAGGAGATTCCAGGATTGCAGATGATCACATGCGCTTCCAGCCGCAGTCCTTTGACGAGCGCCGCTGCAAACCCCGCAGATCGACGCTCCAGCAGGAGATTGGCGCTGGCAAACCAGGGCAACTCGTGCTGATTTTCGATCAACTCCAACAGGAACCCATCTGCGCTGGAATCCATTCGCGAAAGAAGCAGTAGAGCGGAATCGGGCCGGACGGCATACAAGGCCTGGACAGTCGAGAGCGGCAGTCTGGTGTCAAAACGGATAAGCGCGTCGCTGATCGTGTCGATTGCAAGTTCGTCGACACCGCCAGCGCTCGATTTGGACAGGCGCGCGATCAAGGCCTTCTCCAGCACCGGAGCCAGTTCAGTTCGCTCCCCCTCCCCCGCTATCCAGCCGCCCCATGCCTGATCGACCGGGCGTTCGGACTCCAGCAGCGGACGCAGATCGACTTTCCTGGGATCTGGAACCGTCCAGCGGAGTCCAGTGATGTCCTGGCCGGCGGCCACCAGCTCCAGAGCAGGCCACCTCACGATTGCAGCCGGGATGATCTCCACGCGGTACTTTCCTGGAACGACATCGGAGAACTCAAATGTCCCATCGGCCGCAAGCGCCGCGCGGCCGATTGCGGCGCCGATCAACTGAATCTGCCCGCCAGGCGGTCGGCTGACGTCCATGTCTTCACGAATGACCTCACCGGCGACGCGAATCCCATGAGGAATCTCCAGGCGCAGATCCGGCAGGTCGGCGTCTCGAACCGTGACCGTGAGCCGCGGCGCGACACTGGATTCGACTTCAACAGTGTATGTGCCCCTCGGAACATCGCTGAGGCCAAATGAACCGTCAGCCGCAATCACTGTAACAATGGACCCCCGTGAGTTGGTAAAGCGCAAACGCGGAGAACCCGCGAACCTGCTGGCGTCTTCGCGAATCACATGTCCGGATACCCGGACTCCCGGCGCGCTCCGCAGAACCAGGGCGGAAACGCCCGCCGCGCCCACGAAGACCACCCGACTTTCCGCCGCTGTCGCAGCGCTTGCGACATAAACATCCAGCGCCCTCACCGTGAATTCGAAATGGCCATCCTGGTCCGTCATCGTGGTGAACGTGGACCGGCCGCGGAACTGAACCTCGACATCCGCGGCGCCAGGCGTTTCAGATCCGCTCCGCAAAACACGTCCCTGAACCTTTACGGTCTCGGGAACAACCGGAATTTGAAAATCGATATTCTCCTGACGCGCGCCCGCCGTCACGGTGACCACTGTGGCCTGCGCATGATCCCAAACGCCCGGGAAATATGCCGGCATCTCGATCGAGCCGGCGGCGATGTAGTAACGTCCGCGTGGAACGCCCTCCAACACGTAACGGCCCTCGGCATCCGTCTGCGCAATGCTCATCAGCGACGCGTCAGCATTGCTGTCGCCTGTCGTCATTGCTGCGACGCGTTCTCCGGCCACGGGCGCGCCGGACGGAGACAGCACACGTCCGGTGATCACGCCGTTTTGCGCGGAGACCGTAACGGCGGATTGAGCCAGGATCAGGATGATGAGCCACGTCCGGATCATTCGGCACTCCCGGTAAATCGTGGGCGGTCATAGACCGCCCCTGGAGTTTGGACATTTGCGGGTCAGGTTTTCGCGAAAGCCACGATATTTTTCGAGAAGCTGGCGTTGAGCAGAGCGGATACAGAAGCTTCGTGTAGG
>DASUFH010000089.1:0-12180 GCA_036274645.1 Terriglobia bacterium
GCCCTCACCTGGCCTTCGCGTCGCTCAGGCCCTCCTCTCCCAGCTGCGCTGGGAGAGGGCGCGCGTGCATTGAAGGCCTTCCAAATGCCTAAACTCCAGGGGGCCGTCTATGACCGCCCGTGCAGGTACGACGCAACCTCCGCAACAAAGGCGGGCATGGCCTGGCGCACGGCTGGAGACAATCCGGCGCCAGGACTGAAATCAGCGCCTTCCAATCCGAAAACCATCACCCGTCGCGGCAAGTCTCCGAGAGCGCGCGATAACTCAACCGCATCGGCCAGACCAAACGCATGCGTGGAACGGCTAAACTGCGCGCGCGGCAGCGGCTCGACACTCGCGTCGAACGACAGAATCGAGCCCGGCGCCCTGCCGGACACGATCGCGTCGAGCAAAACCACTCCACCGGCTCCCCGCCACCGGTGCATCAGCGAAACAGGTTCGGGGATCTCCTCCGTCACAATTCCCTGCTCACTCAAACGCCGGACCGCAATCCGTCCAATCGCATCATCGCGACGGAACTCATTTCCCAGCCCGAAAACCCTCATGCGTCACGCTCGATATTCAGTTTCAGAAAATGCGTCGAACAGGAAATGCACGGATCGTAGTTGCGAATCAGCTGTTCGCACTCGAAACGCAGGACGTCCGCCGGCAAGTCGGCGCGAGGCGTCACGTAATGGCGGAGGTCGTCTTCAATCGCCTTCTGGTTCTGGGACGTCGGCGGCACGATCCTGGCGTCGACAATGACGCCCGATTCGTCCACCACATATCGATGGTAAAGACTTCCCCGCGGCGCTTCCGTGCACGCCGCTCCGGCGCCGGCGTGGGGAACGACCGCCGCCGAGGGAGCGTCGGGCGCCTCGAACGCGTCAATCAGGCGGATCGCTTCCTCGAACGCGTACAGGACCTCGACCATGCGAACCACAATGTTCCTGAACGGATTCCGGCATTCCGGTTCGAGCCCCGCTTCGCGCGCTATTTCCTGCACGGATGGAAACAGCCGGTCGAAGTTGAGGTTGTAACGCGCGAGCGGTCCGGTCAGGTAAGCGCCCCGGCCTCGCACAACCGATTGCAACGCGTTCGAATATGGAACCTGCGATTCCTCAAAACACCGGTCGTACTCCGCCGCCGTCGTGTCGAGGCCGCGGCTGGAAACAATCCGGCCCTCGTTCATCGGATATTCGTCCGGATGACGCAGGGCCACAAATTCGTAATCGTGCGTGTACTCCCGCGCCGGCAGCGCTCCCGCCCAGAGGACCATCTCCCGGCAGACGTCGCGACCGCGGCGCAGCTGCTCCCCGAGGGCCGCAAGACGGCGGCGTGATGGGATGTGATAAAAACCGCCGACCCGCACGTTAATGGGATGAATCGCTCGGCCGGCCATGAGTTCAATGATGGCGTTCCCGAGTTTCCGCAGTTCGAGCCCCTTCTTCACGATACCGGGGTAATCTTTGGCCATCTCGATCGCGTTGGGATACCCGAGAAAGTCCGGCGCATGCAGCATGAACACATGCAGCACATGGCT
Source organism: Terriglobia bacterium (assembly GCA_036274645.1). GTDB lineage: Bacteria > Acidobacteriota > Terriglobia > 20CM-2-55-15 > 20CM-2-55-15 > DASUFH01. Next base: position 1,523 of record DASUFH010000089.1, read on the forward strand.
TTCGATCCATTCCCCGCAGTAGACCAGCCGGCGCAATCGCCGGATCGGCTCGGCAACCGCGACGCCCATGGCCGCCTCCAATGCGTGAACCGTGCTCATCTGATACGCGATCGGACAGATGCCGCAGATCCGGGCGGTAATGTCCGGCGCATCGGCGTAGCTGCGGCCGCGCATGAACGCCTCGAACAGGCGTGGCGGCTCGAAGATCCGCAATTGCACATCCGTCACCGCGCCGTTCCGGAGGCGCACGGTCATCGCGCCTTCACCTTCCACGCGGGCCAGATAGTTCACCTGGATCGTCCGGGTCCTACTCCCGCTCCTGGAGACGTTCCTGCCGCTCGCTTTCGGCCCGGAATTCCGGCGCGTTGGCGTTGAAGTTACGAAACAGCCGCACAAGATCGTCGCGCGCCATTCCCTGCCCCGCGATCCAGTCCGCCAGTGATCCGGTATTGGTGTTCTCCTTCGGGCCAAAGCAGCCGTAGCAACCGCGCGCGTATGACGGACAAAGGACGCCGCATCCGGTGTGCGTTACCGGTCCCAGGCACGCGGCGCCGCGCGCGACCATGACGCACACGACACCCTGACGCTTGCAGTCGAGACAGAGGCTGTGCGGCGGCACAACCGGATCGCGACCGTCGAGAAACGCGCCGATGACTTCCATCAGTTGCCGCTTGTCGACAGGACAGCCCCGCAGTTCGAAATCCACCTGGACGTGCGCGCTGATTGCCGTAGATGTCTCGAGCGTTGCGATGTACTCCGGTTTTGCATACACCACCGAGATGAACTCGCGGGCATTTGCAAAATTGCGCAGGGCCTGAATTCCACCCGCGGTGGCGCAGGCGCCAATCGTGACCAGCGATCGTGACATGGCGCGAACGCGTCGGATCCGTTCCGCGTCGTGCGGCGTCGTGATGGAGCCCTCCACCAGCGAAAGATCATATGGCCCTCTGATGACCGCGCTCGACGCTTCGGGGAAGTACGCGATGGACATCTGACCGGCGAGAGGCAGAAGTTCGTCCTCACACGAAAGCAGGCTGAGCTGGCATCCATCACAGGACGCGAACTTCCAGACCGCAAGTTTCGGCTTTCGCTTCACAGGTTCCGAACCTCCAGCCACCGCTTCAGCCCGGCATAAGGAAAGACCGGCCCGTCCCTGCAGATGAACGCCGGACCCAGCTGGCAATGACCGCAGAATCCGATCGCGCAATGCATGTTTCGCTCCATGGAAACGAACACCCGATCGAGGCCGATCCTTCGTCGCTCGAGGGCTTCCGCCGCAACCCGCATCATGATTTCCGGACCGACGACGAAGGCGACCGCGGCGCCGGCGTCGCATTCGGCGCGGTCAATGAGGCGCGTGACGGGCCCGACCGCTCCCATCCAGCCCGGCGCGGCGGCGTCGACAGTCACCTGGACGTCGATGCCCCTCTTCCTCCAGCGCCCCATGTCCGCGCGGAATAGGAGCGTCTCCGGCGTCCGCGCGCCCACCAGCAACAGCACGCGCCCGTAGCGGCCCCGGTCCGCCGTCACGGCATATACGGCCGGGCGCAACGGCGCCAGCCCCAGTCCACCCGCCACGAACAGGAGATCCCGTCCGTCGGCGCGGTCGGGCCAGCCGGCGCCGAACGGTCCGCGGACTCCGATGACATGGTCCGCCTTCGCCGCACAGATCGCCCGGCTGACCGAACCCACCGCGCGCACAGTGTGGGTCAGCGCATCACGCCGCGACGGGTCACCGCTGATCGAAACCGGAATCTCGCCGACACCGAACGCGTACAACATCATGAACTGACCCGGACGCCAGCCGGGTATCTCGCGCTCCTCCATCGGAACGAGTTCGAGCGTGCGCGTGTCGGGCGATTCGCGACGGTTCCGGCGAACGCGAAACGGCGCAGTCAGCATGGATTCAGCGGGCCGGACTTCCATAGAGATCGAGCAGCTGGAGACGCGCGGCCTCCAGGCGTTCCACAAACACCTGCGCAAACCGCTTCATGAAGTCGTACCCCATGACCGGATCGCGATCGCATTTTCCCCGCAGACAGGCGCCGTCGAAAGCAATCGCCCGCACCGGTTCAACCGCGCGAACGTCGAATCGCCATTGATACGGCTCGACGAGCCAGGACCAGCCGACAATCTCCCCGGGCTCGAGCATTTGAATAATGATCGGCCCGCGACCGGGCGCATGAATCTCAACCGACGCGCGGCCATGACGAATCGCATAAAACCAGTCCGAACGATCGCCCGTTCTGGCGATCAGCGCGTCGGCTTCGAAAAACGTGTTCCGGCCACAACCGGCAATCAGGGACCGATAGGTCTGGGGCATGTTCGCAAAAAACGGATGTTCGGAGACGAGCGCCTCAATGTCCTTTTCCATGATCGCTCTCCCGAATCGCCCGGACTTCCTCGGTGATATCGATTCCGACCGGGCACCACGTGATACAGCGGCCACAACCCACGCAACCCGAGGTGTCAAACTGGTCGATCCACGTGGCGAGTTTATGGGTCATCCACTGCCGGTACCGCGATTGAGTCGTCGGCCGGACGCTGCCCCCATGGATGTAGGAATGCGCCGCGGTGAAGCAGGAGTCCCATCGCCGGACCCGCTCGGACACGTCGCTGGTCAGGTCGCGCACCTCTTCGACTGCGCTGCAGAAGCAGGTCGGACACACCATGGTGCAGTTGGCGCAGGAGAGACAGCGCGCGGCCACGCTCTCCCATCGCGGATGTTCCAGGTTCCGATAGAGAAGATCCTTGATGCCGCCGGTATCCATCGTGCGGCCCATTTGCGCGATCGCGCGATCGACCATGCGCCGGGCCGCGCCAACGTCGGCGTCCGTCGCCGCGCGGGCGGGAATATCGCCGGCAACCTCCACTCCCCGCTCGCTTCCCTCCTCGATCAGAAACTCATGCCGCCCGTCCTCCAGAATTTCCGTGAGAGCGAGATCGTAGCCGGCCTTCGCCATCGGTCCGGTTTCCATCGAGACACAGAAGCAGGTGCGGGCCGCCTGGCCGCAGTTCGTAACCACGAGGAAAGCCGCTTCACGCCGCTTCCGGTAGGTGGGATCCACATACGGACCCTGCAGGAAAACGCGATCCTGAATGGCAATGGCGTGGAGATCGCAGGATCGGATCCCGATAAAGGCGTAGGGAGGCGCGTCATCTTCAGGAGCTTCGGCGGTAAAGCCTTCCGGTGTGCGGCGCGCCCTTGTCAGGACCGTCGACGGTGGAAACAGATATCGTTTCCACGATTGGGGCCCGACGGTGTAGCCGAAACGCGCTTCGTCATTTCGCCGGCGGAGGCGGTAGGTTCCGCCGTCCTGTTCATCGGCGTAGCCGATGGGGAGATCGGATTCCGAGCGGATCTCTTTGTAAATGACTGCGCCGTCGTGCAGCGCCGGACCGATGCACGTGTATCCGCGCCGCTGGAGAGCGTCGAGCAGAAAGCGCAGCAGATTCTGCGGCGCGATTCGAGGCATGAGCGACGGATCGGATTATACGACGTGGCGGGAGCCGGCGCGGACTCGGAAGAATCCCGGTTGTGGCGATCGGTCCCCACCTGCCTTGCAGGGGCGGTCGATGACCGCCCCTGGAGTTTGGACATCTGGAAGGCTCTAGACGCTGGCGTATTCCCCGCCTTGGATGAAGGCGGGGAATCCGCGCTTCAATAACGTTACTCACACTTCGTGTACGTCAATCCACTGAAACGAAGCGGCAGATTCGAGATGCCTATCGTGAACCGGCCTTCGTGCGCCCTTCTGCAAGGGCATCTTTGTGGACCAGCGAGTAGAGATACAGGAGAACACCGGCAACGACCATTGGCGAGCCGATGAGAATGAACGCCATGAACGCCAGAGGGTGATTCCACAGGAGCGAGCCGATCTGAACGGCAATACCGAGACCAACCAGGCCGCCCGCCCATCGGATGCGCTTTTCGATCAGAAGCTCAGCCATGGCTACTTTGCCTTCCAGAACGTCGCGTCATCCAGCGACGTCACATCGTGAATGATGTCGTGACACCCATTCGACACGCATCCCAACTCATTCCGGCTCACCTTGTCGATAAAGTCCGGATTCTTCTGGTGGGCCGAGGTCTCCAGGAACGAACGCGCGCCGGCATGACAATGCAGGCATTCGCGATTGTTGAAGGGCTCGTACAGGTGAACTTCACCGCGCTTGGGAATCGTGCCCAGGTACTGCACATAGACGTGCCGCAACCCACGCCACTTCGACTTGACGTCGCCGAACATCGTGTAATTGGTATGGCAGGTGTAGCAGGCGTGATCGCGGGGAATCCGATTGTTCAGATAGTGCGACGCCGGCAGATAGCTCTTGTCCTCGAGTTCGAGGCTGCGGCCGTAGTCCTCCATCACGTGGCAGGAAAGACAGAACTCCGTGGTTTTGGCGCGCTCCATGTGCGTGGAGGCGCCCGCCCACAGCGTGAGGGATGGAAGCAGGAACAGCGCCAGAAACGCGAGCACCTTGCCTTCGCGAGCGCGGGTCAGGTCGGCCCGCATCATTACGATCAGCGCCAGAACCGCCGTCAGAACGCCCAGCGCCAACGTCATATTCCAGCCGGACAACACGATCCGTTCCTTACTTCTTCCTGGCGAGGTCGCGCATGTAGGTGACGAGCTTTTTGGCCATGTCGGCCCCCAGCTCCTTTTCAAACGGCGCCATGTTTTCGCCGGAGCCCTTGAGAATCGCTTCCAGCCACTTCGCGTCGGTCATCTTCTCAACCTCAGCGGAGCGGATATCTTTCATCTTGAGCTTCTTGCCCTTGGCGGTCTTCCCTGCGCCGTCTTCCCCGTGGCAGACCGAGCACTTGTTCGAATACACCTGTTTGACGTCGTCTTCAGGCGCCGGCGATCCGGCCATCAGGGTTACGGAAGCCAGGCCGGCCGTGGTCAGGACGGCCGCCAGATTTCTCCAATTGCGCATGGTCATCTCCAGTCCTTAAGAATCCCTTATCAGAATTTCCGGGTCAGTCTCACGGTCAACAAGTTTGCGCTGAAGTTGTCCGCGGTGACAAGCTCCTCGATATAGTACGTCCGGGCCAGATCCACGGAGAGTCGCCCCAGCTTGTCGCAGTCATAGTAGACGCTCGCGGAAACAAATGGGAACCGCGCCGGGCCATAACCGGGAGGCTCGGCAAGAATCACGCCCTCTCCCGTCAACCGGTCGTAATTGCCGGATGCGCGAATCCCAACCGAATGGATCGGCTTTACATCGAAGCCGGCCTGCCAGACGCGATGGATTTCCTGATCGCGCAGGAAACTCATTGGCGCCACGCCACGGGCGTATTCGATGTCACCCTGCGCGTAAAAGCTATCGTAGGTAAAGCCGCCAAACAGCGACACCTGTTCGTTCCAGACATAGGAAATGATGGTGGAATTACTGCGGACCGTGTTCCGGAAATTGCTGTCCAGCAGACTGGCATTGAACGCGCTGAACGAATTTTCGATCGAAATGTTCGACAGAGGCTGAACCCGCGCCATCACCTTGCCCGAGGTTCGCGTATGCGGGGTGAGAGGCGTATACGACACGTTGCTGACGGAGTTCGTCAGCGATCCTCTTACGCTGAACTTCGAGGACGGGGTATATCCGACCCGGAGTTCCGGCTGCGCCCGTTTGATCCGGTGCGTGCGTGGAGCGTCCAGCACGCCATCCTCAAACGCCACGATGTCCGTTTTCACCAGACGGATACCGGGCCGGAACATCAGCTTTGAAGAAGGCGTCACCAGAACATTGACCGCGAGTTCGCCAATACCGTTCTTCCAGAGAACATCGTCGGAACCGAAGGAGGGCGCGCCATTGAAGGTGTTGACGATGCTGTTTTCCGACTCACTCATATAGCGTGAGTAACGGGAATCCACATCCAGCGCCCAATGACTGCCGGGCCTCCACGTAAAGCCTTCGGTAACGGAATGCGCCGACTCCTGCACATCCGCCGTGACCGTTTCAGTCAGCGTGTAGGGCGCGAGCGCATTGGCGCTGTTCATCGGAGCCGTCCCGCTCATGGTTGCGGACAGAGCGGCCGGACCCCGGTAATGCGAGTAAATGTAGCTCCCGCGCCATTCGAGATCCGCCCGGGGACTCCCCCGGAAAGAGAACTCGCTGACCGGCGTGATCAACTTCCGCATCTGCGACCAGGCAAGCGCGTTGAGCGGCTCGGACTGGGACAACGTGGCCGGGTTGATACTGGTCTCGCCGGGCGTAACGGGACTGAGGTTGACGTTTTCAGTGAACGACTGATATCCGGTGACGTAGTGGAAATCCCACAATCTCCAGGTGTAGTCGACGCCGCCGGCAAAACGGTACGTGTGGTCTTCCAGCGGCGCGTCGAGAACATACGAATTGGCCCGCGCAAACGAATGCCAGTAGTTGGGCGCATTCAGATAGTCGAGCGTGCGGGTCGTACGGGTCGGTCCGTCGGTGGAAGTCCGGGCAATATCCACAGTGAACCGCAGGTTCCTGGTGGCATGGAGCGTCAGATCGATCGACCCGAGCTTGCGTACCGTCGTCCAGTCGTGATTTCCCGTCAGCCCCGTGGAGAGACTGGGCGACGCAGAGATGACGGGCAGCGTCGTGTCATCGTTGCGATTCCAGTAGTACCGGCTCTGCCGCCATGTGGCGCGCACGTCGTAGACGCCGCTTTTCCCGGTCGTCAACTGCGCGGTCGTAAACGGGTCGCCGCCGAGACCGGTGGCGGTCAGCGCATAGGCGTCCGAAAACGCGCTGGCCCGCTCTCGGGCGTCGCCCCGGACGCTGATGTCTTCCACCCGGAATCCCTTCTTCAGGTTGAAGAGTTCCTCGAACTTGGGCGTGTATCCCCGGACATCGGTGAACCGGTATCCGAACGTGATTTCGCCGTGATGCTCGAAATCCCAGGCGGGATCGGCGGCTTGAAGGCTGGAACCAGCAAGCAGACCAGCCAAAACAGAAACAATCGAAAGCAGTTTCTTGATAGGCATCGTCATCTTAGAAGCGTCACGTCGAAGTTGGAACCGTGCACGGCCACGTGACAGCGCGTGCATTCACCGCTTGTCTGGAAACCAAGCTTGGTATGCGGCTCCTGGACGAGACCATTGAATCCCAGATGGCATTGCAGACAGAGTTGCCGCCCTTCGCGCCGGACCAGCAACATCCGATTGGCGGATCCGTGCGGCGAATGACATATGACGCAGCCATCGATTTTGGATGCCGGATGCTCATAGACAAACGGCCCGCGCTTCTCGGTGTGACACCGCACGCAGGTTTCCGTGCTCGTCTTGACCAGACTGGCGGCGTTCGCCGAACCGTGCGGACTGTGGCAGTCCGAACACGTCATCAGGCCTTCCGGAACACGGTGATGCGTGGGCAGCGCAAACTGGCTGCGCACCGTGGCATGGCACGTATAGCACAGTTCCGGCTGACTCGATTTCAGCAGGCTTCCATCCATCCACTGCCGGTCGACCGCGCGTTCGGGTACCTGGAAGAACAGCGTCTGTGGCGATGGCGCGCCTCCCCTGGACTCATCTCGCACAGCCTTGACCAGATGGCTTGAATGGCAACTGCTGCAGGAAACGTTGGCCGCGGCGTGAGCCGAATGCTGGAACCGGTCCTGAGTCTTGCCCGTGACGTGACACGACAAACAACGGTCCGAGTTCTCCTTCGCGTTCCCCTTGAACGCAAAGATCAGCTTCATCGCTGCCGCGGTCTTCGCCTCGTCGCCGCCGGCCGCCGCCATGGCGTCGGCGTGCTTCTTGCCCGGCCCATGACAGGACTCGCAACTCATGACCGACCTGGAGTCCGACTCCAGATGCGCGTGCGATGTTTTCCCAAACTGCACAAACTCGGCGTTGTGACAGGATCGGCAGCCATCGGAACCGATGAAGTCGCCTGACGCCTCATCCGCCGGCAGACGCCAGGTCACCGACGGCCCCGCCGGAGGTCCGGCTGTCCGCTGGGTCCAGACTATTTGTGCGCTGAGGATGATACCGATGACCGCGATCCAGATCGGCCACCGGCGGAAATGTCGCGTTCCCAAACTACTCATCGCCGACGCAGGCGTGCACGTGAGTGGCCAAAGAGATACCAGACATCACGCGTCGCTCCCCTGAAGATGCGGCGCTCGTCATCATTCCATCCATATTTGACAGGCCCTCGCTCGATGGTTCGATCGTCCCAGACCGGGCGCCATCATTCTAAACCGCCCGGACTTCTGTGCAAAGACGCGGCAGTTTTGTCGTAATGGCGGGGATAAAAGACAACAAAAAGGTCGGCTCTGGTGAAGATGTGGCGCCTGTCGTGTTTCCGGAGGGGCGGCGAGTGACAGATCGTCAGAAACCGGACATCTCGAAGGATTGCAGGCGCCAAAAGGACGAAAGAACTAGTGCGGAACCCAGATCACGTAGATGAAGAGCAGCGTCGCGACACCGAGTCCACCGAAGATAAATCCCGTGGCGCGCCGGGCCCGAAGTGAAATCAGGGTCACCATTCCGGTCAGGGCGCTCACGGCAAGCAGGACGGCGGCAATATCGATCGTCCAGTACCAGGCGCGACCGCTGTCAAAGCCCTTATGGAGATCATCCAGCACCCCGAGCATGCCGCGCGCTTCCTGCTCCACCTCGCCTTTGGCTGCGGCGCGATCGATGGTCACCACGGTCCGTTTGCCGGGCGCGGCGAACGTGGCCTGAATCTGGTCCGGATCCTCGTGGTAGTCGGTCAACGGCGAAGATATGCCCAGCGTATCCTGAACGTGCCTGGCCACCGCTTCGGAGGATGGATGTTCCAGCAAGGGCGGCGGGATATCCATCTCGGAGCTGGAAAGTAGCGGCTCACTCCAGCCGAAATCCTGATGGTTCAAGGTGAGTCCGGTGACGGCAAAGAGGAGCGTGAGCGCAAATCCCGCCATCGACACATAGATATGGATCAGCAGCGCCCAATGCGTGATGACGCGAACAATGTGTTTCATGCCTGCTTCGGTTTAGGTCCGTAGTGAATCGACACGGCCTCGAAATTGGAAGTTGCCGACAGGGTCAGTTCCGCCGCCTTGTCGGAACATTCGATGGTACCGGCCTGCTTGGCGTATTGTCCATGCTCCTGGTTGGTCTCGACGACAATACGATAGGTTCCGGCGGGAGCGGGTTTCTTTTCCTCGTCCAACCCATCCCAGACCAGATCGTACTTGCCTGGCGACCGTGTCGCGCGCGCAAAGACGGCAAGCGGGCTCTGGCCACGCCCGCCGAATCCGCCGGGCCCGCCAAATCCACCGGGACCACCCGGCCCACCTCGTGCGCCGAAGCCGCCTCCACCACCGCCCCCGCGTGTGCCGCCGGCGATGCGGAAGAAGCTGGACAGTTCGGTGTAATACCGTTCCTTGTCGGCCCAGAACGCGAGAACGCGAACCAGTTTGCCGGCCGTGTCTTCGATCCAGACAGCGACATACAGGCGCTTCGCGCCGCCGGGCCCGCGGCCTCCGCGTCCTCCCGGTCCACCAATGCCACCCGGGCCACCACCCGGGCCACCCGGGCCAACGGCGCCTCCAGGACCACCAAATCCGCCGCGTCCACGGCCGGCGCCGGCGCCACTGGTCAGAGTCAACGTGATACCCAGTTCGTATCCATCCGGCCAGTTGGCCCGAACGGCGGCGGGAATGACACGCGGCCGTTCCAGCAACGCGAAGCCGCGCGTTCGCTGAATCGCGCCGGCGCTGCCGATACGAAGCGCTTCGGCGCCCGCAACGCGTTCCACAAGGTCGAGTCCCTCTTCGGCGGAGGTCAAACAAAGCGTCGTAGCCAGCGCGTTGGCGGTCACCGCGTCGGAGGCCACCACGGTCGCGCTGGCCGGACTGGACGGCCGACAGCCGGCGCGCGCGTCAATCAGGTGGGCGCCCCGGGCATAAACGCCGCTGGTGGCGGCCGCCGCATTATGGAGCTGGAACCAGGTCAGCGGCGGCGCATTGTCCTGCGGCGCCGCGGGATTCGCGACCGCAATCTCCACCGGGCGGCCGCGCGCCACCATATCTCCACCAATGTTCAGCAGCAGGCCGTCAATCCCTCCCACGCCCGCAGCGGCCCTTGCGGCGCTATCGATGATGTACGCCTTGCCCAACGCGTCAACGTTTCGCGCGGCAGCCGGCCCCTCGGGCCGAATCGATAACACGCCCCGTGTACGCCCCTCCCAGAAAGCGTACGCGGAAAGCACCGCGGCCAGGTCGCGCGACCGCGCGCCGGGATCAACATCCATTCGGCTGATCTCGCTTTCGGGGTCCCGGGTGCTCAGGATCGCCGCCAGACGGTCAATCTCTTCGAGAGCCGCGGCATTCGCCCGCTCAGCGGCCCGGGCGCTTCGCGCCCAGACCACCAGATCTAAGGATGTCCCAATGATGTGATCGTACTGAAACTGATACGGCTCAACGCCCGGTGTGGAGCCCCACCGGACACTCGGAACAACGGCGGTCAACACCAGAAACGACCGTCTCGTCAGCTTGAGAGAATCTGCCATGGCCGATATGCCTCGTTTCCATTCTTGAGATAAAAAGGACGTCGCACGATAACACACCGCTATTGCCGATGTCGGCAGGGGCAGGTCGTTTTTTACATCTATTAACAGGACTCCCCTTTCCGCGCGAACGGGACCAATCTGGCGCGTCACACCCCGACGTGATATATGTCCCA
>DASUFH010000090.1:0-2692 GCA_036274645.1 Terriglobia bacterium
GTCCGCAATATTGCGGCTGGTCTGATCGCTTCCCGCCGGAACTTCCACTTCGAGCAGGACGTACTTTTCCTGATTCCCGTAGACCTGGTTGAGATACGTCACCACCGTCTGGCCGGTGATGTCGGCCTCACGGCCCAGCACCCGGATGGGCCGAACGCCGTCGGCGCAGGTGATCTTGACGGTCACTTCCTGGGCCACGACTGAGAGCACATCGTCGAATTCATACGCAAACTGACGCGCAAGGTCCGTCGTGCTTTCGATGAAGTAATGATTGCCGTCGCTCCGGAACGCCAGCTGTGTCATGAGGTTTTCGTTGTAGTCGAGTCCGAGCCCCAGCGTCGTCACGGAAATGCCTTCCTTGATGAGTGACGCGCCCAGGCTGCCCAGTTCGGAAGGCGAACTGGGCCCGACGTTGGCCTGGCCGTCCGAGAGCAGGATGATGCGGTTGACGCGCTGGCGATCGAGGAACTTGCGGGCCTCGGCCGCGCCCTTGCTGACACCGGCGAAAAGGGCCGTATTGCCGCCGGCCGTCAGGCGTTCGATGGCCTGGCGGATGGCAAATCGATCGGACACCTTCGTGGCCGGCACAAGAACCTCGACGGTGTGATCGTAGGCGATGACCGAAACGATGTCGTTCGGCGCGAGCCGGTCGATCGACGCAAAAGCCGCGTCCTTGGCCTTGCGGAGCTTTTCACCCGACATCGAACCGGACTTGTCGAGCACGATGGCCACGTTGACGGGCGTGCGCCTTCCGGATTCGTCAATCGGTATGCCCGTGAGCCCGACGCGCAGATAGTTCGTCTGCTTCTGGCCGGCCATCAGATAGGGTTTGGCCAGTCCCACATTCACCTTGATCTGTTCCGGCGCCTTCACCGTTTCCGCCCGGCCTGCCCCAGGCAGCATGCCGAAAACGGCGGCGCCCGCCGCCGCAAGCCCGAGCCTTGAAAGTGTCTTCATGCGAATGGCCTCCTTGTGTTCCGTCTGGGGTCGATTGAACTCCAGGAGGTCGGAACGATGGTCAGGCGGGAGCAAAAAGGTTGTAAAAAATTCGTCAGGGCGGACACTCGCGTATCCTGAACCGCATGAAACTGACTTTTCTCGGCGCGACACAAACGGTGACCGGATCCAAGTTCCTGCTGGAGGCGGCGGGCAAACGTATCATGATCGACTGCGGACTCTTTCAGGGGCTCAAGGAACTGCGGCTGCGGAACTGGGAGGCGCCCCCGGTCGTTCCCGCTGCGATTGACGCGTTGATTCTCACGCATGCGCATATCGATCACACCGGGTATACGCCCCGATTCGTCAATCAAGGCTTTCGCGGCCCGATCTACGGCACGCCGGCGACGGTGGATCTGCTGCGGATTCTATTGCCGGACTCCGCGCATTTACAGGAAGAAGAAGCGCGCTTCCGCAACCGGCACGCCATGACCAAACACAAGCCGGCGCTCCCGCTGTATACCATCGAGGACGCCGACGCCGCGTTGCGCCTCGCGCGCCCCGTGTCTTACCGGCAGCCATTCCCGCTGGCGCCCGGACTTTCTTTCGACTATCTGCCGGCCGGACACATTCTCGGGTCCGCCTTCGTGCGGTTTCAGGTGGCGGAGCCCGGACGAGCGCCGAAGACGGTCCTGTTTACGGGCGATATCGGACGTTACGGGACGCCAATCATCAAGGACCCGGCGCCCGTGGATGAAACCGATGTCCTGATTCTGGAGTCCACCTACGGCAACCGTCTGCATGGCGGCCCGCAGGGCGTTGCGGGCAAGCTTCAGCTGCGCGACGCCATCGTGCGAACGGAGTCTCGCGGTGGACAGGTCCTGATTCCCTCATTTGCGATCGGCCGCGCGCAGGAGATTCTCTACTATCTTCGGGAACTGGAGAACGAACGCCAGATTCCGGTTTTGCCCGTGTTTATCGACAGTCCGATGGCCGTGAGCGCCTTTGAAGTATTCCAGGAACACACCGAAGAACACGACCTGGAAATGAAGGCGCTCCGGCGCAACGGCGGCGATCCGTTGTCGACGCGCAACGTCCAGTTCTGTCGCAGCGTGGAAGAGTCCAAGGCGATCAACGCCCATCGGGGGCCTGCAATCATCATCTCGGCAAACGGCATGGCTACCGGTGGCCGCGTCGTCCACCATCTGATGCGTCTCCTCCCCGACGGACGCAACACCGTGATCTTCGTCGGATTTCAGGCCGCCGGAACCCGGGGCCGCTATCTGGTGGAAGGCGCGCGGACGATCAAGTTGTACGGCGCGGAGTATCCGGCGCGCGCGGAAATCGAGTCCATCGACGGTTTTTCAGCTCACGGCGACTACAACGAAATCCTGCGCTGGCTTGAGGGATTCAAGCGGCCGCCCGAAATGACGTTTCTCGTGCATGGCGAGCCGAACGCAATCGACAGCATGAAACGGCACATCGAAGAGAAGCATCAGGGCTGGAAGGTCCGGGATCCGGAGTATCTGGAGAAAGCGGAATTCTGACAGAACGCGCTCAGCGTTCCTGCCGCGTGGCTCTCAGCGCGAGGATAAACGCCGACGCCACGAACGCGGAGACCGCGAGGTACAGCACGCCGACAGTAGGGCATCAGACGCCACAGAATGCGGCGGCGCGCGCGTTCCGCGACGGCGGATTCCGGCGACGAAGGGTTCGGATACGCCCAGGGGAATGAGGGACAGAGAGCCATTTCGCA
>DASUFH010000091.1:0-4529 GCA_036274645.1 Terriglobia bacterium
CCCTGACGGATGTCGTCGAGCGACGCCTGCTCGACCAGCTTCCCCTTGGCGATGATGCCCACGTGCGTACACAGCTTCTCGACAACGTCGAGAACGTGCGAGGTCAGGAATACGGTCGATCCGCGACGAATGTAGTCGGCGAGCATGTCGCGTATCACGCGCGACGTGACCGCATCGACGCCCTCGAATGGTTCGTCAAGGAAAAGCAGGTCCGGATTGGGCAGCAGCGCGGCCGCCAGCGCCAGCTTTTTCTTCATCCCGTGCGAGTACTCGATCGTCAGCTTTTTCTCCTCACTCGCGAGACCGAGCAGACCGAGAAGCTCGTCGGTCCGCTTGCGGATCTTGTCGGGAGGAAGCAGGTACATGCGGCCGATGAAGGTGAGGTGCTCACGCGCGGTGAGGTTCTCGAACAACGCCAGATCCTCGGGCACGACGCCGATCTTCCGCTTGGCCTCGATCGACTCGGCCGGATCGAACACGTTCTTCCCCAAAACACGCGCCTCGCCAGTGGTCGCGGCCAGCAGGCCCGTGAGCATCTTGATCGTCGTGGACTTCCCTGCTCCGTTCGGACCCAGAAACCCGTAGAACGTGCCGCGTCCGACGCGAAGATCGACATGGTCGACCGCCGGGAAGCCGGCAAACAATCGGGTCAGTCCGTGGGTCTCGATCGCCAGTTCCATAGATCATTCACCTCGCGTCATCGACGACGCACTATACCCCGGCATGGCGAAGAACGAAGGCCCTAATACGCGCCTCGAGGGCCGCTCCGATTCAGCATCGCTGATACGGAGGTTAAATCGCGACGCTCCAGGGGCGGTCTAGAAAGAAACAAACATAACAAAGGGCTTCAATTCGGATGCGGCGCGATATATCCGAAAGAATCGGGCGGTCATAGACCGCCCCTGCAGCCCCGCCATTGACGTCTGGCGAAGCGTACAGCGCTTCCAATGGTTGACGCTCCGCGGATTGCGGAGTATTGTTCGCGACCATGTCTTCACCAGCAAAAGTTCGAGTGGGTGCGACAGCCATGCCCGCCTGGGACGTCGGCGAACTGCCCGAAGCTCCCGCCTGGCGGCTGCGGAACTGGGCGATGATGATCGGGCCCGGTCTGATGTGCGCGGGCGCGGCCATTGGCGGCGGTGAATGGCTGATGGGGCCCGTCAACACAGGCCGATATGGCGGAGCCGTCCTCTGGGTGTGCACGCTGAGCATCGCCGCGCAGGTCATCTACAACATCGAGATTTCCCGCTACACGCTCTACACGGGCGAACCCATCATGAACGGGAAGTTCCGCACGTTCCTTGGACCGATGTTCTGGTTGGGAATCTATGCTCTTCTGGATCTGGGATCGCTCATGCCGTATCAGGCCTCCAGCACCGCTGTGCCCGTGTACACGATTGTGAACGGTTCGCCTCCGGATCCGGTAACCAGCAAGGCCGTGTTGCTGTTCATCATGTGCGCAATCTATGTGGGCGCCGCGTTACCGCTCGTCTTTTCCGGAAAGATCTACAACTTTGTGAAGCACGTCATGACGGTGAAGGTCGTGGTGGTGTTCGGCGTGCTCGTTTTCCTCGCGCTGACGTATTCGACCCGGGAGACGTGGATGGACATCATCACGGGATTCTTCAGGTTCGGAACCGTGCCGGTAAAGTCGGGTGGCGTGGAAAACATCGTGACCAATTTTTTTGCGGGCCGCTCATTTCCCGACATGGACGAGACGTCGTTTGCGGCCCTGGCCGCCTTCGCCGCCATTGCCGGAATCGGTGGCCTGAAGAACACGATGATATCCAGCTACACCCGCGACCAGGGGTGGGGCATGGGGAAACACGTTGGCGCGATCTCCGGCATGATGAGCCGGGCAAACCTGCAGGTGTCCCATGTCGGCATGGTCTTCCGGCCGGACGCAACGTCGATGCCACGATGGCGCCGGTGGATGAAACACCTCGTCCGCGAACAGGTAGTCATCTGGGGAGTGGGCGCCATGATCGGCGTCGGCCTTCCCGCTGTGCTGTCGGTGCAGTTCATCCCCCGAGGAACCACGGGGGACGCGTGGGCGATGGCAATTGCAACCGCCGAAAACGTCCGGTTGACCGTGGCCGGCTCGCTGGGAGTCGTCTACTGGTATGTTCTGGTGTTTTGCGGAATTCTTGTGCTCGTCCCCAACACCATCACCGACGCCGACTCCACGGTGCGCCGCTGGGTGGATCTGGCCTGGAGCGGATCCAAAAAACTGCGTGTATGGGCGCCGCGCCAGATCAGTCTCTTTTACTTCTGGGTCCTGGCCGCCTATGTGGCGCTGGGAGTCGTCATCCTGCTGTCGGGCATCAGACCCCGGGGGCTCGTTGAAATTTACAGCTGCATCGCCAACTTTGCGCTGGGCTACAGCTGTTTTCACGTGCTCGGCCTGAATCTCACCCTGCTGCCCGCTCCCATCCGGCCGGGCTGGTGGAATCGCATTCTGCTGTCTCTCGCCGGCCTGTATTTCCTGGCGCTCGCCGCAGTCACGGTTTATTTCGAAATCCGGAAGGGTAATGTGTTGCTGGGTTGGGTCGCGTCGGCGATCATGGCGGTCTTCCTCGCCGTTCTTGCCGTTTACGGATTCAAGGCCCGCGCCGACCGTACTCCCGCCGCGGACGCCGGGCAATTCTAAGGACGTTCGGTCGCGATGGGAGCATTCTCATCGCGGCCGGACGAGCATTTCTTCGACAACCACGCGCGGCGGAAGATTGATGCAGAACAGCGCGCAGTCGGCCACATCCTCGGGACGCAGCATGGTTGCGCGGTCCGCGGCGTCCGGTGGCTGCGGGCGCTTGTCCAGCAGCGGGGTATCGATATCACCCGGAAAGATCGCAGAGGCGCGGATACCGTTCCTGCGCTCTTCAGCGTTGATGCTCTCGGTCAGGCCCGCCATGCCGAACTTGCTCATGACGTAACCGGCGCCGGCCTTTTCCGAAGCCCGTCTGCCTGCTTCGGAAACGATGTTGATGATCGTTCCGTTTTTGCGGGTCCGCATTTGAGGGAGGAAGGCCTGCGCGCAGTAAAAAGCCCCATTCAGGTTGACGGCAATCATGGCGTGGTAGTCGTCGAGCGATAACGCGCTCAATGCGCGACGCGGCACGTTAGCTCCGGCGGAATTCACCAGAACGTCCACCGCGCCGAATTCCTCAAGGATGCGTGTGGCTGTTGTGATGACACTCTGCGGATCTCCGACGTCGCATGGGTGAACTCTGATCTGCGACATGTGACCACCGGCCAGTTGCGCGGTTTCATTGAGGGCATCCACGCGCCGGCCCAGGATCGCAACCTGCCAGCCCGTTTCAGCAAGACGCAATGCGAGCGCGCGCCCCACGCCACTGCCGCCGCCCGTCACCACAGCGGATTTCATCCGGCGCCTCCTTCCGTCGTCTGGTCCAATTCCACCCATTTCCGCTCCTCGAAGGATTGAATTGCCGCGTCCATTACGGCCTGCGCGCGCGCCCCATCGTGAAAGCTTGGAGCGCACGGACGCCGGTTGCGAATGGCGTCCACAAATTCCCAGACCTGGTCGTATCGGAACGTGAGGAGCGGATTGCCATCTTCCAGCCGCCGGGGCGAGCCCGGGGTCTTCCAGAACTCGCGCGGCACGTCAATGGTCTCCAGCCCTCCGCCTCCGGTTCGGCCTGTCTGAAGCGTGTTCCACTCCCCCGTGGTAAAGACGAACGAGCGATCGGCGCCATTGAGTTCCACATAGTCGAGGCTGCGCCAGCTCTCGTTGCGGCCACTGGCGAGCTTGCTGCTTTCCAGCACACCGGTGGCGCCATTCGAAAACTCCGAAATAAGGGCGGCCCAGTCGTCGAGGTCGTTCCTGTGTCCGTCGCGAACGGGATGCCACTGCTTCAGCATGGCCACCAGCCGCTGCATCGGACCGACGAGCAGATGGGCAAAATCGATGCGATGGCTCAACATATCACCCAGTTCGCCGGAACCGGCAAGAGCCTTCACTTGCCGCCATCCCAGGTCGCGCGAGCCCCAATCCTGCAAACGGCACGACCGGTAGTGGTACAGGTCGCCGAGATCGCCGCGCCGGACAAGATACGCGAGATAGCGCATCGCCGGAACGAATCGATAGGTGAACGCTGTCATGTGACGGACGCCGGCGTGGTCGGCGGCCTCCGCCATTTGCTTCGCCTCCAGGTACGTCAGGCCCAGCGGTTTTTCGCAAAGAATGTGTTTTCCACACCGCGCCGCCTCGAGCGCGATCGGCCGGTGGGTGTGGTTCGGCGTGGCCACAATCACCGCGTGGATATCATCGCGCTTCAGGATGTCGTCATACCGTGTGGATGCGACGGTCACGCCGGTCGCGCTGCTCGCGCGACGCAGCGTGGCTTCATCGGTGTCGCAGATCGCCGCAAGCCTGACGTCCGGGCAGACCGCAAGCCCCGGGACGTGATTCTGCAGCGCAACCCCGCCGCATCCAATGATCGCCACGTTGAGAATATCCGGCATGACGAGACAGTATGTCCCGCGAACCCGCCGACGCGCCACGGGCT
>DASUFH010000092.1:0-3277 GCA_036274645.1 Terriglobia bacterium
CCATTCATGCACAGCTTCATAGACCGCCCCTACATGCAGAAATCAACGTTTCAATTGACGAACTGTAGCGCGCTCATTAGAATAGCCGTTTGTCTATATTGCGGAGGAACAGACCATGTACGCCGTGATTCAGTCGGGCGGCAAACAATATCGAGTAACGCCGGGCCAAACGATCCGCCTGGAAAAGTTGTCAGGCGACGACGGCTCAGCGATCCAGTTCAGCGACGTGCTGATGATCGAGGATGGCGGCGCCGTCCAGGTCGGCGACGGCGTGAAGAATGCGCGCGTGGAAGGAACTGTCGTTGAAAACGGCCGCGCCAAGAAGATCATCGTCTTTCACAAGAAGCGGAAGAAGCAATACCGCAAAACTCAGGGCCACCGGCAGGATTTCACCTCGGTCCGGATCGACAAGATCGTCGTTTAGGAGTTTTTAAGCATGGCTCATAAAAAAGGCGTCGGCAGTTCACGAAACGGCCGGGACAGCCATTCACAACGGCTCGGAGTAAAACGCTTCGGCGGCGAGCTGGTCAGCGGCGGATCCATTCTTGTGCGCCAGCGCGGCTCCAAATTCAAGCCGGGCGCCAACGTCGGAATCGGTAGAGACGACACGTTGTTCGCCAAGATCAGCGGTATCGTCCAGTTCGAAGACAAGGGCCGCTCGGGCCGCTTCATCAGCATCCAGCCGGCAAACTAAAACGCGAGAGCCGCGCCTGACCAGGCGCGGCTCTCACTCGATCGCCCCATTCTTCCGCCCCGTCAGCGACGACGCTAACCTCGCCGGATCTCCGACCCCTGAAACCAGATTTGAATCCGATAGACCTTCTTCATGCGGAAGTGGATCACGCCCGTCTTGAGATCCACGCGCTCCGGCACGTCAATCCGATGAATGTCCACGGCGGCGTGATAACCGCGCTCGGAAAAGACATCGATCAGCATCGCCAGAGCCAGCGGATCCTCCAGAACCGGATCCTCGGTATTGATGTGCGCAACGCCGGAAATCGCGTGCCGCAGGATGATCGGGATCATCTTTTTTTCGATGATGCCGATCACTCTGGCAAAGAGATCGCAGTGTTCGAGAGCGTATCCATCCAGGCGGTTCACCAGTTCCTGACGCGCGTGAACGATGATCGAACTGGCCACGGGAATACTCCGCAGCTGGTCGACGGTCCGGGAATCGAGCTCGAGGGTGCTTTGATAGCGCAGTTCGGCAAGGATATTCCGCTCCACGGACTCCAGTGAGCCCTGCGCGTTGATGAAGTGATAGTGAAAAATCTCTTTCAGGGACTGCAGCGCGTCCCAGGTCTGCTCCTTGAACGCCTCGTAGCGTTTGCGCGCCAGCGCCTCGTCGTGATCCGTCGGCCGGTCTTCGAGCCGATCGCCGACACCGGCGCGCCGGACCTTCTCGTTGTGCGCCAGGGTTTCGCGTCCGCGCTTCAACTGGCGGGCAATCGACTCGGCCTCGTCGACGAAGAGCACCATGATGTGGATCACCGGATTTCGGAAATGAATGCTCAATGGCGTGTTGTAAAACTCCCGCCACAGTTCGCGCATCTTGTCGACAAGCAGCTTGAGGCACTCCACCTGAACGTTGGTCCGGGGAAAACCGTCGATAATGGCGCCGTGCTGGTACTGCTCGCGCAGCAACTCGCGCAGCAGGAGACTCACCACCTCCCGATCGCCGACCAGTTGCCCGGCGTCCTTGATGGCCTTCGCTTCCGGAGAATCCAGCAACGCGCTGATGACGATGGGCGGACAGGTCAGACCTCGCGCGCGGCTGATAAACGCCGTGTTGGTGCCTTTTCCGGCGCCGGGAGCGCCCCCGAGCAGAATCAGTTCCTTCGGGAAACGCAGGTTGGAGCGGCCGTATTCAGTCTCCAGGTCCTGCCACACCGACTCGAAAGCAAACGTCTCCATGTTGTGCAGGATATACCGGCGGGCCGAATTCGGGAGACGGAAACCTTTCCGGCTCGGAATCGGATAGCGAAGGCCAAATACCCGGCCGAGTCGGCTATACTCCCGTTACCCGCCGGAAACAATTTCGGCGGCGAGGCATGAAAGCGCCGGCGACGAATCCACGCCGGCAAATAAGAATGGCGTATACGCTGACCCGAAACAAACCGCTCTCTCCAACCACAGTGTTGTTCATCGATGTTTATCGATGAAGCCCAGATCATCGTGAAGGCCGGCGCCGGCGGGCACGGATGCATCGCTTTCCGGCGGGAGAAATTCGTGCCGCGAGGCGGTCCGAGTGGCGGCGACGGAGGCGATGGCGGCAGCATTTACCTGGTTGCCGATCCCCATGAAAACACCCTGCTCCGGTTCCGATTCAACCGCGCGTTCAAGGCGGAACGGGGACGGCACGGCGAAGGCTCGAACCGCCACGGGAAAAGCGGGGGCGATCTGGAAATCCCTGTTCCGCTCGGCACGGTCGTCAAAGACGAAGCCACCGGAGAAATCCTCTGCGACTTCACAGACGCGAGTGAACGCGTGCTCATCGCGCGCGGGGGACGGGGCGGGCGCGGCAACGCGCATTTCGCATCGTCGGTCAACCGCACGCCCAAACGCGCCCAGGACGGAAAGCCCGGCGAGGAAAAGACACTTCGACTCGAACTCAAACTTCTGGCCGATGTCGGGCTGGTAGGGTATCCCAACGCCGGCAAGTCCACGTTGATCTCCCGGATCTCCGCGGCGCGTCCCAAGATCGCCGACTATCCGTTCACGACCCTGGAGCCGCATCTGGGCGTGGTGGCCATGGACATTGATCACAGCTTCGTGGTCGCCGATATCCCCGGGTTGATTGAAGGCGCGCACGAGGGACATGGACTGGGCACACAGTTCCTTCGCCATATTGAACGGACCCGGGTGATCGCTCAACTGGTGGACGTATCGGTCATGAGCGGCGATCCCGTCGACGACTTCAAAGCCATCGCGCGTGAACTGGAACTGTACGATCCCGGGCTTGCCGCCAAGCCGAGAGTTGTGGTCGCCACCAAACTCGACGCCGCGGATCCCGACAAGACACGCAAGCTGGAGCAATGGTGTGGACAGAACGGAATGGAAGTGATTAGAATTTCTTCGGTTACAGGTGAGGGTCTCGAAGAGTTGAAACGCAAGGTTTTCAGCATACTCTCCTCCGAGAGCGCCGGCCAATCGTGAGGATCGCAATCCTGGGCGGAACGTTCGATCCCATCCACAACGGTCACCTTCAGGCGGCGAGTTCCGTGGCCGACATTTTCCAGGTCGACGAGTTCCACTTCGTCACCTCGTTCTCTCCGCC
>DASUFH010000093.1:0-4603 GCA_036274645.1 Terriglobia bacterium
CGAAAAACCGTCCGGCTTGAAGGTCTTCCAGCCGACTGCGCAGTCGCAGCCTCAAACCCCGCCCATTAAGATCGGCCCGATCGGGCAAGGCCAGTTAGCTCCACTGCCCGGTCCAAGCACGCCGCTCGTTATTCCCGCGACGCGTTCTCGTCTCGGTAACGTCCAGCTCGCGCCTGCGACCGGTCAATTCCTTTTGCGAAAACCGGAAGCGGGCGGGCTTGTTCCGGCAACACGGGCCGACCTTTTCTATTCCGGCGCGCTGCAGGGGATCACCAACGACTTGAACAAGTCCCTGAAGCTTCCTCGCAATGTTCCGATCACGCTTCGACACTGTGGGCAGGTGAACGCCTTCTACTCGCCGGCCAGCCAGGAAATCACTCTCTGCGACGAGTGGTTCGAAAAGATGGACCAGATCTTCAAATCCGCGAAAACCCCCGAGGCGCGGAGAGAATCGGCCGTTGGCGCAACGGCCTTCGTCTTCGCCCATGAGGTGGGTCACGCGCTGATCCATCAACTCCAGATCAAATACAACGGGCAGCAGGAAACCGTGGCGGATCAATACGCGGTTTATCTGTTGTCCGGGTCCATCGCCGGCGAAAAGCAGATCTTCGCGGCCGCGGAAGCATTCGGCCGGCTGGCCAGGGAAAACGAACCTCTGACGTGGGACAACCATCCTCTGGACGAACAGCGGCGATACAACATTTATTGCTGGGTATACGGAATGAATCCCCCCTACTACGGGAAACTCGTCACCGACGGTTCGCTGCCGGCGCCGCGCGCCAAATTCTGCCCGGGTGAAGCCCGCGACATGATTGCCGGCCTCGACAGCGATTTGAGGCCACACATGCGTTGAGATTGAAATAAGAGTAGCGACAGGCGCCGCCAAACAATCAGGCTGGTCTTTAACTACCGGCCTCTTCCCGCTCGGGCCGTCTCCAGCAGATCTTTCAGCCGCTGCTCCATATCCACCTGGAAGACTCTGAACTTCCCCTGCTGGACCGGCGTCAGCAACGGGTCAATCTCATTCAACAGCCGGCGTTCCGCATTTCGCGTCTGATTCTCCGCCTGATCCACTTCCTGGATCTGCCGCGTAATTTCGCTTGCCGGCGCGCCGGACGCCAGCAGCTGCCGCAGTGTCATCACCGCGTCATTTCTTCGATTCACGACATTCCGCCGCTGCTGCAGCCACCGCATCAGCACCGGCCGAAACTTATTCTTCAGATCCGCGTCGCTAACCCCGACCTGGCGCTGAAACTCATTGATGTACAACGCGAGCAGAAGATCGTCACTGGAATTGGGATTCGCCGCCGCCGCGGCCGCCCGCGGCCGGTTGCCACCGGTGGCATCGCGCGGTTGCAACCGCTGTTGCACCTGTGCGGTCCGGGCCGCCGGAGCAGGCCGCTGTTGTTGTGGCCGTTGGGGCCGCTGCGCCTGGACAGCGGGAACCATCACCACGAAACCCAGCGCCAATGCCGCAAGAACTTTCATTGCTCCACAATCGTTTCCCGCGTTCCCCGCGTTTCCCGGGTTCCCGCCACTTCCTGCTCCAGCAGTTCCCTGAACCGTTCCGATTCTTCCGGACCGAGCGTCATGATGTCTTCGAATGCGCTGGCGCGCACCCACACGTCTTGCGCATCGGCGAGACTCTCAACCGCCACCGCCGGATCCACCGGCTGTGCCTGCTTTGAATCCATGTACGAGTGCAGCAGCAACCCGATTCCGATCGCCGCTCCCAGCGCCGCTCCAGCCGGAACCAGTTTCCACGGCGCCCAGCGCTTCACCTCCGCGCTGCGGACAGCGGACCGCGCCAGCATCCGCTCGCGAACACTGTCACGGAATTCCGACCAATCGGGCTCCAGCGGTTCGTCTTCGATCTCACTGACTGAGCGGAACATGCCCTCCACGCCCTTGAACTGATTCTGGCAGCGGGCGCATCCATCGAGGTGCTTTTGCCGTCGCGGCGCGATGGTCTCGCCCTCGATCAGATTCGTGAAGTCTGCCGCTTTGAGATGTCCAAAAATCATGGCTTCGTCTCTATGCTCCACCTGCGTTTGCGCCAACGAGCTTTCTCAGCTTGGCCAGCGCAAAGAACACGGTCGCCTTGATTGTCGATACGGACCGTCCCGACATGCGCGCGATTTCCTCGTAGCTTAACTCTTCATGGATGCGCAGTTCCAGAATCGCCTTCTGTTTCGGCGGCAGTGTTTTTACCAGTTTTCGCAGCTGCTCGCGCTTCTGGACGTCTTCCATGTCCGCCTGCACGGTCGGCTGAATCCGCGCCGTCGATTCCTTCATCTCGACGAATTCCCGCGCGTTCTTCCGGACGTGGTTGATGCAGTGATTGATCGCGATGCGATAGATCCACGTCTTGAAGCTGGCCTCCGACCGGAACGACGCCAGGTTCTCAAACGCCTTGATGAAGACTTCCTGCGCCAGGTCCATCGCGTCTTCGCGATTGTTTACGAATCGGTAGCAGGCACGGTACACCTGACGCTCGTGCCGGATCATCAGGGCGTCAAACGCCCGCATGTCGCCGGCCAGGTATTGCTGGACCAGAGCCAGGTCTTCGTTGCGATCCGCGTCCGCTTCGTGCGCGCTCATCGGTACAGGAACGGTCAATGTCTCCGCCATGGGTTCATAGTCCTTTCCGACTCCTCGTTGGACAGAACCCCCGCCTCGCGGGTTTAAAACTTTTTCAGGCTGTCCCCCGTCCCTTGTAGGGGCGGTCTGTGACCGCCCACAATGTTTCGGAATGGGATGTCAGGGGTCGCAAGGGGACGCCCGGGGCAAACAATCCAGGCCAACTCTTTTCCCGCAAATAGTACTATTGACGCATCATGCCGGAGCGGGATCTCAAGAAATGGCGCTTTCTCACCCGGCTGGTACCCTACCTAACCCGCCGTAAGAAACCGATTTTATTGGGGTTTATCTGCATTCTGGCGACGAACCTCTTCCTCATCGCCACCCCGTGGATCATGAAGGAAGCGGTCGACAGCCTTTACGAGTCCGTCACCCGCGAAAAGCTCTTCTACTACGCTTGTCTTATTGTTGGTCTGACGGTCTTCGAAGGCATTTTCCGGTTTGCCATGCGGTGGCTCCTGATCGGCGTTTCCCGCGACATTGAATACGACCTCCGCAACGACGTCTTCCAACGGCTGGAGATCCTCCCGCTGTCCTTCTACCGGCGGAACCGCACCGGCGATCTCATGTCCCGCGCCACCAACGATTTAAGCAACGTCCGGATGCTGCTTGGCCCGGGGATCATGTACTCCGCCAACACCATCGTCACCACGCTGTTCGCCGCGACCCTGATGTTCACCATCAGCTGGAAGCTGACGCTCCTGGCCTTCGTCCCGCTGCCGTTCGTCTCCTACGGCGTCCGGCGGTTCGGCCGGCGAATCCACCGTCTCACCGAGGAATCGCAATCCAAGCTCGCCGATCTGAGCGCCCGCGTCCAGGAAAGCATGGCCGGCGTGCGGGTCGTCAAGGCGTTCGTCCAGGAGCTTCGCGAAATCGAGGATTTCGAGGGCATGAACCTCGCGCTGGTCGAGCGGAACTACAAGCTGATCAACGTGACCAGCATTTTCTATCCGATCATGCAGTTCACGATCGGACTCGCCATCGTTATTGTTCTGCTCTACGGCGGATGGCAGGTCGTCGCCCAGCAGATCTCGCTCGGCGGTTTCGTCGCATTCACGGTGTACCTCGGCATGCTCGCCTGGCCGATGATTGCTCTGGGCTGGGTCGTGAACCTGCTCGAACGCGGACGCGCATCGATGGAGCGTCTCAACTACATCCTCGACGCCCCTTCTGAAATCAGCGATAGCGAGAACGTCCGCCCGGACTTCGTCGTCCGCGGCGAGATCGAGTTCCGCAACCTGACGTTTGCCTACGACGGCGAGCCCGTGCTGCGCGACATCTCGCTTCGGGTCCCGGCCGGCAAGACCGTTGCGATTGTCGGCGCCACTGGATCGGGGAAGTCGTCGCTTGTGCAGCTGATCCCGCGCCTGTACAACGCGCCGCCGCACACGTTGTTCATCGATGGCGTGCCCATTGAAGACATTCCGCTTGCCGAGCTGCGCCGATCGATCGGATTCATTCCCCAGGACACGTTCCTCTTCGGCGAGACGATCCGCGAGAACATCGCTTTCGGTGTCGAGGACGCCACCGACGAGCAGGTCACTCACGCGGCGCGTATCTCGAGCATCGATATCGATATCGAAGAGTTTCCCGCCGGGTTCGATACCGTCGTCGGCGAGCGCGGCATCACGCTGTCCGGCGGTCAGAAACAGCGGACCGCGATCTCCCGCGCCGTGATTCGCGATCCGAAGATCCTGATTCTCGACGACTCGCTCTCCAGCGTCGATACGTACACCGAAGAGCGCATCCTCGAAGAACTCCGCCGCGTCATGCTGAACCGGACGTCGATTCTGATCAGCCACCGTGTCTCCACCGTGAAAGACGCCGACGAAATCGTCGTCCTCGACAAGGGCTCCATCGTCGAACACGGCACACACGATTCGCTCGTCCGCCGCGGTGGCTATTACGCGGACCTGCACCGGCGGCAGCTGTTGGAAGAAGAACTGGCGGTGAGTTGAACGGA
>DASUFH010000094.1:0-11078 GCA_036274645.1 Terriglobia bacterium
CAGGTTCGCCGAATCTGACATTGCCATGGCAGCCATTCTCACGCCCGACCGGTACACCTCCGGTCCCTTCTGCCAAAAAAATTGAGGAAGGGCAGCCACCGCTGCCCTTCTTCAATTCATTCACAGCTTCTATGACCGCCCCTGGAGTTTGGACTTTTGCCGACAGCTTAGGCCAGTGAATTTCACGTTTACGTCTCGAATCTGCCGCTTCGTCTCAGTGGATTGACGTACACGAAGTGTGAGTAACCTTATTGAAGCGCGGATTCCCCGCCTTGGCGAAGGCGGGGTGGCTGCGGCCATAAAGAAAATGCCTGCCTCCATAATGGCCGCAGACGGGGCGGTTCGTGGAACACCAAAATGCTTCCGTTGTGCGTTTCGGGGCCGACACTCACGCGTCGTGTTGCGTGACGCTGCTGCGACGAATCCCCAGATGGGAGAGTTAAACGCCACGCCATCCACTCGCGGACGGCGTGGCGGCCGGGGACTCATCCCCGGCCGGAAAACCGATAGTCTGTTTCGGGAAATCCAATCGGAAAGATCAGCCGCGTCCGCCACGGCCGCGACCACCTCGGCCGCCAAATCCGCCACGGCCCCCACCGCCGCGACCGCCGAATCCACCGCGGCCACCGAATCCCCCGCGATCCTGGCGGCCGACGTCATTGCCGGCCTCTCGGCCGCTGTCGCCACCGAACCCGCCAAATCCACCGCGACCGCCCCGACCGCCGCGGCCCCCGGAACCACCGCGGCCGCCTCGGCTGCCACGCCCAAAACCGCGAAACCCGTCCTGGTCGCCGCCGTTATCCGCGTTGGCGGACCCGGCGCCGAATCCACCGCGAAAACCGCGGCCACCTCGCCCCCGAAAACTATCGGAGCCGTTCGAGGCGCCCGCTCCGGGATCTCCGCCGGACCCGCCGCGAAAACCGCGACCGCCCCGACCGCCTCGTTGTGCGAAGACGACCGTGCCGCACGCCAGCATCAACATTGCCGCTATGAGCAATTTAAATCGCATTTTATGATTCCCCCCGCACAGACATATTGGGCATGAACCATCGGCCATCACGTTAAATCTTGTTAACTACCTGAGATGTACGCTAACGGGTAATCGTCTCGTTGAAGACTTTCCCGTTGATCACGACATTGGCCAGCGCGACGTCCTTCACATTGTCCAGCACATCCGCGCGCGCGACGCCGTCAAACCGGCAGTCCGACAGACGGACATTGGTGATCGGTGAATGGGGATACCCTCTCAGGAGCAAACCGTAGTTGCTCTTCTGGCTGGTCGTGTTCCGGACATCGATATCGCGAACCACCGGCGGATACTGGCCCGCGTCACCTTCTTCGTAGTTGAAATCGATGGCCACGACCGCTTCACGGACCTGGCCGATCGTGATATCCCGCAGGAAGACCCGCTCGATGACGCCGCCCCGCACCGAGTTCGTCTTGATGCGCAGCGCGCGATCGAGTTGCGGGCTGTCCATGCGGCAGCGTTCGGCGAAGATATTGCGCGCGCCGCCGGAAATCTCGCTGCCGATCGTGACGCCGCCATGTCCATCCTTCATGACGCAATCCCGAACGATGACGTTCTCCACGGGCGCGCCGACGCGGCGGCCGTCGTTGTTGCGGCCGGACTTCAGGGCGATGCAGTCATCGCCCGTATCGAAGGAGCACTTCTCGATCAGCACATCGCGGCACGACTCGGGGTTGCAGCCGTCGTTGTTGGGGCCGTGACTCACGATGGAGACCCCGCGAACGATCACGTTGGAGCAGAGCACCGGGTGGATCTCCCACATCGGCGAGTTCACGATCGTGACGCCGTCGATGAAGACGTTGCGGCAACGGTACGGCTGAATGAAATTCGGACGCAGGAACGATCCTTCGCCAAACACCCGCTCCGCCACCGGAACACCGCTCGCGCCCATGGACATCAGCCGGGTTCGCGCGGCCCCGGCCTGACGCGTCCAGTTCCACCATTGCGCGGCGCCCGCCTGCCCGTCGAGCGTTCCCGAACCGGTGATGGCGATGTTTTCCTGGTCGAATGCATAGACAAACGGGGAGTAGTTCATCAACTCCGTGCCTTCCCAGCGTGTGAAGACCACCGGCAGATACGCCTTCGGATCGGTCGTGAACCTGAGGACCGCTCCCTCCGGCAAATGCAGGTTCACGCGGCTCCGCAGACGGATGGGTGGAATTGTTTGCGAGCCGGCAGGAACCACGACCCGACCGCCGCCCGCCTGGCTGCAGGCCTCGATGGCGTCGTTGATGGATGGGTACCGGGCCGCGTCGAAATCGCGCGCGGGAAACACCGGCTCTCGGACGCGGCCGAGAATCGCCTTCATTTCGTCCCACGGGTCCGGCGACTGGATTGGGCGGGCCAGCGGCAGGGCCGCCGCCAGTTTCATGAACTCCCGTCTCGACAAGTCGAATGCAGGCATCGGCGCCTCCTATCGGATGATCACAACGGCAGCGCGGCTCGTGACGCTGCCTGAAGCATTCGCCAGCGCGACCGTGTAACGGCCGACGTCGCCGGATTGGATGTTCCGGATCTCCAGCGCCGGCTGCGTGGCGCCGGGAATGGGAACCCCGTTTCTGAACCACTGCGCCGTCGCTTCGGGAATTCCAGCAACCCGCGCCGCAAGCGCAACCGTCTGCCCGGCCTCTACAGTCGCCCCCTCGGGCTGCCGCAGAATCACCGGCGCCATAGCCGGCTTCCAGCCCAGCACATACTCCGGCCGGCCGTAATTGGCAATCGTCTCGGCGTCCTTCTCCATCGTGAGCTGGAGGGATTCCGGCTTACGCAACGAGACGTCGATCGGCCGGCCCTCGAGGTCCCTGCTGTTGAATTCCCAGTAGCGCATGTTGGCCGTGTCTCCACCCATCGCGCCCCACCCTGCCGGACTGATCCCGTCCAGCGTCGCGTTGATCAGAACCGCCTCCGCAAACGGATACCCCCGGCCGTTGTTAATCGGCGCGCGCGCCAGTTCGGTCGTTCCCCCGCCCAGCTTTCGGAATGTCGAATTCAGAAAGACATTGCCGTGATTGGCGTCGGTATTGCGGATCCACATGAACACTCCACGCGACTCCAGTTCGCAATGATTGAAGAACGCCGGGCCGCGCCCCAGGATGGTATCGCCATCGCCCACGATCCGGCTGTCGGTGAGATAAACGGGACCGTTCGCCTGCAGCGCGTCGCCGGAACCGACGACTGTGACATGGCTCACGATGTATCGCTCGCCCATCAACAGGAGCCCCTCGGCCTGGCCACGCGTCGTGTTTCGTATCGTCAGATTCACCAGCTGAATGTCGCTGGAGTTGTCCGCCATGAATACGGCGCGGCGCGATGGGAACGTTCCCGGCCACTCGTTGGTGCTGATGTTCGACGGGTGGGGGTTGAACACCTCGTTGTTGGCGTACAGGATGACGACGTTGTCGCGATCCTCGCCCAGAAATGTGACGTTCGACTTGTTGCGAAAGTAAACGATCTCCTCGTATGCGCCGTTCCGGATGAAGATCGTGGCGTGATTCCGACTCCTGTCGGGCACGAAATCGATGGCGCCCTGGACCGTGTTGAAATCGCCGGTTCCATCCAGCGCAACCACCAGGCGCGAGGAGTCCGGCGGCGGCGCCGTCTTTGTGGAGAATCTCCAGCCCTGTTTTCCGCCGATTCCGGTAAAGCTGCCATCGGCAACGCTCAGAACGCCGGGATCGATCTGGACATAGTACGTCTTGTTGTATTCCAGCAGATTGTGATGCAGGTGAATCGTCGCTTCATTGCCATGGACGATCACCGGATAGAAATGAAAGCCATCGCTGAACCCGCCGATGATCGACAGCTGGTAGTCCCGCGGCGTCGGCAGGGCCGCGCCCGACGGCGTGCCGGGAACCGTGTTGGCGTTCGTCACGCTCCGGGACTCGTACTGGTACGGCGCCGGAGTATACGGGGCCGCGGGCCCCTGGGCGCGGTCGGTCGGCCCCGGCGGGATACTCAGATCGAGAGTGTCGACGACTCTGTCGGTCGACCCGTCATAGATGCGGATCTGCCCCGATCGGCCGATCCGGGGCTCGCTGGAAAACGCGAGGACGAGATGTGTGTCCGGATTGATGTTGGACGCGTTGCTGGCCGGAAACCGGACGAAAGACGATTGCCGGGCCGGAGCGTCGACCGCAAACAACAGGACTGCCACCAGGAGAAGCGCGTGAAATCTGGCCATATTTGATCGCCGTGGAATGCCGTATAGCATACGCGGGTCAGGCCATCTGGAGCCAGCAGACGGACGCGTTCGTCAGCTTTGAATAACGAGACATTCTGTGCCTGCTTGCAGGGGCGGTCTATGAATTCAGTGGCCCAGGCTGACGGCAAATGTCCAAACTCCAGGGGGAAGCTGGAAAAACAGCTGTGGCGCGGGCGCGCCGAACCCGCTATTCTGCACCGGCGATGGCGTGACAACAGAGACTGGCGCGTCACGCTCATTAATCACGAACACGCGCAATGACGATGACTGCCTGCATCTGGACGATCTCTTTCTCGTTCGCCTTGCCCTGACCCGATGATGATGTCCACGATTGCGGCTGCGGCATCGCGTCTGAAACGCTACGGGCCGTTCCTGTTTTTAGCCGCCGCTGAACTGATCTGGTGCGTGTATCTGACGGTATCGCGCAGGATTCCCGCCGGGCATGACGGCTTCCAGTATTTCTATCTGAAGTACTACTTCTTCAACGACTTTGTTCGAAACGGCGAGCTTTCGCAGTGGATGCCGTACATGACCCACGGCTCGCCGAGCGCGTGGTGGTACGCGGTTCAGGGCGGAATTTTCGATTCCGCCGTGATGCTCCTGTCGCGTCTGTTTCGATTCCGGCAGTTTCTGCCGATCTTTTACTTCCTCCTTTTTCTCGAGCGGCTGACACTGCTGGCGGGAACCTGGCTGCTCGCTTCGGAACATTTCCGGACGCGGGCGGCGGTATTTGCCGTCAGCGCCGCTGTCGCAACCACGAGCATCTGGTACACCCAGCCATGGTGGAATTTTCACGCCTTCGTGGCCCTGCCCATGTTGCTGTTTCTCATGCGCCGCAGCATCGTGGATTTCCGCTGGCGATGGCTGGTCGGCCTGTGCCTGCTGTTCTTTCTTCAGACTTTTGGCAACCTTGCCTACTACCTGCCGATGACGGCCCTCGTCGTTTTTTTCTACGCCTGCCTGACGCTCACGCGACGGCCCGCGCGGTCGGCGTTGTGGGCCCGCCTGCGATTCAGTTTCGCCGGGCTGGCGCTATGCGGCCTCATCGGAGCGGCTCTTGGGGTGGAGATGTTCTGGCTGCGGGGCGCGAGTTCCGATATCCAGTTCATCGGCAGCGCGCGCGAAGCGGACGGCCGGGTGGCGCTCGTGACGTTTCTGACCTATGCCGGCTACACGGACCTGCGCGGATGGAACCAGTTCTTCACGTCACTCACCCCACATCTGGACTTCACGCTGTTCGGCGGGTTCCTGATCGCCGGTCTGACCGTGATCACGATCGGTTCGGGAAAGATGACGGGCGCGCAAAAGATGTTTGCGAGCCTTGCGCTGGGAGCGCTGCTGGTTGCGACCGCGAGTCCCGTGGCCACCGTCGTGTATTACCTCTGGCCGATGGCAAAATACTTCCGGCATCTCGCCCTGTTGTCGCCTGTGGCCAAGGTATTCGCGATCCTTCTGGCCGGCGCGACCCTCGACCGCCTTATCTACAGGCCCTACCCCTTCTTTCAGTGGGGACGCGCGCTGCTGCTGACCCTCACGACATGGGCATGGATTGGCCTGCTCATCTACTTTGCCGTCAAGAGCGGCAAACTCGGCATCTTCTTCGAAGCGATGGGCCCGGGAGGACTGCCGGCGCATACCGCCTATAACGTTCCCCACTCACGCCTGTATCTCGACGCCGCGTTTATTCTGCTGGCATGGCTGTCGATCCTGACACTGATCTTTGTCGGGCGCTTCGGTCTCAAGACGCGAAATATCGTGGCCTGGGCGGCGGTCGTCCTGCTCTTTGCCGACGTCTCCATTTACGGGTTTTACGAAATGAGGCTGCGGACGG
Organism: Terriglobia bacterium; assembly: GCA_036274645.1. GTDB lineage: Bacteria > Acidobacteriota > Terriglobia > 20CM-2-55-15 > 20CM-2-55-15 > DASUFH01. Next base: position 6,061 of record DASUFH010000094.1, read on the forward strand.
TCGCGATGGCCCGGGAAGAATCGGCCCTCTTCCGATTTACTCCACTGCCCTACTTCGCGCAGCGAATGGAGTCGCCGGATTCCGAGGGAAACAAACGCCTCCCCATCTTCGCCCCAAGCCTCGGACCCATGGTCGGCGAACGCTATTGGTCACAGGATCTGCTCTGGATGGTGGACGCGTATCGAACGGCCGGTCGAACCGTCTTCTGGTCGACTGCCGTGGATTCACTCTTCCGCGAGCGACTGGGAAACGACCTGTCGAAGTATGTCGAACCGGGATCGCCTCTGCACCCGCCCGATTCGGACAGGGTTCTTTCCAGACTGGGAGGGTTTAGCGAACCGAAAATCCGGTTCGCGCCGGCGGCAATTCTCTGTCCCGATGTTCCGCAGGCGGGAGAACTCATCCGGAACGCGGCCTACGACGCCCGGACACCGGTGCTGATCAGCGCCGACAGGGCGTCACTGCCGGGGGCCCGGGAATGCAACGAGGCGTCGCTCGTCGGCGCCGGCCCCATGACTGCAAACGTCTCGGCCCGCATTATCCGATTCACATCGAACCTCGCCGAGTTTGACGTCGACAACCCGACCGCGGCGCCGGTCATCATGACGTACAGTGACGGCTGGAACGACGGTTGGGAGGCGCGGGTGAATGGGGAGCGCTCGCCCGTGTTCCGGTCGGACCTGGCTTACAAGGCGGTCGTCGCGCCCCCGGGCAGGAGCCGAATCGTGTTTCAATACATCGACTGGAAGCAACGCCTGGTTTTCGGAGCGCAGAGCGCCGGCATTGCGGCGTTTCTCGGACTTCTGGTCTGGATTATCCGTTGGAAAATCGTTCGCCCCCTGGACCCTGGGGAACCGGCAGGCGACTCGTCCCGGCAGGGCTATCCGTTGGAGGAAAGTTCAACCTTGGCTCGCGGACGAACCAACAGTCCCGCCTGAGCCTTGGTCTTCCACCATTTCAGGTGGATCGGAATCTGAGATCGGGAAAAGGCGGCGGGCAGCGTAACGGGCGCCCAGGAGCCATCCACTGTCTTGCGCATCGCCCAGAAACCGTTCCAGCTCGACACCTTCGCGCCGAAGAAGTCCCAGACCGCCTTGCTGACACCCGGATGAACAAACTCGCCGCTCTTCGGATCGACAACCAGATCCCTCATCACGCGCGACTCGCAATAGTCGCGATCCAGATCCGGCCACTGCGCTTCCAGATCGTCGCCGCAGAGCACTCCGCCTGGCCGCGTCAGACCCGCCGCAAGATGCAGGTCGCTCAGCACCGCGGAGTACCCATGGTTGGCATCCACATAGACGATGTCGCACGATTCCGGCGAAACCGAAGAGGCCACCTCTGAAAACCGGCCCTTCAACGGGCTGATGATGTCGGACAAATGAGCGGCGCGAACGTTATGTTCGAAAAGAGCGAAAACCTTGCCATCCTCGAGCGCCGCGGCCATGTCGCGCAGGACATCCGGAGTGGCGCTTCCCGCAATGTCTTCCTCGCTGAGGTAATTGCGCCAGGGATCGACGCAAATCACGAGCCCCGGCCGGTCGTGCCGCTCCCGGATAGCGAGCGCCCACGTGATGGCGCTGGCGCCGGCGTAGCTGCCGACTTCGAGCACTTGAAAACGGTGTGATCGATCCCGGGCAATTTCCTGGCAGGCGAGGCTGTACATGTAGAAATGCCGCCGCATGACCCCCTGGCGCGCTCCGAGATGTTCTCCGAAATACACCACCCCGCTCTTCATCGCGCGCCTGAAGAAAACGGCGCTCAGAGCGCCCCCGGTCAGCCGCCGCAGGATCCGCTCAGCAACAATCTTGGAGAAGTCGAGCGCCCCGTATTTCCGAACCAGACCGGCATAAGCCCGTAACGCCATGGCCGGCGAGTATAGCCCAGAAATACGCTGTCGTGCGCTCGGGTCCGCGGGTCTGCTGCAGAAAGGGTCAACGGTCCAAGGTCGGGCAGGAATCGTCGACGGCGCGGACCGAGCGCTTCACCCCGCTCGATCTCATCGAGAATGTAGTCGCGCGCGGCGCGTCCCTGCCGGCGCCGCGCCAACGCCGCTTTCATCAGCGCATCCAGATCCGTCAGCGGCTTCTGCGCGGGCGCCGGGTATCCAGAGAATCACGCAGGCGAGACCCAACAGAAAGGATCGTAGAGGCGCTCGACAGGCTATGCCGAAGGAGGTCACCGCTTTCCAACACAAGACCAGACGTTTCGGTTGGCGCCGACCTTACCCGCCCCATGCGACCGAGATCTAAAGATGACCTCGGGCTCCGGGTAACGTAATCACGCGGCCTTGCTTTCAACCAGCGGAAGCACGATTCGGAATGTCGTCCCCTGCCCCGGAGTGGACTCGATGGAAACTGATCCGCCACTAACTTCGATGGCCCGTTTTACGATCGAAAGACCCAGACCGGTCCCCTGCCTGGACTGCGCCTGCTTTCCCCGGAAGAATGGGTCGAATGCCTGACGCGCCTCCCATGGCGACATTCCAATCCCGTTATCGGTTACAACGAACTCGTAAGCGCGGGAAATGACACGACCACGAATGTCGATTTCCAGCCGGACATCGGCGCGGCGATATTTGACGGCGTTTTCACCAAGGTTCCAGAAGACCTGGCGAAGGAACCCTTCGTTGCACGCCACCAGCGCAGCCTCCACCTCTACGCGAAGCAACCCTCCTACAGCCTCTACGGCCGGCCGCAACTGTTCTTCAGCGGTCGCCGCCGAATTTGCAGCGTTGCACTGCGCGATGGCGCCTTCTCCTCGAACACGTGACAGCGTCAGCAGGTCGTCGATCGTGGTTTCCATGCGCTTGACGGCGCGGAGGAGTATCCGGCCGGAATCCCCTTCGAATACCTTCGGCGTGGCGAGCAGGAATGCGGCCAGACTGATCGTCGTTAAAGGGCCGCGCAGATCGTGCGCCACCTGGCCGGCGAACGCGTCGAGATCGCGGTTGCGTTCCTCCAGCAATTCCCTGGCTTGCTCCATATCCCGCTGCCGCTGTCGAAGAAGTTGCGCCACCCATCTTGCCGCCGCCGTGGCCGACACGCCCCAGACAAGCGCCAGCGCCGCCAGGGTCATGGTTGCGCGCCGGTTCAACGTCCGGATTTGTTCGATCTCCCGGTCCGCGGCAACGCGGGTAAGACTCACCAGCGACTCGGCGACCCGATCGATACTGTTGAAGTCCGGCTCTGTCGCTTTCATTGCGGCGCGGGCCTGGTCAGGCCGATTTCGCCGCGAGAGTTCAATAACTCTTTCGGTTTTGGGCCGAACGGCCGCGAGTTTCCGCTCCAGTTCCCGCCACCCTTCGAGTTCGCTCCCGTCAGGACGCCTGCGATATTCCGCCGCAGCGGCATCCATGCGCGCCGCTGCCTTAACCAACTCGATCTCGATGAGCCGCTTCTCAGCGGGGTTCCTTTCCAGTATGTGCGAGCTCACCAGCATCCGTCGCTCAGCGATGTCCTGCCGCAACTGGTGGACACGCGCGATGTCGATCAATGCGTCCTGGGCCACCAGCTGGACCCGGGCCTGGGTCGTCCGCATCACGGAGAGGCTGATCGCGGCGGCAAGCATGAAACCGGCAATGATGACGATTAGCAACCATTTCAGTGGCTTTGCTTTTAGCGCCTCGAACAACGCCGATATCATTGCGCGGCTCCCATCGTTTACGGCTCAATGTGCCACCGCAGGATCGGATCGACCATTTCCAGCGCCGTCTTGATGGACTCAGCGCTCTCCATGCGCCCGTTCACAGACCGTCGATGCCTGCAGGAATTGGCAAAATGGCGCCGCTCAGGCGGGTTTCTTAGCGGAAGATGGCCCCGGCAGCGTGAAATAAAAACAGCTTCCATGACCCACCTCGCTCGTGACCTTCAGCGTTCCACCTTGAGCCTCCACCAGCCCCTTCGCGATGGCGAGCCCCAGCCCGGTCCCCTTGTACGCCGTATCTTTGGCCTGCCAAAAGCGGTCAAACACGTATGGGAGACAGTCCTGCGGAACTCCTCGTCCGGTGTCCACCACACTGATTTCGACCTGATCGGCTCTTCTCCGGGCAGAAACAAGAACTTTCCCGCCTGCGTCTGTGAACTTGATCGCATTGCTCAACAGATTGGCAAGAACCTGCGCTGTCCGATTACGGTCACAAAACGCCATTGTTTCCGACGGAAACTCCGTGATGCGAAGGTCCACGGATTTATCCACGGCCATTGGAGCAGACGAGGCGACGACTTCCTGCGCGATCTCGATAAGAGAGCAGTCCGACGGAGCCAGCTTCAACGCACGCCCTTCGAGTTGGGCGAGATCGAGCAGATCCGAAACTAAAGCGCTCATCCGCTGGATCGACAGAGGCAACTTCTCAACCAAATTCACCACCTGTTCGTTTTCCGGAACTCGTGGAATCAGGCGTTGGATCAGGGCCGTCCCGGTTTGCAATGCGGTGATCGGGTTTTTCAGTTCGTGAGAGATCACTGCAACCATTTCATCTCGATCTCGAACAGCCGTCTCAGCTACGCGAACGGCTGAATCGCTCCTCTGAAATGCCATCCTGAGAGACGAGACCAGGAGTCCGACCAACGCAGCGGTCAGCGTTACAAGAAAGTAGCGCTCCTTGGCTTCACTGGTAGCCAAAGCCTGCCCGATGGGGGGAATAAAAAAGTAGTCGATGGCGGCGCCTAAAAGCAATGTGTATAAGAAACCGAGTCCCGCTCCGCCGCAAAGCGCCATCAATATGGCGTCGATGATCGTGACAACCGGGATCTGGGAGGCATGAGTACCCTGCAACGCATAAACGGTCAGAAAACCGAGAGCAGCCAGAATGGACACTCCAAGAAGACGCGCCCCAAAAGATTCCGTGAGTTTGAAGAATCGTTCCCATACTCGCCAAATGCAATGCTGGAACCTGTTTGAACTCATTCGTTGCCCCCCTGAAACGGAGGTCACGCCCGTTCTGATGGGCCGCAATAGCGCTGGACGAGGTCCAGGAGACGGTTGAAATCGACCGGCTTGGGAATGAAGGCGTCGAC